>WLMZ01000006.1 GCA_009726095.1 Actinomycetota bacterium
CGGGTAGCCGTTGCGGATGGTGTCTGCGCCGGCCACGTACTGGATGTCGTTCCACTGCACGTTCGCATCGGCCAATGCAGCGCGAGCGGCCACCATGCCGTATTCGGTGAAGTCGTGACCCCACTTACCCCAGGGGTGCATGCCCACGCCGAGGATCGCGATGTCTCGGTCGTTGCTCATGAGTGGGCCCCGGGTGTCGTAGCGGGAGTGGCGGGCAGCGTTGATGTCGCAGGTGCCCAGACGTAGACCATGTACTCGTGCTCGGCGTCGCGGTGCGACACATCGAGTTCGAGCTGCATCTCCATGCCCACCTTCAGGTCGGCGGCGCGGATGCCCGTGACCACGCGGCCCAGCACCACCAGGCCTTCGTCGGCCAGTTCGACCGCGGCCAGCGCATATGGCTCGTACGGGTCGGCGGCCACGTAGGGCGGGGGAGGGGCGTAGCAGTTCTCGGTGTAGCTCCAGATGCGGCCGCGGCGCGACAAGGGAGTGGGGTCGAGCGTGGTGGAATCGCAACGGGGGTTCGGGCAGTCGCCGCTGCGCGGCGGGAACACGTAGGTGCCGCACAGCGCGCACCTCGAGCCGATGAGGGTGGGGGCGTGGATGTCGTCGGTGAACCAGCCATCGACGATCGGAACTCGGGAGAGGGTCTCTGACACGGCGTCAGAGTACATGAACGAGATCAGGAAAGACCTTGCTGACCTTGGCAGTGAGGTACTGGCCGTAGGTGCCGTCGAAGTCAAACACGCTGCGGCCGTCCCAGCGTTGGCCCGCCGACGGGGCATCGGGCCCAGCATCGGGCCCAGCGTCGGGCCCAGCGTCGGGCCCAGCGTCGGGTTCGAGTGGTAACGGCTGCACACGTGCGTCCCAGCTGGGATCGAAGAAGAACGGGAACGACAGGCGGTCACGGCCGCTGGTGTTCCGTACCCGGTGCAATGTCGACCGGTAGCGGCCGCCGGTGATGCGTTCGAGCATGTCGCCGATGTTGCACACGAACGTGTTCGGGATCGGCGCTACGTCGATCCACCCATCTCTGCTCTTCACCTGCAGACCGCCACAGTCGTCCTGCAGTAGCAGGGTCAGCAGGCCGTAATCGGTGTGCTGCGCCACGCCCCACTCGCCGGGGCCGTCCATTGGATAGCGAAAGATGCGGAACAGCACGGTGGGGTCGTCGGTGAGGTGTTCGCGGAACCACTCGACGGGCAGGCCGAGGCCGAGCGCAACGCCGCGCATCACGATGTGGCCGAGCGCCGTGAGGGCATCGAGCCATTCGACCACCGCCTCGCGGAGGCCGGGTTCTTGCATCGGAAACAGGTTGCGGCCGTGCAGCGGGATGCCGGCGCGTACGCGGGGGTGGTCGTCGGGCAACTCCTGGCCGAAATAGATGCCCTCTTTGCGGTCGGGAACACCGCTGGTGACCTCGCCGCCGAGTGGAAACCAACCGCGCCAAGCCCTTCCACCGTGCACCATGGCCGTTGCCGACTTCTCCGCCTCGGAGAGTGCAAAGAACCGGCGCGCAGCGGTATCGAGCCGGGCGATCAAATCGGGGTCGATGCCGTGCCCGGTAATGCAGAAGAAGCCGGTGTCGCGACACGCCGTGTCGATTGCTGCGGCCACGAGTGCCGGGTCGCCGCCGTCGCGCAGCACCCCGATGTCGATGAGTGGAACCGTCGGTGGTGGCCTCACGCAGTTTCGTGCGTGGTTTCTGCGGGATTGTGCGCACGCTCCTCAAAGGCGATGCGGCCCGAACCACCGTGGGTCAGGGCAACGCCCGTGTCGGCGCAGCGAAGGAACGCGCGCTTGCCATCCATGACCACCACATCGGCGGGCGTTGTGAACGCGGCTGCCTCGGCTGACGGAACCTGCCCGGTTGCCTGGTCCCATACCGTGGCGTCGGCGGTATACGTCGGGGTGCCGGCGCGCCAGGCCCGCACCATCTCGGCAACGCCGGCGCGGTCATCGTCGGTGGGTTCGGCGGCCATGGTGACATGGGTGATGGATGGATCGGCCGCCATGGTCGGCTTGCCGCCCGCCACGTACCACGCCATCACGGTCTTGCCGGCGCTGTCGGGGGCATAGAAGTCCTCTTCCCAACTCCACTTCCCGTTGCCGGCGTAGATGAGCAGTGACAGGTTGCTGAACGAGTAGCGCGCCCCGCCCCCTGCCGGGTCGGGCATGTGGTTCCAGATGTTGAACGCGAGGTAGGGCGGCTGCAGGATGGCCCAGTCGACCGAGAAGGTCATCGGGGCCACGGGCTCCATCGCCCCGAGGATCCACTCGTGGATGCCTGCTGCGCCGTGGAAACGACCGAGGCAGTGTTCGATGTAGGTGGCGTCGTCGGTGAACAACGCCGACCAACCAGCCCAGTCGCGCCCCCTGGCGCCGAGGCGTTGGAACTGCTCCCACGCTGCGCTCATCTCCTCGATCGAGAAGTCGGTTGTGCTGATCTCGTGCGTCCCCATCGAAGAATGCTGACACATCTGTCTGTGCCCAACGAGTGCTGAGGCGCGACCTCGAGATGGCGCGGCCACCGCACCCGGGCTGTGGTTGCCTGCTTCTGATGGTCGGTCAGGTACGGTACAGGCCCATGGATCTCACCGAGACCCCCGACGAACAAGCCTTTCGTGCCGAGGCCCGTGCCTGGCTCGAGGCCAACGTGCCGGCCGAGCCGTTGCCCAGTTTCGACACGGCCGAGGGTTTCGAACTGCATCGCCAGTGGGAGGCCAAGCTCTACGAAGGCCGCTGGTCGGCCGTCAGTTGGCCCGCCGAGTACGGTGGCCGTGACGCCGACTACCTGAAGTGGTTGATCTTCGAGGAGGAGTACTGGCGCAGTGGTGCGCCCGGTCGGGTGAGCCAGAACGGCATCTTCTTGCTGGGGCCCACCATCATCGAGGTGGGCACCCCCGAGCAGAAGGCGCGGTTCCTGCCGGCGATGGCCCGCAGCGATGAAATCTGGGCGCAGGCATGGAGCGAGCCTGATGCGGGCAGCGACATGGCGAGCATTCGCAGCAAGGGCACGCTCAGCGCCGATGGCAGTGAGTGGATTCTGAACGGTCAAAAGATCTGGGCCAGCCGTGCCGCCTGGGCCGACTGGTGCTTCGGCATCTTTCGCACCGACCCAGAATCCAGCCGGCACAAGGGGCTCACGTTCATCCTGATGCCGCTCGACACGCCGGGCATCACCGTGCGCCCCATCGCCCAACTCGATGGCGACACCGGATTCGCCGAGATCTTCTTCGACGACGTCCGCGTGCCCGTCGAGAACACCCTGGGCGGGGTGGGCAACGGCTGGAGCGTGGCCATGGCAACGGCCGGTTTCGAGCGGGGGGTCAGCCTGCGCAGCCCGGCACGCTTCAACGTGGCGGTCGAGCGGCTGATCAAGCTCTGGATCAGGATCGGCGACCCCGACGACGACACCATGCGCGACGCCGTCACCGACCTGTGGATGCAGGCCGAGGGCTATCGCCTGCACACCTACATGACGGTCACCAAGCTGCTCGAGGGTGGCCATGTCGGGAGCGAGTCCAGCCTGAACAAGATCTTCTGGAGCGAGATGGACGTGCGGGCCCATGAGTTGGCGCTGCAACTGCTCGGTCCCGACGCCGAACGGATGGACGGCGCCCATCAACGATGGGTCGACGGTTTCCTGTTCAGCCTGAGCGGTCCCATCTACGCCGGTACCAACGAGATCCAGCGCAACATCATCGCTGACCGCGTCCTGAACCTGCCCAGAGGATGAGGGTGACACCGTGAAGTTCAGCTTCAATCACGACCAGCAACAGTTCGCTGCCGGCCTGCGCGAGATGCTCGAACGCGAGTTCACTGCCGCGCACCTGCGCGGCGTGTGGGAGTCCGGCACCGGCCACGACCCTGCCGTGTGGGCGCGCCTGGCCGACATGGGCGTGCTGTCGATGATGCTGCCCGAATCAGACGGTGGGATGGGCGGAGACTTCGTCGATACGGTCCTGCTCGTCGAGGAACTCGGGCGCGCAGCGGTTCCCGGCCCGGTGTTCGAGACGATGACCGTCGGCGCACTGGCGTTGCGCGGCACCACCTGGGCCAGTGGCGTCGCCGACGGATCCGTTGCCGTCACGGCGGCGCTGATGGGCGAGCGGTATGTGCCCCACACCGACGTGGCTGCGCTCGTGTTGCTGGCCGACCACCAGTCGGTCCGGGCGCTCGAGACCGCCCAACTGCAGACCGAATCCGTCGAGGGCATCGATCACGGCCGCCGTCTGGCCACGCTTTCCGGCACCGACTCCGGCGGGCATTTCCTGGCGGTCGATCTCAATGAGGTCATCGATGCGGGTGCCCTGGCCTCGGCTGCCTATCTGCTCGGGTTGTCGTCCCGAATGCTGGCCATCGCCGGCGATTACGCCCGCGACCGCCGCCAGTTCGGCCAGCCCATCGGTTCGTTCCAAGCCGTGAAGCACCTGATGGCCGATGCTCTGCTGAAGGTGGAGTTCGCTCGGCCTGCGGTATACCGGGCTGCGTGGTCACACGCCACCGGCGCTGACACCCGCTCACGCGACGTCAGCATGGCCAAAGCGCTTGCGTCCGAGGCGGCACAGAAGGCAGCGCGCAGTGCCCTGCAGGTGCACGGCGCCATCGGGTACACGTGGGAATGCGACCTGCAGTTGTTCATGAAGAAGGCATGGGCGCTGATGCCGGCATGGGGTAACGCCTCGCTGCACCGGCGTCGCGTCAGCGACGCTGTGCTCGGCCAGCGCTGAACCCGTCGGTCGTTCTTCTGCAGAATCGCCGGTGGTTTCGGTATTGCGCCTGACATCGCGTCCGGTACCATGTGCACCAAGCGACGGCGCCGTGCAGGGGCGTCGGTGCCCAGGGTGAAGTGCGCGCCATGGTTGCGCGACATGGTTGCGCCGCGCTGGTGGTGACCGGGCGTTGCGCCCGATGGATCCGGTGTACGGCGACCTTCGGTCGGGCAACGCGATGCCGTGATTGATGACGGGAATTTGATGGCGGACTCACAACAACTCGAAAAGGCGATCTGGGCGGTGTCCGGGGGCTGGGCATCGAACGGCGAGATGGACCTGTTGCGCGCCGATCCGTCGACCTCGCTGATAGTGCTCGACCGTCTCATCGCCGATGCCGAAGACGATCTGCACTCCGTTGCCAACCTCACCGGTGACGAGCGCGATCAGGTGGTGGCCGACTTCACCGAAACCCTCGACAGCCTCGTTGCGACGGCCAATCAGCTTCGGCCGACGCCGCTACCGCTGCCCTCGACGATCATGTCCATACCGCCCGCCCGTGCTGCCCAGCAGGGCGCTGCTGCGCCGATCGAAACCGAACCTGACGAACCCGGTGAGGTACAGCTGCAGGCGTCGTGGTCGTCGGGCTCGGTGGTGGTGTGGGCTGCGGGGCACAACGCTCCTGCCGACACCAACGAGGAACTGGCCGACCGGCTGGAGTCGATCGGTGGTCCCTCGGTCGGTTGGCGATTGCACCCCGGGGTCCCGCTGCCGGGCGGGCGGCGCGCCGAGGCAGTGGCGATCCCTCTGAAGGATGCGCTCGGCTGGCTGGTGGCGCTTGCCGGAGGCAGCATTCCCGACGGCATCGGCCCCAGCGTCACCTGGCTCGGTCGCACTGCGCTCGAGGGGGTGCGTCTGGTCGCCCAGGGGGCCATCGTGCCGACCGTGCGGGTGAACCCGCGCCCCGACGACGGCCTGGTGGAGACCAACGTCCGGTGGGTGCCGGCATTGGTGGACGCAGCGATGGTGAACACGCTGGCCCATGCCATGCCCGGTGCTGTCGTGGCGCTCGGTGGCGGCGATGGACGGGTCACGGTGACCGCAGTGATGGCCGCTACCGTCGAGGCCATCGTGGCCGAGAGCATCGAACGCATCGACCTGCCGGCCCAACCTCCCCAGGCGCGCACACCGCGCGATGTCGACGATTCGTTCATCGCCCGGCTCGACGGCGTTGCGTTCCGGGCGAGCACCAGCCTGGCCACCACCTTGGCCAAGCGCTTCGACCACTGGTCGCACGCTGTGTCTGACCCGTCGCGGCCCAAGTTGGTGGTGCAGCTCGACGAGCCGTTGCCGGGTGGCGTGTGGTTGGTCTCGGTGTCGGCGTCCACCGGCAAGAACGCGTTGGTGCCCATCGATGCTGCGCTACGCGCCGAGGGGAACCGGCGCTCGATGCTCACCGAATGGCAGCGACTCGGGCGTCTGCTCCCGGCGCTCGAACGGGCCAGCGCATCGCGACGCGGTCACGTGGCACTCAGCCAGGACGAGGCGTGGGAGTTCATGACCGTGACCGGGCCGATGTTGGCGATGGCCGGGTTCGATGTCCGCCTGCCAGCACTGTCGCGCCGGAAGGCCAAACCCTCGCTGCGCCTCTTCGCCGACACACCGGGCGATTCCGTTGTGGGCGCCCGCCAGCTCAGCAACGTTGCCTGGTCGGTGCTGTTCGACGACGTCGAGCTGAGCGCCGAGGACATCAGGCGCCTCGCCCGGCAGGCCCGCCCGCTGGTGCAGTCGCGCGGAAAGTGGATCGAGGTCGATCGGTTCGACCTCGATCAGGCCGCCGCAGCGCTGGCCGAGCGTGAGGGCATCACCCAGCTCACCGGTGCCGAGATCCTGCAGCACAGCCTCGGCCTCGGCGGCTCGGGCCTGTCCGGTGGCGTCGTCGTGCACGGCAACAGCTGGGCCAACGACATCGTGCAACGTGCGGGCGCTGCCACCACCGAACCGATCACCCAACCCGAGGGCTTCGTGGGGTCGCTGCGCGCCTATCAGTCCGAAGCCGTTGCCTGGATCGGGTTCCTCGATGCGGCGGGCCTCGGCGGCTGCCTGGCGCTGGACATGGGTCTGGGCAAGACCCCCACGGTCCTGGCGCATCTCTCGCGTCGCGCCGGCAACGGCAGCTCATTGGTCGTCGCTCCCGCCGCCGTGGTGGGTAACTGGGCGGCCGAGGCCGCCCGCTTCGCCCCGAAGCTGCGGGTCGTGGTGCACCATGGTGCGTCGCGAGCCTCGTCGGGGCAACTGGCTGGCGAGATCGCCGGCGCCGACATTGTCATCACCACCTACGCCACAGCGGTTCGCGACATCGATGCACTGTCGGCAACGACATGGCGCACCATCGTGCTCGACGAGGCGCAGGCCATCAAGAATCCGACCAGCGACACGTCACAGCAACTCCGACGCCTCGCTGCCCACACCCGTCTGGCGCTCACCGGCACACCCATCGAGAACGGCCTCGGCGACCTGTGGTCCATCCTCGACTTCACCAATCCGGGCCTCGTGGGTCCCCGGCCGACCTTCATCGCACAGATGTCCGGCGATGGTGAGTCAGCGTTGCGGGCGCTGAACGGTCTGTTGTTGTTCCGTCGCACCAAGACCGAGCCCGAAGTGGCCCGCGAGCTTCCTGACAAGATTGATGAACTCGACCACTGCACCATGACCCCCGAGCAGATCGGGTTGTATCAGGCGGTACTCGACGACCTTGTGCAGAACGTGGCCACGGAGACGGGCGAACCCAAGCAGGGCGCGATCCTGGCAGCGATCACTGCGCTGAAGCAGATCTGCAACCACCCCGCTGCCTATCGCGACGATGGCCTGGCGCTGGCCGGTCGGTCGGGGAAGTTGGCGCGTCTGGAGGAGATCGTCGAGACCGTCTTCGAGGCCGGCGAGCGCGTGCTGGTTTTCACTCACTTCGCCACCTGGGGGCGTCGATTGGCCGAGCACCTCACTGCGTGCACCGGGCAGCCGGTGGCGTGTTATGACGGCAGCCTCACCAGGGCGGCGCGCGATCAGTTGGTCACCGATTTCCAGACAAAGCAGGGGCCCGGGGCAATGGTGCTCTCGCTCAAGGCAGGCGGCACCGGTCTCAACCTGACCGCAGCGAACCACGTGGTGCTCTACGACCGCTGGTGGAACCCGGCGGTCGAGGATCAGGCGCGTGACCGGGCGTGGCGCATCGGCCAGAGCCGCACCGTGATCTCACACCGTCTCGTGTGCCCCGGCACGATCGACGAACGCGTCGAGGAGATCGTCAACGGTAAGCGCCATATCGCCAATCTGGTGCTGCCCCGTTCGAGCTCGCTGGCCGATCTCAACACCGAACAACTCCGCCTGGCGCTCGGCCTACGGCCCGAGCAACTGCTTGCAGAGGACGACCTGTGAACCAACCCCAGCGCAATCGCAACAACCAACGGCGCCGGCCGCAGGCCAAGCGGCCGGGAGCCGCCGACATCTGGCGCAGCCCCGGTGAGCTCCCCGAGATCGAACCCATTGCCCTGGCGCACTCGCCGGCGGTACTTTTGCAGTCCCTCGGCGATCCGCCGCTGCACGATGGCAAAGAGGCCAGCGTCGTGCTCGCAACCATCATTGATCGCGCTGCGGGACTTGCGGCTGCGCTGGCGCTCAGCGCCGAGCTGTTGCGCCAGGACGCTGACGACTGACGACTGACGGCGGGCGGGCTGGCTGGCTGCGGGGGTCAGGCCGGCGTGGCGCTGATCGAGGTGATGGTCGACCCGGGTGGAATGGCGGCGAGCACGAGTGCTCTGACGAACTCGACCGCATCGGTCTCGTCAGCAACGGAGACGTGTTCGGACAGGCTCACCAGCTTCGAGCCGTGTTCGTGGAGTGCCTGGCCGAATTGATGGTCCAGGGCGGTCATCACCGCCTCGTGGGGTGGTGTGCGGAAGGTCACGATCACATGCACCTCGAAGCTCATCGAGACAGTCTGCACCCTTTTCCGGTCGCGTCTGCGCAGGGGCCTGCTGCAGCGACCTGTTGTGCCCCTGCCGCCAGCAGACCGAGCGATGCGCGTATGGCCTCCGTGCGGGCGATCAACTCGTCGACGTAGACGGCTCGAGCCAGAGTGGTGAGTGGCCCGATCTCGGGATGGACGCCATCGGGGCGGATCGAACCGAGCGCAGCCTCGGCGGCGACCAGCGGGCCCGCGTAGTCGAAGATGCCGATGTAGGGGGAGCTGTCATCCCAGCGCCGGATCTGCGCATTCCACGCGGTGGTACGGCTTGGGTCGGCCTGCTCGGGTGTGGCCATGATCGCCCGGATCGTCGGGGAGTCGGCAATCAGCAGCGGAACGCCACGGGCCCGAAGGATCGCCTCGAAGGCGGCCATCTCGGAGTCATGGAATGCCGTGAACGCAGGGTCACCGGCGATATAGCCGGTTGGGTCACCCGGGTACCGTTGTTCGGCCAACTCGAACAGGCTGGCGACCATCAGCACCACCTGCGGCTGGAAGGAATCGATCAGTCCGGGCACCTTGGCATCGAACGGAATGCATTGGTTGGACTGCCACCCCTGTGCGCTCGACAGCAACGTTGCGGAGAGGCGAACGAATGGGCAACCGTTCTCGCCGGCCCAGGTGACGACGAGCCGGTCCGGGGCAGCGTCGCTGAGCGCCTGGGCCAGGTCGAGCGAGGTCGAGTCGCCAATCACGAGAACGTGGACACGGGGGTCCACGCTTCGTGGTGCTTCGAGCAGCTGCTGTGTCGTGGTGAGCAGGTCCTGATCTGTGGTCACCACGCCACCGATCTTCGGGTGGCTGAGGCGGAGCCGGTTGAGGTAGGCCGGCTCGAGGTCTGCGGTGCCGTTGGGTGCTGGCCGGTGATCGACGACGACCACGGGAACACCCGCCGCTTCGATCAGGGCCACGCCGTACTCGAGGTCGGCGTATGCGGCTTCCTTGCGGCCCGCCATCACGCTGATCTCGCCGGCCGTTGGGAACCCGGGGTCGGACGCCCGCCGAATGATCCCCCGGTCGAGGTGCCCAATGGAGACGATGACAAGATCAGGGTGCATCTGGCTGATCAGCCGGGGCCAGCGATCGATTGTCTTCTCGCACGTCGAGGTCGGCATGATCGTTGCATCCGCAAGAAGAACCTCCACCGACGCTGCGACCGGGCAGCCAGTTTCAACGCCGTCGGTCACCTGATAGCCCAACATCGAGAGCAGCGTGACCGGTGCGTTGTCGCTGCCCACCACGAGGACCCGCCGTGGCGCCGTTGAGGTCACCCTGCGGTCCCGTGTCGAGGCTGTCGGGTGTTGGGGCTGTGCTGGTCCTGGCGCCGGCGCCGCCGCTGGTGTTGGTGCCGCTGCTGGTGCCGCTGCTGGCGTGAACTCCACCAGCCCCGAGGCGCCCTTGGCCAGGAGTTGCTGGGTCGGTGTGTAATGGGCGGAAGGAACGGCCACCCCGGAAGCGACGGCGAGCAGCGGCAGGATGACACCCATCGCCACCAGGGCGCTGCGCGGCGAGCGCAGCACATCGCGGCGGCGGATCGGTTGTTCGAGTTGGTAGTACGAAACGGCTGTCACAGCCAGACTGACTCCGATGCGCACCACTGCCAGTGCAGCACCGTCGAGGTGGGTGCGTGCCGGGGACAGCACCATAAAGATGGGCCAGTGCACCAGATAGAGGCCGTAGCTGGTCCTGCCGACGGCCACGAGCGGGCGCCATGCGAGGATCCGCGCCAGGGGCCCTCCGCCCACGAGCGCAGCGATCACGGTGGCAGACAACACGGCCACGCCAACCAGCCCGCCGCGGTACAGCCACCGGTCAGTGACGGTCGTGGTTGCCGCTAGTGCGCCGAGTGCCACGAGCGCCATGAGCCCGGCGAGGTTGGCGGAATGTCGGCTGCGCTGGCGGCCGAGAGTGAGCTGTGCCAGCAGGACACCCATCAGCAGTTCGGCGGCGCGGGTGTGGGTGCCGTTGTAGGCGAGGTCGAAGTCGGTGGTGAGCAGCGTTGCCGTCAGCGAAGCGGTCAGGAGCACGATGGTGGTGACGAGCAGGGTGCGTCGACCCCGCCGCAGGGCGAGCAGCACAATGATCGGCACCATCACGTAACACTGTTCTTCGATGGCCAGCGACCAGAAGTGCGCAAACGGGCTCGGCGCCGCACGGAACAGGTCGCTGTACGACGATGAGGTGAAGGCGAACCGCCAATTCGACATGTTGGTGAGCGCGGCCACCACGTCGCCGGGCAGGTGCTCGCGCTGGTAGGCGGTCCAGAAATACCCCAGTGCCAGCACCAGCACGATGCAGGCGTAGGCCGCCGGCAGCAGGCGTCGCAGCCGGCGCCCATAGAAGGCCTGTAGTGAGATGGTGCCGGTCGCCGAGTGCTCGCGGAGCAGCAGGGAGGTGATGAGGTAACCCGACAGGGTGAAGAACACCGACACGCCGAGGAAGCCGCCGGAGGCGAACGATGCTTGCGCGTGGAAGCACAGCACCGCCGCCACCGCCAACGCCCGAAGCCCGTCGAGCGCAGGTATGTACTTCATCTCAGTCACCGCCGCCACCGGCACAGACCGTAGTGCCAGACCATCGCGGTGTCTACAGTCAGGATTGCGTCATGCCCGCAAGCTCGTCGAGTTGGCGTAACGTCGCATCGCGGCCGGCCCCGTTCACGCGCAGCACCACCTCGCTGCAACCGAGGCCGCGGTAGTAGTCGAGCTTGCCGGCGTCGGCAACCACGCCGAAGGGCACGACCTCGGGCGATCCAATGCGGTCCGCCGCTTGCCAGGCCGCGTGCAGTGCGGGCAGCGCCTCACGCACCCCGGCGCCACCAATTGGAAACCAACCGTCGGCGTACTCGCAGATGTGGGCGAACAGCTTCGGCCCGGCGCCACCTCCGATCAGCGTGCGCAGCCGTGGTTGTTGGAGCGGTTTGGGCCAACTCCACGAGGGACCGAACGAGACGTACTCGCCGTCGAAGGCGGCCTCGTCGTGCGACCAGAGCTCGACCATTGCGAGCACGTGCTCTCGGGCCTGGTCGCGCCGGCTGGCGTAGGCCACACCGTGATGGGCCATCTCGTCGTGGTTCCAGCCAAAACCGACGCCCAGGGTGATGCGCCCGCCAGAGAGGAGGTCGAGCGTTGCCAGTTGCTTGGCCATCACAATCGGATCGTGCTGGGCCACCAGCGACACCCCGGTACCGAGGGCCAGACGTTCGGTCACGGCCACGGCTGCCCCGATGGCGACCAGGGGATCGAGCGTGCGCTTGTACTCGTCGTTCAGTTCGACGTCGCCGGTTGGCGGTGCGGTGACCCGGCTGACGGGGATATGGGTGTGTTCGGGGAAGTACAGCGACTCGAAGCCGCGGGCCTCTGCCTCACGGGCCAGCGTGACGGGATCGATGGTGCGGTCCGTCAGGAACACCGTGAGGCCGATGCGCACCGCAGCGGCTACTTCAGCAGATCGGGGCGGGTGGTGCTGATCTGGCGCGCCAGACCGGTGCGCCAGTCGACATGTGACCGGAAACCGGTGGAATGCAGCTTCGTGAGGTCGGGCACGATTGCGGCGATGGTGGCCTCGGTCGGCGCAAATTCAGGGGTCAGCCCGGTGAGTCGGCCCATCTCGGTGCACCAGTCCTCGATTCCGGCCACGTCCTCGCCGCCCCAGTTCACGATGGTGGTGGGCACCGAGGCGAGCGACAACAGATAGGGGATCGACCGCACGATGTCATCGGAGTGGATGGGGGTATAGCTGGTGGGCTGGTTCACGTGGACGGGCACCGGGATGCCCCGCTCCATCATCATCAGGTGGAACATCATCCAGCCGTAGGCGTCTCCGTAAGGCACGTTGAGCCGGGCGATCACGGCGGGAATGCCGAGGCGTCTCGCCGTGTACTTCACCAGCACCTCGGCAGCGATCTTGGAGATGCTGTAGGTGGGCATACCCGGCATCGGCCGATGGCTGTCGCCCAGGGGGTCGTTCTCGCGGCGGGGCTTGTGATCATCGGGCGCGTAGACGGCGGTGGATGAGCAGTGCAGGAACATCTCTGGCCGACACAGTTCCATCAGCGCTGCGGGACCCTCGGCGTTGGCGGCGAATGCCACCTCGAAGTCGTTCACCTTCGCTACGGCGAAGTTGAGCACGACATCGATGTCGTTGGGCACCTCGTCGAAGCGGGCCTTCTGTAGATCGATGCTGATCGTCTGCACGCCGCTTGATTCGAGCGGTTCGCGCTGGGCCGGATCGCGAAAGCGGGCGGCGCCGTAGACGGTGTTGCCGCTCGCAGCGAGCGCGGTGGCCACGGGGCCGGCCACCCAGCCCGTGACCCCGGTGACGAGGACGCGTTTGCCGGTCATTTGCGGCCTGCTGATTTCCTGGACCTGCTGTTCTGGGGTGTCGCTCATGACGGTGCCTCTACCAGAGCTGATCGGTGTAGGTGTCGGTGCCGAACACGGTCTGGATGAACGGCGAGGTCCACAAATGCGTGGCGACGCCGCTGGCATTGAGCTGATCGCCGTACTTCGCGTAGCCGTCGGCCCACCCGTGGTCGGGCGTGTGGTCGAGGAAGTGCAGTTGGACGAAACGCCGATCAGCGTTGGCTGTCCGCGGCACATCGGGTGGCGCGTCGTCGAGCAACGGCAGGGGGGTGGCGTTGAGGATGAGATCGGGCCCCCACTGCGATGCCATGGCCGATGGTGCCCAGGTCTCGCGGGTCCAGTTCTCGAGGTCGGCGTGGGTGGCCCCGTCGGCCAGTTCGCCCACGTTCACCACGAGCCCTGAGTAGTTGCGGTCCAGCGCCAGTTCGGCGGGAGTGCCCCACAGTTCGTTCTGGATGGACCAGCCGAAGTCGTAGAGCAGCGTGTGGATGTGGGTGCGCTCGGGGAACATGCGCCCGGTGGCGTGCAGCGTCTTGACGGTGTCGACGCTCCAACGGTTCCACTCGTCATGGTGGCCGGCGAGCACCCAGTACAGGGCCAGGTACGAACCGGTCATCGGGTCGGGAGTCATGGGAGTCTCGGCGGGGTAGCGCAGGTTCTTCATCGCCTTGGTGGCCACGAACCGGTCGCCAGCGAAGCTCCACGCACCGGTGAGGACGCCGCCGTAGAAATGGTCGCGTTCGTACCAGCGGTTGTACTCGACCTCGTGGCCCTTGTGCGGCTCCACCATGGTGAACAGCATCGTGCCGAGCTTGATGACGTAATCGCGTGCCACGGAACTTCCCCTTCTCGCCCCCGACGTTTGCGCTGCGAGGATCCACACAGTAGCGAGTATCTGACGCCCCGTCAGATACGGCGCACAAGATGCCGACTCGTCTCCACCTCCGGTCGCTGCCCGGGTCTACAGTTCGCCCATGGCCCAGCCCCTTGCGGAAACCGTTGCCCCACGGCACACAGCCGTGCTCACCATGGAGATGCAGCGGGGCGTCTGCGGCGATCTGGCCACCATGGCCGTCATCGCCCAGGCGGTGTCGGCCGCCGGTGCGGCCTTCTCGGCGGGGGCGCTGCTGCGCGCTGCGCGTCATCAGGCGATTCCCGTGGTGCACTGCACGTTCAGCCTGTTGGCCGATCGGTCTGGCACGCCACTGAATGCGCCGCTCATCAAGATGTTGGCACGCCGCGCCGAGCACCTGCTTGCCGGTACCGCCGCCACCGAGTTGCTGCCCGAGCTGGAAGCTGACCCGGGAGATCTCATCTCCGATCGGCACCACGGCTTCTCGCCGTTCACCGGCACGGACCTCGATCACCTCCTTCGTGTGCGCGGTGTCACCACGGTGGTGGTGGCCGGGGTGTCGTTGAACCTCGGCATACCGGGCACCGTCATCGAGGCCGTCAACCTCGGCTATCAGGTCGTGGTGGCGCGCGATTGCGTGGTCGGCATGCCTGCCGAGTACGGCGAGGCCATGGTGCAGAACACGCTGTCGATGGTGGCCACCATCGCGACCTCCGATGAGCTCATCGCTGCCTGGTCCTGATCACCGCCGGCCCACCCCTCGCGCCCCTGCGGTGCAACGGCTGCAGCGGCTGCAGCGTCAGGCGAGGCGGGCGTGCAGAGCGGCCCTCACCGCCGGCCACTCACTGGCGATGATCGAGTGCGCTGCGGTATCGCGCGGCGTGCCGATTTCGCCTGGTGCGTACGAGCCGCGGTGGCTGCGCAGGATGCCCTCGAACTTTGCGCCGACGCGCAGGATCGCATCGCGGCTCTGGGTGTTGCGTGCGTCGGTGAAGATGGAGAGGCGCACAACGTCCCACTCCTCGAAGGCGTGGGTGAACAACAACAGTTTCGCTTCGGTGTTGATCGGCGTGCGTTGCGCCGAGGCGGCCAGCCAGGTGCCGCCAACCTCCACCTCGTCGGGGGTCTCGCCGCCGCGCCAACGGCGCATCTCGAGAAAGCGGGTACAGCCCACGATGCGTTGGTCGCTGAGGCGGCGCTGAGCGAAGGGGATGACCCGGCCGGCCTCGGCGTCTGCCAGCAGGCCGGCGACATAGGTGCGCATGTTCGCGACAGACCCGGGGACGGGGGTCCATGAGTAGGTGCTGCGGTCCTCGTTGGCCGCCAGCACCAACTGGTGCACATGGTCGAGCGACAACGGCTCGAGCTGCACGTGGCTGCCGCGCAGCAGAGGGGATTCGTACGAGTTCATGGATGCCATAGTGGCGCACCGGCGACAGCGACGAGAACATCGATCTCGTCGAGGCGCACACCGATTTCGATCACGTGCACGCCGCCAGCTGCGTGGGCCTGGTGCAGAGTGCGGATGCGGTCTGTCGGGGTCGTTGCCGGGCCTTGTTCGGACCACACCTCGATGATGAGGTCCTTTGCTCGTTGCATCACGTGGTGCGTGGGCTCATCGATGGCGTCGAGCACCGCCACGCTGAACCGCCCGGTGCGCCGGGCGATGGCTGCCTGTGTCGCTGCGAAGCCGGGTGTGCGACGTGTGGGCAGCAGGATGCTGCCGAGCTCTCGCGTGGGATAGGTGCGGCCCAACCAGAAACCGCTGCGCGATGCCTCGCCACACACCACCGCACCGGCCGGCAGGTGGGTGCCGAGATCGGCGGCGGCGCGTGCCGGATTGCAGGGCAACGAGTCGTCGGTGTACATCGGGGCGCAGGCCCCGGCCAGCAGATCGAACAGCGGCGGCCGTGGCGTGGGTGCGGAACGTACCGTGAATGGCTCGGCTCCGAGTTCGCCGGGGGCGACATCGCGCCAGCGCACTCCAGCGGCTGTGAGCGATTGCCTGGGCAGCTCGTCGTCGCTGATGCCGCACAGAACCACATCGTCAAATGTTGCAAGTGCAGCGAGTTTGATGTCGTCCGCCTGCAGGCCGATGGTGCCGAGATGTGCGGGGTGGTTCCAGGGGAACAGGCCCTTGGCCGCCCACGAGTTGAACACGCCGATATCGGTGCGGTCGACGAGATCGCGCAGCACGCCTGCCATACCGGCATGCACCAGCGTGGCGCCAGCGATGATGACCACATTCGTGGTGGTCTCGGTCATTCAGCCACCGATCGGCGGTGCACCATCGCCGATGACGATGGTGGGTTCCTCGCAGATGGTCCAATGCAGCTGATCAGTGTCGAGAAAGGTGGCGACATCGGCCATCATCTCTGCCTGGTCGGGCTCCATGATGTGCGCGTAGAAGGCCTCGGAGCTGTCGAACCACTGGATGGTGACACCGTCGTAGGCAGGTTCGGGCATGTTTGATCCGGCGGGCGGCCACACCGACGCGTGCTGCTCGTAGCGGCGTACGTACTGAGCGCACGACAGGCGGCGGATGAGCGGGCCGTGTACATCGTGCCAGTGCTGCAGGAACTCGTCATGGGTTGTGCCGGGCTTACGCTTCAGCATGGTGACCAGTTGGATCATTGTCGTACTCCATCTTGTTGCATCGGGGTCGCTTCAGGGTGTGCCGGGCCGGTGTTACAGGCCGAGGAAGGATCCACCGTCGCACACGATGGTCTGGCCGGTCACGTACGCCGAGTCGTCGCTGGCCAGGAACAGTGCCACCGAGCCGATGTCAGCTTCGGGGTCGCCGACCCGGCCGAGCGGTGTGCGGGCTTCGAGTGCGGTCTGCAGCGCCGGGGATCGCTCGAAGGCCCCGAGGAGAGCCGGCGATGCGGCAACGGGCGCGACGCAGTTCACGGTGACGCCGGAGGGGCCCCATTCGCGGGCGAGGCTCTTGGCGATGGCGCGCTCGGCGGCCTTCACGGGTGAGTACAGCGGGATGTTGGCGCTGCCCTCGACGCCGCTGGGTGACGTGACGATGATGAACCGCCCATGACGGCCTGCCTTCTGCAGGTGCGGCCATGCCGCCTGTCCGGTGTAGAGCACCGCCCAGACGCCGGTCTGGGACATGTGCCTCCAGTGGCGATCGAGGTCGGCTTCCTCGAGACGATGTGGCATGCCGCCTCGGAAGGCGTTGTGCACCATGATGTGCAACCCTCCGAACATGTGCACCGCACGCGTGACGCAGGTGAACACCGAGGCTCGGCTGGTGATGTCGGTCTCGATGCATACCGCAGAGCCACCGATCGCCTGGATGGATTCGGCGACGGGCTCGCCCGTTTCGGCGCGACGTGCGGCGATGACCACGTTGGCTCCCTCGGCGGCAAGACGCCGGGCGATGCCCTCGCCGACGCCCTGGCCGGCGCCGGTGATGATGGCTGTGCGGCCGTGCAGTCGGCCAGGGGTCTCGGCGTAGACGGGGACCGTTGTCATGATGTCATCCAGATGCCGCCATCGGCAGTAAGCGTGGCGCCCGTGATGTGGTGGGCGTCGGTGCTGGTGGTGAGCCTGATGAGCGGGACGATGTCATCGAGCACCGACCCGCGCGACGCAAGGGCGGGCGGTGCGATGGACACGGCTCCGACGGCGTCGGCATCGATGCCGAACAACTCGGGGGCGATGGCGATGCAGTTGACCGTGACCCCGTCGGCGCCCCACTGGCGTGCGGCCGATTTGACCATCACGCGGATGGCCTCAGCGGTGGCCGCTGCGTGGGCGAGCTGCGGAGCGCCCGACATGCCAATCGTCGGTACCACGGCGATGAGCCGTGTATGGCCGCTGCGGTGGGCCGTTTGGAAGGCCACGATGGTCTGGCGCATCGGCTGCTCCCATGCGGCGTCGAAGTCGGCGTCGGTCAGGTCGACGAACGCGATGGCCCCTGCGAAGAACGTGGGAACGACCACCGTTGCCGGACAGTCGCTGTACATGTCGGCTGCACGCAGTTGTGCAGCCAGTGCGCTGTTGCCATCGATTGTCACCCGGGTGGTCCCCACGGACTGCACCGTAACCGAACCGGCGCGGGGCCTACGAAGTACGACGTGATCGGATACGTTGCGCTGATGGACATCAACGAACTCATTGACCGCAGCGAGATCAACGACCTGCTCGTTCGGTATAGCGAGGCGCTGAACCGCGCCGACTGGGAGACATGGACGGGCTGTTTCACCGAGGATGCCCATCTCGACTACACCACCGCTGGCGGGGTAGAGGGCACGGCGGCCGAGGCCGCTGCCTGGCTGGGGCCGACCATGGCCATGTTCGACATGCGCATCCACCGCATGGCCAACGTGCAGATCTGCTTCGACGGCCCCGATATGGCGGCCGTCGGTTCGCAGTACAGCACGGTCATGCGTATTCCTGCCGCTGAGGGCAAGCCCACCTACATCGAGGCCGCTGGTTGGTACGACGACGTCGTGGTGCGTACTCCCATTGGCTGGCTGTTCAACAAGCGCGCCGAGCGCATCGCGTACGCACGAACCTGAGCGGGCAGGCCGTGCCCGGCCGGTTCATGACCAGAGGTTTCCGCTGCGCGCCTGATCGGTGAACGCCCCGATATGGCTCTGCGTGCCGGCCTTCGACACGGTGCGGCTGAAGCGTGGTGCCGGGCCGGGCAGGGTGACGCCGTTGAGTTGCACGAACGTACCGCGGGCCACGTTGTGGGGATGCTGCGCCGCTTCGCTCGGTGACAACACGGGGGCGAAGCAGGCCTCAGTGCCTTCGAGGAGTTCGCACCATTCGGCGCGCGTGCGGTTCATGAAGACGTCGGCCAGGCGCTGTTTCAGCGCCGGCCACTGCGTGCGGTCCCACTGCGGGAACTCGGCGGGCGACAACTCCAGCCTCGACAGCAACTCCGCGTAGAACTGCGGCTCGATGGCGCCGAGCGCCACGTAGTTGCCGTCGGCACATTCGTAGACCTCGTAGAAGTGGGCGCCGGTGTCGATGTGGTTCGTGCCGCGGGGCCCCCAGAAACCCGACGAGGTTGCGGGGAAGAATGGTGCCGCCACCAACGCCGCACCATCGACCATTGCGGCATCGATGACCTGACCGACGCCTGACACCGAGCGCTCGTACGCTGCGGACGCGATCCCCAGCGCAAGCATCAGACCGCCCCCGGCAAAATCGCCGAGCAGATTGATCGGTGGCGTCGGCTTGTCGCCCTCGCGCCCCAGCAGCCACAAGGCGCCGGAGAGGGCGATGTAGTCGATGTCGTGCCCGGCGGCCTGGGCGAGCGGGCCGTCCTGCCCGAACCCGGTCATCCGCCCGTAGATGATGCGTGGATTGCGCGCGCACACCACGTCGGGCCCAACGCCGAGGCGCTCGCACACGCCCGGCCGGAACGGATCGATGAACACGTCTGCGTCGTCGAGCAACGACAGCAACAGGGCGACATCGTCGGCCATCTTGAGGTCGAGCGCGATCGATCGCTTGCCGCGCATGAACAGGTTCGTGGCCGCCTTGGTGGTGTCGACCTTGGCTGCATCCGATGGGCGATCGATCACGACGACATCGCAGCCGAGGTCGGCGAGCATCATCCCGCAATACGGTCCGGGACCCTGCCCCGCCAGCTCGATGACCCGTAACCCGTTCAATGGACCCATCTGCCAATACTGACATGCGCAGCAGACGTGATCGTCTCCGTATCTGACACTCCGTCAGAAACCGGCTAGGTTCCCCCGGATGGAACTGGGGTACACGCCCGAGCAGGAGGCGCTACGCGCTGAACTGCGGGCCTACTACGACACATTGCTCGATCCGCACACCGTGGCTGAACTGTCACAGGGGCACGGCATCTCGGCCAAGACGCGCAGCGTCTGGAAACAGATGTGTGCCGATGGCTGGGCGGGCATCGGTTGGCCGAAGGAGTACGGCGGCCAGGGCAAGAGCCCGATCGAGCAGTTCATCTTCTTCGACGAATCCATGCGCTCGGGTGCACCGGTGCCGATGCTCAGCATCAACACGGTCGGCCCCACCATCATGCAGTTCGGCACCGACGAACAGCGCGCGTTCTTCCTCCCGAAGATCCTCGCCGGCGACCTGCACTTCTGCATTGGCTACAGCGAGCCAAATGCGGGCACCGACCTGGCCAGCCTGCATACCCGTGCTGTACGCGACGGCGACGAATACATCATCAACGGTCAGAAGATGTGGACCAGCCTGGCCAATGGTGCCGACTACTGCTGGCTCGCAGTGCGTACCAATCCCGAGGTTGCCAAGCACAAGGGCATCAGCATCCTGATCCTCCCGCTCGACACGCCCGGCATCACGATCCAGCCGCTCAGCCTCATCGGCGAACACGACATCAACGCCGTCTTCTTCGACAACGTTCGTGTGTCAGCCAAGAACCTCGTCGGCGAAGAAAACGGTGGCTGGCGGCTGATCACCAATCAGCTCAACCACGAGCGCGTCACGCTGTGCTCTACCGGTGTGTGCGATCGTGCATACACCGAGGTGCGCGAATGGGCCCAGCAGACACTGCTGCCCGATGGTCGCCGCATCATCGATCAGGAGTGGGTGCAGATCAACCTCGCCAAGGTTCATGCCAAGCTGGAATACCTGCGCCTCATCAACTGGAAGGTCGCTTGGACGGCCACGCAGGGAAGCCTCGAGGTCGCCGATGCGTCATCGGTGAAGGTGTTCGGCACCGAGTTCTACCAGGAGGCATTCCGCCTGTTGTTCGAGGTCATGGGCCCGGTGGGGTACCTCAAGGCCGATGCCCCCGGAGCCATCCTGCGATCACGACTCGAAGGGTCGTATCGGGGCATGCTCATCCTCACCTTCGGCGGTGGCACCAACGAGACGCAACGCGATCTCATCTCGATGTTCGGACTCGGTTTCCCCAGGGCAGGTAAGTGATGGACTTCAGGCTTTCCACAGAACAAGACGAGATACGCGAGCTGACCAATCGCATTCTCACCGATCAGGTCACCAACGAGTCGCAGAAGGCGGCCGCTGCCAGCGAGCACGGTCTCGACATGGCTCTGTGGCGCACGCTGGCCGATGCCGGCATTGTCGGGATCGGCATGCCCGAGTCCGTCGGCGGCGGTGGCCTGGGTGCGCTCGAGATCGCCGTGGTGCTCGAGGAGGTCGGCCGGGCCACCGCGCCGGTACCCGCATACGCAGTGATGATCGCCGGCGTGGCCCTCGGCCATTTTGGCGCCCTCGATCAGCTCGAGGGCGTGGCAGGCGGCGAACGCATCGTCACCATTGCGCTCCAGGAGGCCGTGGGTTCGCCATACGAACCATCGTCCACCGTCACCGGTGGTCTGTTGAGCGGCGAGAAGATCTGTGTGCCCGCTGGCACCGCCGCATCTGCGTTCGTGGTGTCGGCCACCGATGGTCTGTACGTCGTGGCCGCTGATGCCGTGGGCGTCACGATCGAGCGCCAGAACACCACCTCGGGCATCCCCGATGCGCGGGTCACGTTCAGCAACAGCCCGGCCACGAAACTGGCCGATGCCGCTGGCTGTGCATGGTTGCTCGATGTCGCGACCACCGCACAGTGCCTGCTGATGTCGGGGGTGTGCCAGCGTGCGCTCGCACTCACGGCTGCCTATGCGAAGGAGCGGGTGCAGTTCGAACGTGCCATCGCCACGTTCCAGGCCGTGAGCCAGCGCGCCGGAGACAGCTACATCAACACCGAGGCCGTGCGGCTGACCGCATGGCAGGCTGCGTGGCGCCTCAGCGAGGGCCTGCCCGCATCGGCGCAGGTTGCGAGCGCCAAGTTCTGGGCCAGCGACGGGGGTTTGCAAGTGCTCCACGCTGCACAACACCTGCACGGCGGGGTCGGCGTCGACCGTGATTATCCGTTGCACCGCTGTTTTCTGTGGGGCAAGCAGATCGAACTGACCATGGGCAGCACGATGCCGTCTCTGGTTCGTCTTGGGCGGATGCTCGCTGATACACCGGTTTCGTGAGCACGTTCAATCGCGACGACATCCTTCCTCCCGACCCCGAGCTCGAGGTCCTGCACGATCGTGAATATCGGGTGCGGGCGTTCCGCAAGGACCCCAACCTGCTCATCCGCGGGGCAGTGCGCGACCAGAAGCCGCCGCATCTGTACATCGAAGAAGATGTCCAGCCGCTGACCATCCACCACATGCAGGTCGATCTCGAGATTGCGTTTCCCGCGCTCGAGATCGTTGGCGTCACGGTGCACTTCGAGACACACCCCAACGACACGTGCCCGCTGATCACCGATCACTATGACAAGCTCATCGGCCTCTCGATCGCGCGTGGGTTCACGCATCGCGTGCGCGAGCTGTTCGGGGGTCCACGCGGGTGCACGCACACGACGGCACTGCTGCAGGCCATGGCGCCCGTCGCGGTGCAGAGCATCTGGAGCATGCGGGCGAGCCAGTCCAAACAGACCGGCAACGTGGCGTTCGTTCCTCGCAAGACCATCGACGAGATGAGCGATGAGGAGAAGCAGGCGCAGTGGGGGATGAACCTCAACACCTGTCATGTGTGGGACGAGAACGGCGAGTTCGTCGAGCAGATCAAACAGGGCGTTCCTATCCCGCCGCCGTTGTTCGCCCGGCAACGATTCATCGACCTCGGCCTGGATCCGGCCGAATGGCGTAGCCGGATGCGAGGCTGACACCGTTCATGGCAGGCGACCGATGAGAGCTGATCCGGTGCAGATCGCCGTTGCCGACGGTGTGGCAGTCATCACCCTGAACCGCCCGGAGAAACGCAACGCCGTCAACGGTGAGATGATTGCTGCGCTCTGCGGCGCATACGCCGCCTGCGATGCCGACAACGACGTGCGGGTGGTGGTGCTCACCGGAGCGGGGTCGGCGTTCTGCGCTGGAGCTGACCTTTCGCCCGGACGCTCGCCCTTCGGCGCCGTCAGCGACGATGACGGCTTCAAGTCCTCGCCCGTGCGTCCGCGTGCGTGGGAGGTCCGCAAACCGGTCATCGCCGCCATCAACGGCGCAGCCATCGGCATCGGGTTGTCGCTCGCCCTGCAGGCCGACCTACGCATCGTTGCCACCGACGCCCGCCTTGCCGTGCTGCAGACCCGTCGGGGAGTTGTCCCCGACGCACAGTCGCACTGGGTGTTGCCGCGGCTCGTGGGCACCGCCCGCGCCGCAGAACTACTCATCGCCGGGCGCGCCATCACCGGGGCGCAGGCGGCGTTGTGGGGCCTCGCCAACGAGGCCGTTGTTGCCGACACTGTGCTGGCGGTGGCGATGGCCTGGGCCACCGACATTGCCGTCAACGTGTCCCCGCTGTCGGCGGCGATGAGCAAACGCATCATGTGGCGCGGGCTGGCCGAGGGCCCCGAGGGGGTCGACACCATGGAACGCGATGCACACATCGTGCTGATGGGGCGTCCCGATGCCATCGAGGGAGGGCGGGCGTTCGCCGAGAAGCGGCAGCCCGCATGGACATCCAGCGTGCCCGCTGACTGGCCCTACACCGAGGTGTGACGACCGGCCGCGCCCGGCCCACCCCGCTTGGACACGCTCGCCGATACGGTGAACACATGCAACATGTGTGGCTGATCCGGGCGGGTGTCGAAGCCGAATACATCGATCCAATGCGACAGGCCGGCATCATCGCACTGCGCGACGACGAATTCGGCGACGCCTTGGCGGAACTCGTTGTGCCACTCGACCAGACGCCTGGCGAACCCGCTGATGCAGTTGCGGCGACCATGGGCACAGAGCTCAAATCATTCCTGAACGAGGTCAAGCAGGGCGACATCGTGGTGACGCCGAATCCAAAGCGCCATGAGGTCTGGCTCTCGCTGGTGGCCGGCGAGTACCTGTACGACCCGAATCCTGCGATCGACGGTTACCGCCACACGCGCCCCGTCACCTGGCTGGGCTGGCTCGACCGTGATGCCCGCTGGATGGTCGAGCAGTCGAAGGCGATCGACCAGCCGGTTGCCCTCATCGAGCTCTACAACCGCGAGTGGTGGTGGAAGCAACTCGATTCGACAGAGCTGACCACTGTGGCGCGCGCCACGTGGGCGCCGGAGCGCCCAGCGCGCCAGCGGTCCACGACGCCTTCGACCCGCAAGCCGAAGCTCGTCGTGCCCGTGAAGCCGAAGGTCACCCCCATGGTGCTGTGTGCCGGGAGATGTGGATTGCAGTGGAACCCACCGATCCTGGTCAATGGGTTGTGTCCCGACTGTCGCGGCGACTGATTCTGCGGGCTCCCGTCGGCGCGTACTAGGTTCGCCCGCATGCGCGCCGTTGTCTGTCAGCAATTCGCCCCGCTCGACCAACTGGTCATCGAGGAGCGTCCATCGCCAGCGTTGGCTCCCGGCCAGGTACGCGTTCGCGTCACGGCGGCCGGGGTCAACTTCGTCGATGCGCTCATCGTGCAGGGCCTGTACCAGATCAAGCCGCCGCTGCCGTTCGTGGCCGGCGGCGAGACCGTCGGGGTGGTCACCGAACTGGGTGAAGGGGTCACCAGCCCGACGCTGGGCGACCGGGTGTTGATCACGAGCGGCTTCGGTGGTTTCGCGACCGAGATGGTCTACCCCGCAGACCGCGTGCTGGTCGTGCCGGCAATGCTCAGCGATGGTCAGGCCGCCACCTTCATGCAGAGCTACATGACCGCCTATTTCGCTCTCGTGCATCGTGCCAACCTGCAGCCCGGCCAGTGGCTGCTGGTCCTGGGCGCTGGGGGTGGTGTCGGCTTGGCAGCGGTCGATGTCGGGCGGGCGCTCGGATTGCAGGTGATCGCTGTGGCATCGTCGCAGGACAAGCGCGACATGGCTCTCAGCCGTGGTGCCGTGGCAGTTATCGATTCCTCGACAGAGGACGTGAAGGCGCGGGCGAAGGAGATCAGCGGCGATGGCGTGGATGCGGTGTACGACCCGGTGGGTGGTCGCATGGGCGAGGAATGCCTTCGCGCCCTGCGCGAGGACGGCCAGTACATCGTGATCGGATTCGCATCCGGTGAGATACCGAAACTGCCGGCGAACCAGGTCCTGTTACGCAATCGACGGGTCACGGGAGTGGACTGGGGAGCGTGGGTCGGTCGCAATCCGGCCGCCAACCAGGCATTGGTGAAGCAGCTCATTGCCATGATCGAAGCCGGCAAGGTGCACCCCGTCGAGCCGGTGAGCTACCCCTTCGACCATGCGGCCCAGGCCCTGGCGGATCAGCAGCAACGCCGGGTCGTCGGCAAAGCCGTGCTGGTGCCGTAGCGGTCGTGGAACTGGCCCTTTCCCCCGACCAACGGGTGCTGCTCGAGGCATTCGAACAGTTCTTCCGACGAGAATCGGCCCCGATGGTCGTGCGCCGGGCCGAGCCGCTCGGTTTCGATGCCGAGCTCTGGGCCGCATTGGCCACGATGGAGGTCTGGGGCAGCGACGCGTCGCTGTCAGATCTCTGCGTGATCGGCGAGATGGCGGGCCGGTCGGTGGCTCCGGTGCCGTTTGCCGAGCACGCTGTGGCGTCACGGGTGCTCGGATGGTCGTCGTTGTTCAGCGGCGAATCGATCGCCGGGTTTTCGCCGCGGCCGGCCAACGAACATGGTGTGTGGTCCGTCGTGCCGGCCGGCGCCGTTGCCGACGTGATCGTGGGCATGGACCGCGACGAGTTCGTCGCCCTGGTCTCGCCCCCGCCGATGGCTGGGCCGCGCAACCACGCCAGCGCACCGTTGGCGGACCGCAGTGCGCGACTCGGTGAGCTCAGCATTCTTGGAACCCGTCGTGACTTCGACAGGGCCTGCGCCGAGTGGAAGGTGCTCACTGCGGCGATGCTCGTGGGTCTCGCCGCGGCGGCGCTGGAGATGGGCGTCGAGTACGTGCAACAGCGCCAGCAGTTCGGCGTACCGATCGGCGCCTTTCAGGCCGTGCAACATGCCCTCGCCGATCTCCCCGGTCGTATCGACGGTGCCCGACTGCTCACCCATCAGGCAGCTGCAGCGCTCGACGCTGGCGGGGGTGGCATCTGCGACGTGGCCAACAACGACATCACCGATGCCCACGCACTGGCATCGATGGCGTTCGTGTTCAGCGCCGACATTGCCGCCGATTCCACAGCGCGCAGCCTGCACTTCCATGGCGGCTACGGCTTTGCCGAGGAGTACGACATTCAGCTCTACTACCGACGGGCGCGTGGCTGGGCGCTGGTGCTGGGTGACCCGACAACGGAATACCTGGCGCTGGCCGATCGGTTGTGGCCCGATGACGCGCCGGCTCGCCGGGCCGCCGGGAGCTGACATGGACTTCACCCTTGCCCCTGCAGTGTTGGCGTACCGCGAGCGGGTGCGATCCATCATCGCTGCGCACCACACGCCACAGACCGAGCATCATCAGCACACATCGGGCACGTTCAACAACCCGGCGCTCAACCGGGCGCTTGCTGCCGACGGCCTGATCGAACGTGCGGTGCCCGGCCTCGGCGCCGGCGACCCCATCGAGCTGTGGGTCTTGTTCAACGAAATGGAAAAGGCCGGTGCGCCATTGGACGCCCTGGCCATGGCGGTGATGATCGCAGGCGTCGTGCAACACGTCGGCACCGACGCACAGAAGGCGGCTGTCATCCCGGCCGTCACCTCGGGCGGGGCATTGATCTGTCTGGGCTACAGCGAACCCGACGCCGGCAGCGACCTCTCGGCGCTCACCACTCGTGCCGAGCGTGATGGCAGCGAATGGGTGATCAACGGGGCCAAGATGTGGACCACGATGGCCCACGAGGCGCGCTGGGTCATTCTGCTGGCGCGCACCGATGCCTCGTTGCCCCGGCATCAGGGGCTGACGATGTTCCTGATCCCGATGGACACGCCCGGCGTGCGTGTCGATCCCGTGCACACCATGGCGACCGAGCGCACCAACGCCACGTTCTACGACGATGTGCGCGTCGGCGACGACTGCGTGCTCGGCGAGGTCAACGGTGGTTGGCGGGTCATGGGTGTTGCGCTGTCGTTCGAGCGTGGCGTCATGGGTGGCACGAATCCTGGCGTGCCGCTGCTGCGCCACACGGCGGCATGGGCGCAGGAGTCGGGGCGGATCACCGAGCCGGCGGTGCGCGAGAAGTTGGCGCGCGTCGCCATCGACAACCATGTGGCAGCGTTACTCACCCAACGATCGGCGTGGATCGCAGCGTCGGGAGGACTACCGGGCCTCGAGGGTTCGATGACCAAGCTCTTCGCCAGCGAGTCCTACCAGAAGGCATCCCGGTGGTTCCAGGAGATGGCGGGGGCCGAGGGCCTGCTCCAGTTGTTGCAGCCAGGCGCAGCCGCCCATGGCTGGATCGAATACGACGCCCGGCACTCGCCGGTCACCACCATCTACGGCGGCACCAGCGAGATCAACCGAAACAACATCGCCGAACGCCACCTGGGCCTGCCGCGAATGCGCCGCTAGGACCTCATGTGCCGACGGTGTAGGGATCGATCAGGGCAACGACATCGTCGATGGGCGCCGATCGCTCCCACATGATCGCCGAGGTGACCACGATGACCACCCACACGATGCTCACCACGTAGGTCCAGCTGAGCAGCGCTAGCGCGATTCCGACGCCGCCGAAGCCCGTGCCGTACCAGGTGAACCAACCGGGAAGAATGATCTGGGACAACGCCCACAGGGCGGTGCTGGCGAGCATTCCCAGCAGCGCTCCCGGGCGGAGGTCGCGCCAGGCGAGGGGTTTGTCGAGCAGTAGTCGTGGTGTGATCAACCAGAACAGGTAGTTCATCACCATCACGATGGGAACGGTCACCAGGTAGAACGCCGGCCCGTTCTTGGCCGGAATGCGCTGCAGTATCTGGCTCAGCCCGAACGTGGCAAAGACCGTGACGAACCAGACTGCTCCGCGCGCCGGACCACGCCAGCCGCGCAGCCGGGGCACGCCCCACGCGTCGGCAAAGGTGCTCTGGAACACCGAGGCCACGTCGAAGCCGCCAAGCGCGAACGACACGATCGCAATGATCGAGGCCACCTTGATGATGTTGTAGGTAGAGGGAAATGCCTGCGAGATCACCGATGCGGTCTGGCCGTGCAGATGGAACTGCTCGATGAAGACCTGGCTGAGCGAGATACGCCGCCGCAGCCGTGACAGATACGCAAACGCGATGATGATCAACGGAATGGTCGAGATGAACAGGTTGAACGCCATCAGCATGGCCTTGCGGATGCCCTCGATACGGAAGAAGCGCTGCACGATCGAGGTGGGCAGACTCACTGCGCGCAACGCGACGAAGCGGTCACGGCGCTGACGCCAACCCGTGCTGGCGGGTGTCTTGCCCGTCGCCTCGTCGGGGGAGCAGCAGGCCCGGGTGGTCTCGGGTGGTTGCTCGTTGGTCACGTCGTCTATCTTGCCAGCACCCGGGCAGCGCCGTGGTCTGGTCATCGACCTACTGTGGCCCAGTGTCAGAAAGGTAGCTGTCATGCCGTTCTATGGCCTTCGATTCGACTTCCGCAACCCGGCATTTGCCGGGACCTCGATGACGCAGCGCTATGCGGCGGGTCTCGACATGGCGCAGTGGGCGGACGACTTGGGGTTCGTGCTGCTCGTGCTCTCCGAGCACCACGGCAGTGCCGATGGTTATCTGCCGAGCCCATTGGTGATGGCGGCAGCGATGGCAGCGCGCACACGGTCGCTGCGCATCATGGTGTCGGCTGTGGTCGCCCCGCTGCACGACCCCCTGCATCTTGCCGAGGACGCAGCAGTCGTCGACCTGATCAGCGGCGGGCGTCTGGATCTCGTGCTGGCCAATGGATACGTCGCCGATGAGTTCGCCATGTTCGATGTGCCGATGAGCGAGCGCGCCCGGCGCACGACGAATGCGATCGAGACGTTGCGCGCTGCCTGGACCGGAGCGCCGTTCGAGCACGATGGGCGCTCAGTGCGGGTCACGCCTGCGCCCGAGCGGCCCGGCGGCCCAGCCCTGTCGCTCGGTGGCAGCACCGCTGCGGCGGCGCGGCGAGCAGCGCAGCGTGCCGATGGTTTTGTGCCGTCGCTGCCCGAGGTGTGGACGCACTACCGCGACGAACGACTGGCGTTGGGCCACCCTGACCCGGGGCCGTATGCGGGTGCGGGCATTGCCAACTTCTACCTCTCTGACGACATCGAGCGCGGATGGGACGACGTGGGGGAGTACTTCCTCCACGAGACCAATGCCTACGGGCGGTGGATGGCCGATGCCGGACTCGATGGCATGTACGAACCGGCGGTCGACGTCGACACGATCCGTGCGCGTGGCATGTACCGGGTGCTCACGCCCGACATGCTTCTGGCCGAGATTGCCGAAGCCGGGCCGTGGGCCTTTGTGTTGCTGCATCCCCTGCTTGGTGGGATTCCTCCGGATCTGGCTTGGCGTGGGCTGCGCCTGTTCGAACATGATGTGTTGACGCGCCTTCCCGGCGTGTCCTGAGTTCAGGAGTCGATCGTGTCTGGAGCCCCGATGTCTGGTGAAGGTTTGCTTGCGGGCGTGCGGGTGCTCGACCTTTCGTTGCTGGGGCCCGCTGCGCTGGCCGGACACCTCGTCGACTTCGGCGCCGAGGTGATCAAGATCGAGGCGCCGTCGGGCGACTACGTGCGCCAGATGACCTGGCCCATCGTGGAGGGCACGTCGTTGATGCATCTGCACATCAACCGCGGTAAGGAATCGCTGGTGCTCGATCTGAAGACGCCGGAGGCCGACGTCGTGCTGAGCGAGCTCATCGCGAAGTCCGATGTGATCATCGAGGCGATGCGTCCGGGGTTCCTCGACAAGCGCGGGTTCACCCATCAACGCCTCCGTGAGATCAACCCGGCCATTGTGTTCTGCAGCATCAGCGGGTACGGCGCAACCGGGCCGTATCGCGACCTGCCGGCGCACGGCGTGGCGTTCGATTCGTGGGCCGGGCAGATCAACCCGGTCGTCGATGCCGACGGCTTCTGCCGCACACCCGACCAGACCAACATCGGCATCACTGCCGGTCCGGCGTTTGGGGCGATGGCCGTGCTCGCCGCGCTGGTGCGGGCGCGCACCACTGGCGAGGGCGCCTATATGGAGATTGCCCAGAGCGATGCGGCGGCATATTTCGATTGGTACCGCATCGAGAGCTGGAAGGCCTACGAGCAGCCCGCCGATGTGGTCACCGGCAACGCGAGCGACGACTACCAGCGGCGCAAGCCTGGCCTGGGCGGGATGTGGGAGGGCGTGCGCTACCAGTTCTACGAATCGGCGGATGGGCATGTGTTGTTGATGGCCAGCGAGCAGTCCTTCTGGAAGAACTTCTGCCTCGGCGTGGGTCGTGAGGACCTGTTCGAGTTGTACCCCGGCAGCAAGTACGCCGACCATGCGCGCGGCAACATCGCTCTGCAGACCGAGCTGCGTGCCATCTTCCGCACGCGCACTTCGGCCGAGTGGCTGCAGTTCGCCGGCGAGCACAACACCACCATCGCTCCGGTGAACACGCCCCAGACGGTGATCGGCGATCCGCAGTTCGTCGATCGGTTCGCGTGGACCACCATGGATCAGACCGGCTGCGAGCAGTTGCTGTTCCCGCTGCACATCGCGGGCGAAGAACTACCCGTGCCCAGCGAGGCGCCAACGGTTGGCCAGCACACCGATCAGGTCCTGCAGCGTGTGCTGGGCTACGACCAGCAGCGCCTGGAACAGCTGCGTGCCTCCGGCGCGCTCGGCTGACCTGCCGGTGGGCGTCTTGCCTGCCGCTGCGCCACCCTGGGTGCTGTGCGTATGGTTGTGAGGCGCTGAGCATTCACGAGCTCGCGTCCACACCTGCCGGCCACGGCGGCCGTTTGGCTAATGCTGTGCATTAGGTTACGATTTGTTGGTCGCGCGCATGCTTGCGCCTACGTGGGGGTAGTCATGGAATTCGGGCTGTTCAATCAGATGTACCACCCGGAGCATCGCAGGGCTGAGCGCACCGAGCAGGAGGTGCTGCGCGAGGAGTTGGCCATCATCGAGGTGGCCGATCGAGTTGGGTTCAAGTACGCCTGGGTGAGTGAGCACCACTTCCTCGACGAGTACTCGCACCTGTCCGCCAGCGAGGCGTTCATGGCCTACGCCCTGGCGCGGACGAAGAACATCCATATCGGCTCGGGCATCATCAACATCACGCCCAACGTGTCGCCGCCGTCGCGCGTGGCCGAGAAGGTGGCGATGCTCGATCAGCTCAGCCAGGGTCGTTTCGAATGGGGTACCGGTCGTGGCTCGTCGTCCACGGAGGTGTTGGGTTTCAACATCGAGAACATGGATGTCACCCGCCAGATGTACGACGAGACCTTGCCCGAGATCATCAAGATGATGGGCGTGGGCGAGTACGGACCATTCGACGGCAAGTTCTTCACGATGCCGCGGCGGAACGTACTGCCCAAGCCGTACATCAACCCCCACCCCCCGATCTGGGTGGCAGCGGGCTCGCCCGGCACGTTCGAGAAGGCCGCCCGGCTCGGGCTCGGTGTGCTGTGCTTCACGCTCGGCACCCCCGAGTCGCTGGCTCCGCTGATCGAGATCTACAAGAAGAACATCGAGAAGGCCGAACCCATCGGCGGCTACGTCAACAACAACATCATGGTCACCACCGACATGATGGTGCTCGAAGACGGCGCCCGTGCCCGTCAGGTATCACTGAACAACCGTGGCAACTACCACACGGCGTTGTTGCTGAAATACCTCGACAGCTTCCCCATCTCTGATGGTCAACCCAAGTGGCCCGATATTCCTGCGCCGCCAACGGCTGGTCAGCTTGAGTACGCGATCAAGAAGGGCATCGTCGCTGTCGGTTCGCCCGACGAGGCGATTGAGTCGCTCAAGCGTTACGAGGCCATCGGCGCCGACCAACTCGCCTTCGGCACCTTCGCGACCGATGTGTCGTTGGAGGACGCCACCGAGGCCTACGAGACCTTTGGCAAGTACGTGCTGCCCGAGTTCGATAAGGACCCGGTGCACTCCACCACCCGTCAGCGCGAGGCTCAGCTCGGCATTCTCCCTCCCGTTGCGGTGAGTTGACCGATGGACATCGGCGACTCCCCGGAGGAAGCAGCATTTCGGGCGGAGGCACGTGCCTGGCTCGAGGCGAATGCTCAACGCCGCGATCCAGCCAAACGACACAAGCAGGCCTCGACGGATGTCGAGCAGGATGTCCATGCCCGTGCATGCCAGGAGTGGCAACGGGTGTTGTACGACGGTGGTTGGGCCGGGCTCACATGGCCCAAGCGGTTCGGTGGCCGTGGTGGCACGCCGTGGCAGGCTGCGATCTTCGCTGAGGAGCAGAACAAGTTCGATGTAGCAGTCGGGGCGTTCGCTGTGGCGCACGGGATGGTGGCGCCGACGTTGATGATGCACGGCACCGACGACCAGCGCGGACATCTCGATGCGATGCTGCGCGGCGACGACATTTGGTGCCAGCTGTTCAGCGAGCCCGAGGCAGGCAGCGACTTGGCCAACATCGGCACCCGTGCCGTGCTCGACGGTGACGAATGGGTGATCAACGGCCAGAAGGTGTGGACCTCGGGTGCCCAGCACAGCGTGTATGCGATCCTGCTGGCACGCACCGATCCGGATGCACCCAAGCATGCCGGCATCACGTACTTCATCCTCGACATGCGTTCGCCCGGTATCGAGGTTCGTCCGCTGCGCCAGATCACCGGCGTCGCTCACTTCAACGAGGTGTTCCTCACCGACGTGCGCATTCCCGTGGCCAACGTTGTCGGCGACGTCAACGGCGGTTGGAAAATCGCGCACACCACGCTCTCAAACGAGCGGGCGCTCATCGGTGGCGGGAACACTGCATGGAGCATGCAGGAACTCATCGCGATGGCCCGTCATTTCGGTCGCACCAACGACCCGATCGTGCGCCAGGGCATTGCCAAGGCGCATTCCCGGGCGGCGGTGTTGCAGTACATGGGCTACCGCATGCGCACCTCGATCAGCCGTGGCGAGATGCCCGGCGTGGTGGCCAGCACGATGAAGCTGTTCTACGCCCGCCATTGGGCGGCCACCACGGCCCTCGCCCTCAGCATTCAGGGCGCCGATGGCGTGCTGTGGGGCGACTCGGCGTTGGACGACGGCCTGTGGCAGCAGACGTTCTGCGGCCAATATGCGGTCCGCCTGGGCGGCGGCACCGATGAGATCCAGGGCAATGTGATCGGCGAGCGAGCGTTGGGGTTGCCCCGCGAGCCGGCGCTCGACCGCGATCTGCCGTGGCGCGAGACCCGAGGAAGTGGACGATGAGCGCACCAGCAGACGCACCAGCAGACGCAGTCGCAGCGGCGTACACCGCGCAGTTGCAGTCGTATGCCGGCAAGGAAATCGGTGTCGTGGCCGTGGCCCCCGACGATGTCAACGTGCCAATGGTCCGCCATTGGTGCCAGGCCATGGGCGACACCAACCCGGTGTACCTCGACGAAACCGCAGCTGCGGCCTCGGTTCACGGTGGCCTGGTGGCTCCGCCCACGATGCTGCAGGCGTGGGTGATGCGCCCGTTCGGTGAGGGCCGCGACGAGAGCGACACGAACCCGTACGCTCAGCTGACCGCGTTGGTCGAGTCGAAGGGCTTCACGTCGGTGGTGGCCACCAACTGCGAGCAGACCTACGACCGTTACCTGCGCCCGGGCGACCGGCTCACCATGCGTACGGTCATCGACTCGGTGTCCGAGGAAAAGACCACGGGTCTCGGCACTGGACACTTCATCACGACCCGCCAGGACTACTACGACGCGTCCGGCGAACGGGTCGGATCGATGTTGTTCCGCATCCTCAAGTTCCGCCCCGCTGCGAAGAAGCCGGCCCCGGCGCCGCGGCCCCTCCGGCCGCGCCCGTCGCTGACGCACGACCAGTTGTTCTGGTTCGAGGGCCTGCAGCAGGGCAAACTGCTGATCCAGCGATGCACGCAGTGCGCCACGTTGCGTCACCCCTCCGGACCCATGTGCCGTCACTGCCGCTCGCTGTTGTGGGACACACTGCAGGCTTCGGGCAGGGGCACGATCCACAGCTTTGTCGTCGTGCACTATCCGCAGATCCCCAGCCTCGAATACCCCAATCAGGTGCTGCTGGTCGATCTCGAAGAGGGAGTGCGTGTGGTGGCCAACTCCATCGACACCACCCCGGAGCAGCTCCAGATCGGTGCACCCGTCGAGCTTGTGGTGCAGCGCTGCGACGACGAACTGTCGTTGCCCTTCTTCAAGGTGGTCAACTCGTGAACTTCGATCTCAGCGACGAACAGAACGTCGTCAGCGACCTCGCCAAGCAGATCTTCGAGGGCCATGCCCCGGTCGAGCGCGTCAAGCACGTCGAACGTGCGGGCGACGGGTTCGACCGTGAGCTCTGGCACGAACTCGCCAACGCGAACCTGCTCGGTCTGTGCCTGCCGGAAGATGTCGGCGGCAGCGGCTTCGGCCTGGTCGAGCTGTGCATGCTGCTCGAGCAGCAGGGGCGCCGTGTTGCCCCGGTGCCGGTGTGGGCAACGCTCGCTCTGGGTGCTCTGCCGATTGCCGAGTTCGGCACCCCGGCACAACGTACGGAGTGGCTGCCCGGCGTGTGCGCCGGCAACGTCGTGCTCAGCGCGGCGCTCAACGAACGTGGTGCCGACGATGCACTGCGCCCCACGGTCACGGCGCTTCGCAGCGAGCATGGCTGGCATCTGCAGGGCGTGAAGCCCACGGTGCCGTCGGCGCAATTCGCTGCACGCGTGTTGGTGCCGGCCCGTCAGGACGACGGCCGCATCGGTGTGTTCCTGGTGAACCCGGCCGACGCCGGTGTGCAGGTGCAACCCGTGAAGGCAACCAACCATCAGCCGCACGCCCACCTGGTCATCGACACGGTGGTGTCCGCCGACGATCGCCTCGGTGGCGAGTCCGGCGATGGCGAGGAGCAGTTGCACTTCATGCTCGAGCGGGCGCTGGTGGGGTTGTGCGCGCTGCAGCTCGGCGTGTGTTCGGCAGCGATCGAGCAGACCGCGGCATACACGAGCGGACGCGCGCAGTTCGGCAAGCCGCTCAGCACATTCCAGGCGGTCGGTCATCAGGCCGCCGATGCGTTCATCCTGACCGAACCCATGCGGGTCACCATGTTGCAAGCGGCATGGCGACTCGTCCACGGGCTGCCGTCGCGCCAAGAGGTACTCATCGCCAAGTACTGGGCCAGCGAGGCCGGCCAGAAGGTGGTGCACCTGTGCCAGCACCTGCATGGGGGCATGGGCTCAGACATCGATTACCCGATACACCGTTACTTCCTGTGGGGTGTGCAGAACGAGACCACACTCGGCGCAGGCAGCACGCAGCTCGCCCGTCTCGGTGAGCTGATTGCCAGGGAGGGCCGATGACCTCGACATCGAGGAGCCTGCTCTACACCGAGGTGAACGTCGGTGATCAGCTCGCACCGCTGCCGCTGCCGTTGACGCGCAGCCTCATCGTTGCCACGGCTCTTGCCAGCCGTGACTACCAGGATGTACATCACGACCCAGGCCTGGCGCAGGAGAAGGGGTCGAAGGACATCTTCATGAACATCCTCACGACCAATGGCCTCATCGGTCGCTACGTCACCGATTGGGCCGGCCCTGACGCTGTCATCAAGCGGGTGGCGATCCGTCTCGGCGTTCCCAACTATGCGGGGGACACGATGACCCTCACCGGCACCGTTACGCGCAAGGATGCCGGCGAGGTGGAGATCGCGGTGGTCGGGGCCAATGGTCTCGGCAACCATGTCACCGGTACTGTCACGGTCGGTCTGGCCGGCGGCGCGTCAGCAGATGGCACAGCGTCATGAGCCACTCGAACCGGCTTGGCGGTACCTCTGCGGTTGTCGGTATCGGCGCCACCGAGTTCTCGAAGGATTCCGGCCGGAGCGAGATGAGCTTGGCTTGTGAGGCCGTGGTTGCAGCGCTTGACGACGCAGGCATCGCCCCCAGCGAGGTCGATGGCTTTGCGTGCTTCGGGCCCGAGAACAACCCTGAAATCGAGATCGCCCGCCACACGGGGATGAACGAGCTCACCTTCTTCGGTCGCGTGCACTACGGCGGCGGTGCTGCTGCCGGCACTGTGCACCAGGCAGCGATGGCTGTCGCGTCCGGGGCCGCTGACGTGGTCGTGTGCTACCGCGCCTTCAACGAACGATCCGGGCGCCGCTTCGGCGCCGGTGTGCAGGACATCCCCACGGCGCCCACCGCCGAGCGTGCCCAGTTCAGCTGGTATTCGCCGATGGGCCTGCTCACCCCTGCCGCCTGGGTGGCGATGGTCGCTCGTCGCTACATGCACGAATACGGTGCCACCAGCGAGGACTTCGGTCGCGTTGCCGTTGCCGATCGCAAGCACGCCGCCAACAACCCCAGGGCGTGGTTCTACAACGAACCCATCACCCTCGAGCAGCACCAGGCCAGCCGCTGGATCGCCGAGCCGCTGCACCTGCTCGACTGCTGCCAGGAGACCGATGGTGGCCAGGCGCTGATCGTCACCAGCGTCGAACGGGCCCGCGATCTGCAACACGTTCCGGCGGTCATCGCTGCTGTAGCCCAGGGCACCGGAGTCGACCAACACGTCATGACCAGCTTCTACCGCGACGACATCGCCCAACTCCCGGAAATGGGTGTCGTGGCCCGTCAGCTGTGGGCCGGGTCCGGGCTCACGCCCGCCGATATCCAGACGGCGGTGCTCTACGACCATTTCACGCCGTACGTGCTGATGCAGCTCGAGGAGTTCGGGTTCTGCGGGCGTGGCGAGGGCAAGGACTTCATCCGTGGCGGCGCCATCGAGCTCGGTGGGCGCCTGCCCATCAACACCCACGGCGGCCAACTCGGCGAGGCCTACATCCACGGCATGAACGGCATTGCCGAAGGGGTGCGCCAGATCCGTGGCACGTCGGTGAACCCGGTTGCCAACGTGGAGAACGTGCTGGTCACCGCTGGCACCGGTGTGCCCACCAGCGGCCTCATCCTGAGTACGGACCGATAGCTCGTGGCCAACATTGCAGCGGCCGTTTCACTACAGTCGCCCCATCGGGGCGCTGCAACACCTCTACGACTTGAACGAAACCGTCTTGAACGAAACCGGAGAACACGATGAGCCTCGCTGACGAGATCAACATTGGCAGCCACGATGCATTCGTGCATGGCATCCCCCACGACCAGTTCACGCGGTTGCGTCACGAGGCCCCCGTGTATCTGCACCCCCAGTCCGAGGATGACCAGCCGGTCGAGGGCTACTGGGTCATCAGCCGCCACGCCGACGTGGTGCGCGCCAACCGCCAGTGGGAGAACTTCTCCAGCGGGTTGAAGGGCGCCATCATGGTCGAGGATCGCCCCGACCTCGAGATGGCCCGCATGATCATCGATCTCGACCCGCCCGAGCACACGCGGTTGCGCACGCTCGTGGCCCGTGGGTTCACCCCGAAGGTGATCCGCTCGATGGACGGTCACTACCGCGATGTCACTCGCACCATCATCGCTAACGCCATGGCCAAGGACAGCTTCGATTTCGTCACCGAGATTGCCGCTGAACTGCCGCTCGTGGCCATTGCCGAGCTGATGGGATTGCCCGTTGAGGATCGCAACAAGGTGTTCGTGTGGTCGAACACCATGATCGGTAACTCCGATCCGGAGTACGGCGGCACGCCCGATCTCGCCCAGGCAGCGATGACCGAGCTGTACATGTACGCCAACGATCTCGCCGCGGCACGCAAGTTGGAGCCCCGTCAGGACATCATCACCACGTTGTTGTCGGCCGAGGGCGATCAGCAGCTCAGCGAGCACGAGTTCGACCTGTTCATCTTGTTGCTCGCGGTTGCCGGCAATGAGACCACCCGCAACGCACTCGCACACGGCATGAACGCGTTTCTCGAATTCCCCGATCAGTGGACCAAGCTGCAGAACGATCCCGAGGCACTGCTCGATAGCGCCATCGAGGAAATCCTGCGCTGGGCCACGCCGGTCATGCAGTTCCGTCGCACCGCAACGAACGATATCGAACTGCACGGTGTCACCATTCCAGCGGGCGCTGCGGTCATGCTCAACTACATGTCGGCCAACCGTGACGAGACCGTGTTCGAGAACCCAATGACCTTCGACATCACGCGTTCACCGAATCCGCACCTGGCCTTCGGCGGCGGCGGCCCGCACCACTGCCTCGGAGTCAGCCTGGCTCGTCTCGAGATGCGCATCATGTTCGAGGAACTGCTCCACCTGGTGGATCACTTCGAGCAGGTGGCTCCTGCCGATCGTCTGCGTTCCAACTTCATCAACGGCATCAAGCACCTCCAGGTTCGCGCGATCCCCAAGGCGTGATGATTCACCGACTCGAAGGGCGAGTCACGACGGCGTCAGGGCCAGCGTCGCCTTCTGTATGCCGGCGATGATGCTGCTACGTGTGCGCTGCACGTCGCCGACGAGCTCGATGCTCGAGTAACGGTCGAGCATCTCGTTCAATACGACACCGATCTCTTGGCGGGCGAGCGAGGCGCCGATGCAGTAGTGCGCGCCGAAACCGAAGGCCAGATGTGGGTTGGGGGAGCGGGCGATGTCGAACTGCGCCGCAGTGGGGCCGAATACGGCTTCGTCGCGGTTGGCGCTGGCGTACAGCAGCACCACGTGGTCGCCCGCCGCGATCGTGGTGCCGCCGAGATCGGTGTCTTCGACCGCCGTGCGCATGAAGTAGATCACCGAGCTCGACCAGCGCAACATCTCCTCCGCCGCAAGCGGGATGAGCGACCGATCAGCGCGGAGGCGTTGCCACTGATCGGGATCGCGGGCGAGTTCGATGATGCCCGATGACATCGTGTTGCGCACGGTTTCGTTGCCAGCGGTGAGCAACTGCACGGCGAACATCGCGATCTCGAAATCGGTGAGCCCCGCAGCGGCCAGCAACGAGAACACGTCGTCGCCCGGATGCATCTTCTTCTGCGCAACGACACCGAGCAGGTAGCCGATCATCTCGCCCTGGATCGCGAGTCGTTGCTCGGGCGTGTGGTCCGACGCACCGGGCACCGACACCTCGCTCCACAGGTAGAACTTCTCCCATTCGTCGGCCGGGACGCCGAGCAGTTCGCAGATGACCAGCAACGGGAACGGCACGGTGAAGTCGTGCACGATGTCGATGGTGTCGCCGAGCGAATCGAGCAGACGGCGCGCGTGCCCGACCAGATGTGGGTGCAGTGCCTTCATCGCTGATGGACGGAACGCCGGCGCCACCAACGCTCGATAGCGGGTGTGGTCGGGTGGGTCGGTGTGCATCATCGTGGGTGGCGATGGATACGTGTGGCCGATCTCGAAGGTGAGGATGCCCTGCCCGCTGCAGAAGCGCGTCGGATCCACCGATGCCTGCTGCACCTCTCGGTGATGGCTCGCCACCCAATACCCGCCGCCCTCGTTCCACGACACCGGGCCGGCGGCGCGCAGTTGGGCGAGGTGCTGCCATGGTTCTTCCACGATCTCGCCGGCGAAGAAGCCGTCGGCGAGCACCGCCTCGGTGAGCGGTTCGTGACGACGGGTCGATGCGGTCATCTGCGTCAGGCCCGTTGCGAGCTGACCGACACGACTTCGCCGGTCATGTAGCTGCTGTAGTCACTGGCCAGGAATACCATCACGTTGGAGATCTCCCACGGTTCGGCGTAGCGGCCGAAGGCCTCGCGTTGGGTGAGTTCGTCGAGCAGTTCGTCGCTGGTGACCTTGGCCAGGAACGGGTGCATGGCCAGGCTGGGGGCCACGGCGTTGATGCGCACGCCGCGCTGGCCGGCTTCGATTGCCGCACACCGGGTGAGCGCCATCACCCCCGCCTTCGCCGCCGCATAGTGCGCCTGTCCGGCCTGCGCCCGCCAGCCGAGCACCGAGGCATTGTTGATGATGACGCCCCTGCCGCGTGGGTACATGTGGTTCAACCCGGCACGCATGCAGCGGAAGGTACCGTTGAGGGTGACATCGAGCACCAGGCTCCACTGCGTATCGGTCATCTCGTGCAACTCGGCCGTGCCGCCCATGCCGGCATTGTTGATGAGCACGTCGATGCCGCCGCCGAGGTGCTCGGCAGCGCCGGCGATGAGCGCCTGCACGGAGTCTTCGTCGGTCACGTCGCAGGGGATGCCGGGTACGCCCAGTTCCTCGGCCGATTCGGCACAGCGGCGCTCGTGCTTGTCGCTGATGACCACCGTGGCACCTTCTTCGATGCAACGCTTGGCAGTGGCAAAGCCGATGCCGGTGCCCGCAGCGGCGGTGATGAGCACCGTCTTGCCCACGAGCAGACCGTGGGCGGGTACGTAATCAGGAGCAGTCAAGGCAGTTCCAATCGGTGTCAGGCGGGTTCTTTGGGCAGGCCGAGCACGCGCTCGCCCAGCACGTTGCGCTGGATCTCGTTGCTGCCACCGTAGATGGTGTCGCTGCGGGTGAACAGGAACAGCTTCTGCTCGAGCGACAGCTCGTAGGGGAAGCCCTCGCCGACCAGCCCGGCGGCTCCCATGATGTCCATCATCAACTCACCGAGGTCGCGGTGCCAGCTGCCCCAGAACAGCTTGCTGATGCTGGCTTCGGGGCCGGGAACGCCCGAACCCATCGACCGCAACGCGTTCCACCGCAGCAACTGCAGGCCGGTATGCGCCCGCATCAGGCGCTGACGCATCACGGGGTCGTCGGCCCGACCGAACGCCCGGGCAAGTTCGATGGTGCCCTGCAGCTCGCGTTCGAAACCCACCTGCTGGGCGAGCGTGGAGATGCCGCGCTCGAAGCCGAGCAGTCCCATCGCGACCCGCCACCCGTCACCGGGAGCGCCCACGATCATGTCGACGGGAGTGCGGGCATCGGTGAAAAAGGTCTCGTTGAACTCGCCGCCACCGGTGGGCTGGCGGATGATGCGGGTCTCCACGCCGGGCTGCTCCATCGGTACCAGCAGGAACGAGAGCCCCCTGTGGCGGGCAGATCCGGCCTCGGTTCGAGCCACCACGAAACACCAGTGGCTCACGTGTGCGAGCGAGGTCCAGACCTTCTGTCCGTTCAGTACCCATTCGGGTGTGCCCGTTGTGTCGTCCAGCACGGCCTTGGTCTGCACGTTGGCCAGATCGCTACCGGCGTTGGGTTCGCTGTAGCCCTGGCACCAACGCTGCGTGCCGTCGAGGATGCCAGGGAGGAACTGGGCGCACTGCGCCGGCGTGCCGTATTCGATCAGTGTTGGGCCGAGCAGGTTCTCGCCCATGTGGTTCACGCGGGCGGGGGCCTGAGAGCGGGTGTATTCCTCGGCCCAGATGATCTGTTGGCTGACCGTGGCGCCGCTCCCACCGTGGCTCAGCGGCCAACCCAGTCCGATCCACCCCGCTGCACCGAGTTCACGTTCCCATTCGACGCGCAGGTCGAAGCCGACCTCCTCGTCGCCGGGCCCACCGCGGCCTCGTAGCGCTGCGTACTCGCCGACCACGTGTTCGGCAAGCCACTGTCGAGCGCTCTGACGGAACTCTTCGTCGCTGAGCGACGCCACCATCAGTTCGGTGTTTCTCTGGCCGCGGCGGCGCGCTTCATCTCCTCGACCATGTCGAGGAACGGCAGCCGCTCGAACTTCACGGTGGCCGGCAGGCGCTCTTCGATCAGCTCTGGCGTCCAACGCGTGTCGTTGTACATCGCGCGCACCTCTTTGGGTTGGCTCCACACAGCGATCTTGTTGCCGACCACCGAGTACACCTGTCCGGTGATGTGCTTGCTCTTGTCGCTGAGCAGGTAGACGGCCATGGGCGCGATGTCCTCGGGCTCGCCGTTCTCTGCCAATTGCATGGGCACATTCGCGCTCATGCGCGTGCGGGCCACCGGGGCGATGACGTTGGCCCGCACGCCGTAGCGTTCGAGGCCGACCGCTGCCGAATACGACAGGCTGACGATGCCGCCCTTGGCAGCCGAGTAGTTGGCCTGCGCCACCGAACCGAGCGCCCACACGCCGCTGGTGAAGCCGATCAGGCTGCCGCCCTCGGGCTGCTTGCGCATGACCGCAGCAGCTGCCCGGTACACGGTGAAGGTGCCCTTGAGATGCACGCGGATGACATCGTCGAACTCCTCTTCGCTCATGTTGAACAACATGCGCTCGCGCAGGATGCCGGCCACGCATACGGCGCCGTCGATGCGGCCCCAGGTGTCCATGGCGGCCGTGACGATGCTCTCACCGCCGGACATGGTGCCCACGTCGCTGGCCACGGCGATGGCCTCGCCGCCCGCTGCCTTGATCTCAGCGACCACGCTGTCGGCGATCTCGGAGCTGGGCTCGTTGCCGTCCATGCTGACGCCGAAGTCGGCCACCACGATGCGAGCGCCCTGTGATGCGGCGAGCAATGCGATCGAGCGGCCGATGCCGCGTCCCGATCCGGTGATGGCAACGACCTTGTCCTGTAGGTATCCCGACACGTGAACTCTCCTCAACCCCTGTAGCGAGCACCGAACGCGCCCGAGAACCTCATCGAAACCATGTCGCACAAAGTTTCTGACACAACGTCAGATTGAAACGTAGCATCGACTATTCTCGGGTTTCGCATGCACCTCGCCGAAACTCCCGAACAAGAAACACTCCGCAAAGAACTTCGCGAGTACTTTGCCCAACTGCTCCCGCGCGAAGTGCGCGAAGGCATGGGTGACAGTGGCGAAGGCAACCCTGAGTTCCGGCGCATCGTGCGCCAGATGGGTACTGATGGCTGGCTCGGCCTGGGCTGGCCGAAGGAATACGGCGGCCAGGGCCGGCCACCGACCGATCAGTTCATCCTGTTCGACGAAGTGCAGCGGGCCCATGCCCCGTTCCCCTTTGTCACCATCAACACGGTCGGGCCCACGCTCATCGCGTACGGCACACAGGAGCAAAAGGACGCCTTCCTGCCCGGCATCCTGGCCGGCGATCTCAACTTCGCCATCGGCTACACCGAGCCCGAAGCCGGCACCGACCTGGCATCGTTGCGCACATCGGCCGTGCTCGACGGCGACGAGTGGGTCATCAACGGCAACAAGGTCTACACCAGCGGCGCCAACCAGGCCGATTACGTGTGGCTGGCATGCCGCACCGATCCGGACGCCCCCAAGCACAAGGGCATCTCGATCATCATCGTGCCGACCAACTCTCCCGGCTTTTCGTGGACCCCCATCGTGACGGTGGGAGGCAATGTCACCACCGCCACGTACTACACCGACGTGCGGGTGCCCAAGGGCAACGTGGTCAGCGAGATCAACCGTGGTTGGCAGCTCATCACCACGCAGCTCAACCACGAGCGGGTCGGCCTGGCAGCGCTCACCGCGCTGACCCACCGCTTGTACGAAGATGTCGTGGCGTGGGCCTCGACCGAGGCCAGCGGCGGCCCGCACAACGAGCGCATGCTCGACCTGCCCTGGGTGCAGGCCGACTTCGCGAAGTGCAAGGCCATTCTCGAAGCGCTGAAGCTGATGAATTGGAAGCTCGTGCGCTCGGTCAACGATGGCACGCTCACTCCGCAAGCGTCGTCGTCGGTGAAGGTGTTCGGCACCGAGCGCGGCGTCGAGGTGTACAAGCTGTTGCTCGGCATTCTGGGGCCGTACGGCCACCTGCGCGACGGTTCGCCCGGCGCAGTGCTGCACGGTGAGGTCGAGCAGGCCGGCCGCATGGCCCAGATCAACACCTTCGGTGGTGGCGTGAACGAGATCCAACGAGACATCGTGGCCACGGTGGGTTTGGGCATGACGCGGGCCACTCGATGAAGTTCTGGTGCGCGACGGCGTTCATGAACACCACCGAGCTGGTGCACATCGCAACGTTGCTCGATCGGGCCGGGTACCACGGGCTGATGATCAGCGACCACCTTGCATATCCCAAGGATCTGCAGAGCAAGTATCCGTACTCGCCGTACCCCGACGGCCGTCCCATCTGGGCACCCGAGACCGCATGGCCCGACCCGTGGGTGCTCATCGGGGCGATGAGCAGTGTGACCTCGCAGCTGCACTTCACGACCAACATCTACATCGCCGGGCATCGCCCCATCCTGCAGGTGGCCAAGGAAGTTGCTACGGCAGCCGTGCTCAGCGACGGGCGCGTTGCGTTGGGTGTCGGCGCTGGGTGGATGAAGGAGGAGTTCGACCTGCAGGGTCAGGACTTCGCCACCCGCGGCAAGCGCCTCAACGAGATGATCCCTGCCCTACGCGAGCTGTGGAAGGGCGGCTGGGTGGAATGGCACGGCCAGTACTTCGACATTCCGGCGCTCACCCTCGAGCCGCACCCGCCGGCGCCAGTGCCCATCTACACCGGTGGTCACACCGAAGCAGCGCTCAAGCGTGCGGCGAAGTACGCCGATGGCTGGATCGGCAATGCCTATCCGTGGGACGAGGCAGCGCACTACGTCGGCCGCCTCAGGGAACTCCTCGCCGCCGAGGATCGTGACACCTCCGGCTTCGAGATCATCTGCGGCCTCTATGAGATGCCGTCCATCGACATCTACCGCCGCGCTGAGGAAGAACTCGGCATCACCGGCACCATGTGCATGCCGTGGGCGATGGGCAACGTGAGCGCCGGTGATCGCCGCAATCTCAACGACGTCGCCTCTGCCTACCAGACCTACATCGATCAGTTCGCCGAGGACATCGTCTTGCCCATGCGTTGACGGTGCCGTTCGGCTGGTTAGATTTCGGAACCGAATGAGGGAGGCCGCCGTGGGCGTTGAGGGAATCTGTCAGGATCGTTTTGCAGCAGTGAAGGCGTTGTTCGAGCAGAACTTTGCCTCCGGCGACGACGTTGGTGCATCCGTTGCGCTGATCATCGACGACGAGGTCGTGATCGATCTGTGGGGTGGCACGGCCACCTTCGATGGCGGCATCGAGAAGCCGTGGGAACGCGACACGATCATCAACGTGTGGAGCACCACCAAGACCATGGCTGCCCTGAGCGCGCTGGTGCTGGCGGACCGGGGCGAGATCGATGTTGACGCACCCGTGGCGCGTTATTGGCCCGAGTTCGCTGCCAACGGCAAGCAGGGCGTGCTCGTGCGCCATCTGCTCAGCCATTCCGCCGGGCTGGCGGGTTGGCAGGAGCCCATGATGCCCGACGACCTGTACGACTGGGAGAAATGCACATCGATGCTCGCCGCCCAGGCGCCGTGGTGGGAGGCTGGCACGCAGAGCGGCTATCACGCCATCACGCAGGGATACCTGGTGGGTGAGGTGGTGCGCCGTGCGAGCGGAGCAACCGTTGGTTCGTTCTTCGCCGATGAGATTGCTGGTCCGCTCGGTGCCGACTTCTTCATCGGTACGCCGGCTACTGCCGACGCCCGCGTGGCCCACGTGATTGCCCCACAGGGTGGTATCACCGATCCGAACGCCACGGCCGATTCCATTGCTGTTCGTACCATGCGGTATCCGAAGCTGGACGCGTCAGCGTCGAGCACCATTCCATGGCGACGCGCCGAGATCCCCGCTGCCGGCGGCCACGGCAACGCCCGCTCGGTCGCCACCGTGCAATCGATCGTGAGCCACGCAGGACAGGCCAACGGCGTTCGTCTGCTCTCCGAGGCCGGTGTCGCCCGCATCTTCGACGAGCAGACCTATGGACAGGACCTCGTGCTGCCCGGGGTCTTCAGGCTCGGCGTCGGGTATGGCCTCAACTGCCCCGAACTTCCAATCAGTCCGAACCCCCGGACCTGTTTCTGGGGCGGCTGGGGCGGATCACTGGTGGTCAACGATCTCGATGCGCGCATGACGTTTGCCTACGTGATGAACCGCATGGGCGAGGGCACCACGGGCGACATGCGCGCTGGCGGGCTGTTGATGACGGCGTACGCAGCGTTGGCCGCCGGCTGAACCGAGTCTGACAGCCCCGGTCAGCCCAGCCAGGTCAGCTGCGCCCGGTCAACCCGGCCAGACGATGGTCTGCATCTCGGTGTAGGCGATCATGCCGAAGTCGCCACCATCGCGACCGACGCCGCTCATCTTGAACCCACCGAAGGGCGCGTCGTGGTTGCGCTGGGCGGTGTTGATGCCCACGTTGCCGCTGCGCAGTCGCTTGGCCGTGCGGTAGGCGCGGTCGCTGTCGGTGCTGAACACGTAGTCGTACAGGCCGAAGTCGGTGCTGTTGGCGATGGCAATACCCTCGTCGTCGTCTTCGAACGGCACGACCACCACCACGGGTCCGAAGATCTCCTCCTGCACAGGGGTCATGCCCTGACGGCAGCCCGCCAGCAGCGTGGGAGCCACGTAGAAGCCGCGCTCCATGTGTGACGGGCGGCGACCATCGACCACGATTTCTGCGCCCTCGCTGGCGCCGATGGCGATGTAGGACTCGATGCGGTCGCGCTGAGCCGCTGAGATGACGGGACCTACCAGGGTGTCGGCCGCAGTGGGGTCGCCCACCTTGAGGTTCGGCGCATAGGCAGCCAGCCGTGACACGAGCTCGTCGTAACGGCTGCTGTGCACGATGGCCCTGGTGGGCGCCGTGCAGATCTGGCCGCTGTGGAAGGACCACACGCTGGCGATGGCGCCGACGGCGACATCGAGGTTGGCGTCGGACAGCACCAGGCCGGCGCCCTTCCCGCCGAGCTCCAGGAGCAGGCGCTTCATCGTGCGGCCCCCCGCTTCGAAGATGCGCTCGCCCACGCCGGTGGAACCGGTGAAGCTGACCATGTCGACATCGCGGGTCTCGGTCAACGCAACCGACGGCTCGGGACGCGAGCTGGTGATCACGTTGATCACCCCGGCAGGGAAGCCGACTTCGTGCATGATCTCGGCGAGCTCGATGACGGCCAGTGGATCCTGCGGGGCGGGCTTCATCACCACGGTGCAGCCAACGGCCAGCGCCGGAGCGATCTTGCCGACCATGTTCACGAGCGGGAAGTTGTACGGCGAGATGCACGCCACCACGCCCACGGGTTGGCGGTTGACGACCGCGCCGATGAGTCCGCCCGGGGCCAGGGGAGTGGCCTGGGTGGGCGACGGCGCCAGCGCGATGTTGAGGTCCTTCATTGCGCCACGGGAGTAGCGCTCGAAGCGTTCGATGGCCACGGGCACCTGCATACGCGAGCCAACGGTGGCGGTGGCACCGGTCTCGCTGATGATCAACGGCACCAGGTCGCCGGCGCGTTCGCGCAGTTTGTCGCTGACGGCGGCGAGCAGCCGGGCGCGCTCGGCAGGGGGAGTGGCAGCCCATTTGGGGAAGGCCTCCTGAGCGGCGCGGGCTGCAGCCAGGGCTTGATCGACCGATGCCTCGGGGGCTTCACCGACGACTTGCTCGGTGGCTGGATTGACGATGCTGTACGTGCCGTTGGCGCCGTCGACCCACTCGCCGCCGATCAACATCCGATAGTGCTTCGACATCTTGCGCGTCCCCCTTGTGTGGCCCGTGTGGGGCCGCTGTCAGTCTAGAATCTGACGGTTCGTCAGATTCTAATGGGGAGCTCCAATGGAGAGCAGGACAATGCTCGATCTCATCATCAAGGGTGGCACGGTCATCGATGGCACCGGTGCCGCCGGCGTGGTGGCCGATGTCGGTGTCAGCGACGGTCGCATCGTGGCCATCGGCGCCATCCAGGCCGACGCGCGCGAGGTCTTCGACGCCGCAGGCCTGGTCGTGAGCCCTGGCGTGATCGACCCACATACCCATTACGACGCGCAGTTGTTGTGGGACCCCACGGCCAGCCCATCCAGCAATCACGGTGTCACCACCGTCATCGGCGGCAACTGCGGGTTCACCCTCGCTCCACTGCTGCCCGGCGACGCCGACTACCTGCGCAAGATGATGGCCAAGGTCGAGGGCATGCCGTTGGCGGCGCTCGAGAACGGCACCGACTGGAGCTGGGAGACCTTCGCTGAATACCTCGACCGAATGGATGGCAACATCTCGGTCAACGCCGGGTTCCTGGTCGGGCACTGCGCCATTCGGCGGTATGTGATGGGCGGCGACGCGGTGGGCAACGCTGCCGACCCGGCGCAGGTCGACGCAATGCGCACCGAGCTGCGCGCGGCTATTCAGGCGGGAGCACTGGGCTTTTCGTTCACCAACAGCACCTCGCACAGCGACGGCGAGGGCGAACCCGTGGCCAGTCGCTGGGCCACACCCGACGAGTTGATTGCGCTCTGCGAGGAGACCGGGCTGCACGAGGGCACCACGCTGGAGGGCATCGTGCCGGGCTGTCTCGACATGTTCGCCGACGACGAGATCGAGCTGCTCGGCCGGATGAGCGCCGCTGCCAACCGACCGATGAACTGGAACGTGCTCACGGTGGATTCCCGTGTGCCCGAGCGCGTGCCCCGCCAGATCATGGCCAGCGACCGTGCCAGCCAACTCGGCGGTCGTGTCGTTGCGCTCACCATGCCCGTGCAGGTGCCGATGAACATGAGCTTCGGCTCGTTCTGCGGGCTGTGGCTGATCCCCGGCTGGCAGCAGGTGCTCGGTGTACCCGTGGCCGAGCGCGTTGCCCGGCTGAACAATCCCGACACACGTGTGCTGCTGCTCGAACTGTCGCAGTCGCCGGCCGCTGGTGTGTTCCGCCGTCTTGCCGACTGGGGCGAGTACGTGCTCGGCGACACGTACGCGCCAGAGAACGCCGGCCTCAAGGGCCGCACGGTGAAAGACATCGCAGCCGAGCGTGGGCGCAGCAACTTCGGCACGCTGCTCGACATTGTGTGCGCCGATGACTGCCGTACCGTGCTGTGGCCCACCCCGCAGGACGACGACGCCGAGTCATGGCGCATGCGCGCCGAGTTGTGGAACGACCCCCGCGCGATGATCGGCGGCAGCGACGCCGGAGCGCATCTCGATCGCATGTGCGGCGCTCCCTACCCCACGCGCTTTCTGGCCGACTGCATCCGTGGGCGCCGGCTCATCAGCGTCGAACGCGCCGTCCAGTTGATGACCTCTGCGCCAGCAGCACTGTTCGGGCTGCGCGACCGTGGTGTGTTGCGCGAGGGCGCCATCGCCGACATCTTCGTGTTCGACCCCGCCACCGTCGACAGCGACGGCGCTGCGCTGGTCACCGACCTGCCCGGCAACTCGTCCCGGTTGACCGCTGGCTCGCAGGGCGTCGCCCGCGTCTATGTGAACGGGGTGTCCATCATCGAGGATTGTCAGCCCACCGGGGCCACCCCTGGCACCGTGTTGCGCAGCGGCCGCGATACTGCAACCGTCACTGCTCGCTGAAGGACCCCCGCCATGACCAACCCCGACACCACCATCAACGACGACATTCTGTACAGCTGCGAGGCGGGCATTGCCCGCATCACGCTCAACCGCCCCGACGCAGCGAACGCCCTCACCCCCGATCAGCGCAACCGCCTGATCGAGCTGTTCGAGGCCGCCAGCGGCGACCTCAACGTGCGCGTTGTCGTGCTCACCGCGAACGGCAAGCACTTCTGCACGGGAGCCGATCTCCGCGTCTCGCGTATCCCCGAGGCACCGCGTCCCGAGGGTGCGCCCGAGCGCACGATGGGCGACGTCGGTCGCAACATCAAGCGTGGCGCGCAGCGGCTGGTGTCGAGCATCCTCGATTGCGAGAAGCCTGTCATCGCCGCAGTCAACGGCACCGCTGCAGGAATCGGTGCGCACATCGCGCTGGCGTGCGATCTCATCATTGCCGCCGACACGGTGCGCTTCATCGAGGTGTTCGTGCGCCGCGGCATCACCCCCGACGGTGGCGGCGCCTACCTGTTGCCGCGCATGATCGGCCTGGCCAAGGCCAAGGAACTGATCTTCCTCGGCGACGATCTCGCCGCCCCCGATGCCGAGCGCATCGGGTTGATCAACAAGGTCGTGCCAGCGGGCGAACTCGATGCGGCAGCCACCGAGTGGGCGACCCGCCTGGCCAACGGCCCCACCAAAGCGGTGTCGTTGGCGAAGTGGTTGCTCAACCGTTCGCTCGACAGCGACCGCAAGGCGGCATTCGAGGACGAGGCGTGGGCGCAGGAACTCGCCAGCCGCACAGACGACTTCAACGAGGGAGTGCAGGCGTTCATCGAACGCCGCGACGTTCAGTTCCGCGGCTGGTAGGGCCGGATGCTGACCCGGTTGTCGTGATACACCGCGCCTGCGCCCATATCGCTGTCGCGCTCTGGCACGGTGACGTTCACTGATTGGCCATCGCTGAACACCTTCGTCCATGCGCCTTTGGTGGTGACGGCGATGCCGGAGCGAGCGGCGGTGCCAATGTTCAGACGGGCGACAAACGAGCCACGGTCATTGCCCACCGAGACGAGTTCGCCGTGCACGAGCGACTGTTCGGCGGCGTCGGCCGCACACACTGTGATGGACGGCTCGCCGGCGCGTTCGATGTTTCGATCGATACCGGCAAAGACGGAATTCACAAAGAACTGCCCGGCAGGCGACACGAGCGCGAACGTGCCCGGTTCGTCATCGGCGGCCTCGCTTGGGGGACGGTAGTTCGGCAACAGTCCGTGACCGTCGCGCTCGGCGCGCGCCGAGACGAACTCGAACCGCCCCGACGGTGTGGCGAACCGCTCGGCGAACGGCGCGTAGTCGATGGTGCCGGGGATGCGGAGCCAACCGGCGGTACGTAACTGATCGACGCCGATGCCGGCATCGCGCCACAGCGGCGCATCGAGCAGATCGGCGGCCAGCTCGAGATCGGTGGCGAACAGCGCTGGCTCGGTGAGGCCCATCGCTGCGGCGAGGCGGCGCATGAACTCGGTCTTGCTGAGGCACTCGCCGGGGGGAGCGACGGCGGGTTCGTTCCAGTTCAGGTACAGGTGGCCGAACGACTCCATGATCTCGGTGTGCTCTGTCTGCAACGTGCTCGGCAGGATGATGTCGGCGTACTCGGCGGTGTCGGTACGGTAGGCGTCGAACACCACGGTGAACACGTCGTCGCGAGTCAACTGCGCACGCACCAGGGTCTGGTCGGGGTTCGACACCATTGGATTGGCGCCCATCACGAACAGGGCCTTGACGTTGGCGTCGGCTCGTTGCAGCTCGCGTCCGAGGCGGGTCATCACCAGTGTTTGGGGCTGGGTGCGGCGAAGGTCGGGTCGCGACAGCTTGTAGCCGTTGAGCATGTACGCATCGGAGGTGCTGTACACCAGACCACCGCCGCGCCGCGCATAGTCCCCGGTGAGCGCTGGGATGCAGGAGATCACGCGTGCGGTCTGGCCGCCGTGACGGTGACGTTGCATGCCCTGCCCGAGCTTGATCGCCATCGGCTGCGATACGGCCATGCGCGTGCCGAGGGCGATGATCGCCTCGGCGGGAACGTCGCAGATCTGGGCCACCCGCTCGGGGGTGTAGTCGGCGAGCGAATCCTCGAACGCTGCCCAACCCGATGTGCGCTCGGCGAGGAACCGGGTGTCGGTGCCCTGCTGTGCGATCACATGGCACAGCCCCAGGGCCAGCGCTGCGTCGGTGCCGACACGGGGGGCAATGTGTTCATCGGCGCGTTCGGCCGTGCGATGACGCACCGGGTCGATGACGACCACGTAGGCGCCATCGGCGCGTGCCGTCTCGATGAACGGCCACAGGTGCTGATTCGACGTGAGCGTGTTCGAGCCCCAGAGCACGATCAGCTTCGAGTGCACCACGTCCTCGGGGTCCATGCCGGCCGCCGAGCCGGAGGTGTAGCTCATTCCGAGGTGCCCCGAGATCGAGCAGATGCTGGTGTGATGTCGTGCGGCGCCGATGGCGCTCCAGAAGCGGTGTGGGGCGCCGCACCCTTGTAGATAGCCCACGCTGCCGGTGCCGTCGAAGGGCCAGATCGAGTCGCCACCGTGCTCGGCGAGGATGTCATGCAGCCGCTCGGCGATCGCGCCCAGTGCCTCGTCCCACGTGATGGGCTCGAACTGGCCGGAACCCTTCGGGCCAGTTCGGCGCATGGGGTGCAGCAGGCGAGACGGGTCGCTACTGAACTCCAGGTACGGGTTGACCTTCACGCACAGGCCCCCACGGGTGTGGGGGTGGTCGGCGTTGCCGCGCAGTTTCACCGCCCGGCCGTGATCGTCCACCGTGACCACCCAGCTGCAGGCATCGGGGCAGTCGAGCGGGCAGGCACCGAAGACATCGTGAGGCACCCGCACATCGTGCTGTCCCACCGCGGGAATAGCAAACCGCGTTGCCGGAGCACCCGGTCGTCGCCTCCATCGCGTAACGGTTTCTGACGTAACATCAGAAACCGTGCCCACGTTTGCCGATCATGTTCTCGCCCGCGCCGACGACGACAACCCTGCCGTCCTGTTCGAGGACCAGCGGTGGACCTATCGCGAATGGGTGGCCGAGTGCGCGGCCCGAGCCGCGTTGTTCCAGCAGATGCAGGTGCCGGGCGCCCCGCACATCGGCGTGTTGCTGGAGAACGTGCCCGACTTCACCATGTGGCTCGGGGCTGCTGCACTACTCGGCGCCACCGTGGTGGGCATCAACCCGACACGACGTGGGGCCGAACTGGCGCGCGACATCACCTACACCGAATGTCAGCTGATCGTCACCGAGTCCAGCCAGGTGCATCTGCTCGATGGCCTCGACCTCGGCGCCGCCAACGGTCGTGTTCTGGTCATTGACCACGATGGGTATGCGCAGGCATTGGCATCGCACCGCGGTGTAACGCCAACGGCTGCTTCGTACCCGCCCGAGACGCAGTACCTGTTGCTGTTCACCAGCGGCACCAGCGGGGCACCGAAGGCCGTCATCACCTCGCACGGCCGCCTGCACAACGTGGCCGGGGCGATGATGGGCCTCACCAGCCTGTCGCACGATGACATCACCTACATTTCCATGCCGCTGTTCCACAGTAACGCGCTGTTCACGGCTTGGGCCCCCAGTGTTGTGGCCGGGGCTGCCGTTGCGCTCCGGCGCACGTTCAGCGCCAGTGGGTTCTTGCCCGATGTGCGCCGGTATGGCGCCACCTACTTCAACTACGTCGGCAAGCCGCTTGCCTACGTCCTGGCCACGCCCGAGCAGCCCGACGATGCCGACAACACGCTGCGGCGGGGGTACGGCAACGAAGCAGCCGAGGCCGACCTCGTGCGTTTCCAGCAACGCTTCGGTTGCACGCTCAGCGACGGCTATGGCCAGACCGAGACCGGAGCTTCGATCATCCGCGTGCCCGGCATGCCGGCGGGTGCACTCGGCGTCGGGGCGCCCACCATCCGCGTGCTCAATGCCGACACCGGCCAGGAGTGCCCGCGCGCCGAGTTCGACGAGAACGGTCGTCTGCTCAACGCCGACGAATGCATCGGCGAGATCGTCAACGGCACACGTGGCACGTTCGAGGGATACTGGAACAACCCCGAGGCCAACGCAGAGCGCCTGCGCAATGGCGCCTACTGGACAGGTGATCTCGCCTACCGCGACGTGGAGGGGTTCTTCTACTTCGCCGGCCGCAGCGCCGACTGGATCCGTGTTGATGGCGAGAACTTCTCTGGAGCACCGATCGAACGCATCCTCATGCGCTATCCGGGCGTGGTGCTGACTGCCGCCTACGGCGTACCCGATGTCGAGGTGGGTGATCGCGTGATGTGCGCGCTGCAGCTCAACGACGGTCTCGTATTCGCTCCTGATGCATTTGCAACATTCCTGACCCAGCAGGCCGACATGGGCTCGAAATGGGCACCCACCTTCGTGCGGATCGTCCGTGACTTCCCGATGACGCAGACCAACAAGATCCTCAAGCGCGAGCTCGTGAAGGAACAATGGCGTGTTGATGACGAGATCTGGTGGCGTCCGGGCAAGGCCCTGCGGTACGAGCGATTTTCCGGTGACGATGCCAGCTCACTGCGCGAGCACATGGTTGCTGCCGGCCGCGGCCATCTCATCGGCGAGTGATACCGAGACCACCGATGCGGTGGTCTACTGGGCCTGCCACGCAGCTTGGAACTCGCCGGCGATGTCGATGACGGCAACGCCAGAGACGTCGATGACGGCGCGGTGGATGATGCCGGGGAACCAGAAGCCACTGGGATAGGTGGACGACACCGGGGTGCCATCGTCGAACCCGCAGCAGATGCCTTCACCGGCCAGGGTGAAGCGCACCGGCACCGTGCGTTCCAACCGGCCCTGCGCCACCTCGACGCCATCGATGCTCAGCGTGAGCGTTGCGGCGCCCTTGTCGAGCGGCTGCAGGTCGGCGGCAACGACGTGGCGACCCGGAGGCACTGCCGCCGACACGGTGGTCTCGTCGAGCCCGAGGAAGTTGTACGTGAAGCACAGTCGACCCGCCTGTACGTAGAGGCTGTTGCCGCCGAAGCGCCCGCCATGGGCGATGAGCGCCCCTTCGTCGCCCTCCGACAGCGAGATGTCGGCGATGAACGTGGTGTGTCGTCGGTGCAGGCGCGGTGCGTTCGCCTCGGGCAGCGGTGCGCTGCCCTGCGACAGTTCCAGTCGCTCGGCAATGGGTCCCACCGGACGCTCGAACGCGATGCTGCGGCGGGCGTGCAGCGGCAGTGCGCCGTAGCGGTGTGCCTCGGCGAACCACAGGGCCTTCAGCTGCTCGAGGCGCTGGGGCTCGCGGTCGGCCAGGTCGTGCGTCTCGGAGGGGTCGTCGATCACGTGGTAGAGCTCCCACCGGTCGTCGTCGAACGACAGGGTCAGGTCGTCGGTGGGTAGGTAGCGCATCATTGGATGGAAGGTCACCGCCTTCCATCCCTCGTGGTACAGGGCGCGGCAGGCGAACTGTTCGTAATACTGCGTGGGACGCCCGGGCTGGTGCGCATCGTTGAACGTGGGCAGCAGGCTGCGCCCGGCGAGGGGTTCCTGGGTGATGCCGTTGAGGGCGCTGGGCATGGCGGTGCCGGCGGCATCGAGGATGGTTGCGCCAATGTCGACTGCATGCGCGTACGCGCTGCGCACGCCGCCGGTGTGGATGGGCTCGATGCCGCTGGGCCAGTGCACGACCAACGGATCGCCGACGCCGCCCTCGTGCGTCTCGCGCTTCCACCGCTTGAACGGAGTGTTGCCGGCGAGGGCCCAACCCCACGGGTAGTGGCCATGGCTGTCGGGGCCACCGAGCTGGTCTTGGCGGGCGACCGTGCCGGCCAAGTCGTGGGGAAGTCCGTTGAACATGAAGTTCTCGTTGAAGGTGCCGTGCGGCCCGCCCTCGGCGCTCGCACCGTTGTCGCTGCAGAGCATGATCAAGGTGTTGTCCAGCTCGCCGCGCGCTTGTAGCGCCTGGACCAAACGCCCGATCTGATCATCGGTGTGGGTGAGGAACCCGGCGAAGACCTCCATGAACCGGGCGGAGAGGCCGCGTTCGTCGGCCGACATCGTGGCCCAGTCCTGCACCCACTCGGGCCGTTCGGACAGCTCGGTGCTCGGCGGGACGATGCCCATTTCCAGTTGACGCTCATGGGTCTGTGCCCGCCACGCATCCCAGCCCTCGTCGAACTGGCCGCGGTAGGCGTCGATGTACCGGCGTGGTGCCTGATGGGGTGAATGGCAGGCCCCGAACGCAAGGTACATGAAGAACGGCTTGGTGGGTTCGCCGACGCGCAGGTCGCGGATCATGTCGATGCTGTGGTCGACGAGGTCCTCGGACAGGTGATAGCCCTCGCGGCGTTCGACGGCGTGCTGCAATGTGTTGTCGATGGTGAGATCGGGGGCGAACTGGTTCGTCTCGGCCCCGATGAACCCGTAGTAGCGCTCGAAGCCCTGACCGAGTGGCCAGCGTTCGCGAGGCGCTCCGGCGTGCAACTCTTCCGACGGGGCGAGGTGCCACTTGCCGACCGCGTACGTGGCGTAGCCCTGTTGGCGCAGCACCTCGCTGACGAAGCCGCACGCTTTGGGAATACGCCCGTTGAAGCCGGGGAAGCCCATCGCGAGATCGGTGATGCCGCCCATCGCGCACGTGTGGTGGTTGCGCCCGGTGAGCAGGCACGCACGCGTGGGCGAACACATTGCGGTGGTGTGAAAGCTGCGATAGCGCAGCCCTTCGGCGGCCAAACGATCGATGTGCGGTGTGTTGATGTCGCTGCCGAAACAGCCGAGCTGGGCGAACCCGACATCGTCGAGCACGATCAGCACGATGTTGGGTGCGCCGGGAGCGGGCCGGGGCCCCACCGGCCACGCCTGGACGCTGTCGGACAGGGTGGTGCCGATGGTGCCCGGGAACGGGGCGCCCTCTGGGTAGGTGAGTGGCTGGTTCATGACTCGCTCCGTGTGAGTGCTCCGTGTGGAGGTGCTGTGTGGGTGAGAGAAACCTTGCTGATCAGCGTGGCAGGAACTCGCTGCGGCCGTGTTCGGCGAACGATGCGGCCAGTTCCACAGCGTCGTCGCGGGTGAACAGTCGATAGGCGTCGCCCCGCTCGGGCTGCCACCACACCGGGTCGCGTGTTGCCCACCCCCGGGTGCGCAGTGGCTGTTTGTTGAGCTTGTTGTTGGCAGTGAGGGGCATGTCGCGGAGCAGGCGCACGAAGCGGGGCGCCCACTTGGTGCCGAGGTCGCGTTGTTCGCCGAGGAACTCGGCGAAGGCAACGGGGTCGAACGAGGCGTCCGGTGCCATTTCGATCGCAGCCATTACCTGGTCGCCGGTGCGCGGATCGGCAACGGCGTACACCGCCACCATCACGACCCCGGGGAAGCGGTGCAGGATGTTTTCCACTGGTGCGGCAGCGAAGTTCTCGCTGTCCACCCGTAACCAGTCGCTGCTGCGCCCGGCAAAGTAATAGAAGCCCTCGGCATCGACATAGGCCAGGTCGCCCGTCCAGTACCAGCCGTTGCGCAGCCGATCTGACGTGGCCTCGTTGTTGTTGTAGTAACCCTCGAAGATGCCCCCGCCCGAACGATTGACGATCTCGCCGATGGCCTGTTCGGCGTTGAGTATCGCTGCGTGCTCGTCGAACACGGCGAACGGGCATGGTTGCTGTGTCTGCGGGTTGACCACGGCGATGTCGGCGCCACCGTCGAGCCGGGGACGACCGAGGGCATTTGGGGGCGTGTCCGGGGTGCGCATGATCACCACCACGCTCTCGCTGGAGCCGTAGCCCTCCACCAGTGGGCAGCCGAATCGCTCGAGGAAGCGTTGGCGGTCTTGCGCGCTGGCCTCGGTGCCGAAGCCGAGACGCAGCCGGTGGTGGCGGTCGTGGTCGGTACGCGGTTGGGCGAGGAGGTAGGCGATCGTGCGGCCCACATACGTGAAATAGGTGCAGCCGAAATCGCGTACGTCGTCGAGGAAGCCGCTGGCCGAGAACTTGCGGCGCACGACGATCGTGGCGCCGACGGCGAGCGATGGGGCCCAGCACGCCATCAGGGCGTTGCCGTGGAACAGTGGCATCGCGCAGTAGCTCACGTCGTCGCGCGTGACGCCGTAGCCGGCTGCGGCGCGCTCGCCGGCACTGGCCATGCGTTCGGTGCTGCAGATCACCGCCTTGGGCGCACTGGTGGAACCGCTGGTGAACAGCAAGAACAAGGTGGTGTCGGGGGCCGGGTCCTCGGCCGGAAGGGCGACGGCGCCGATGTCCTTGATGCGCTGCAGGTAGTCGGAGCTGTCGGTGCGCAGGATGCGTCCGTTGGCCGGGCCGAGGTCGAGCCCGGCCAGCAGCGGCTCGTGCTGGGCATCGGTGATGATCAGCTGGCAGTCGGTGTGGCGGATGTCCCGGCCCAGTTCGTCGCCGCGACGGGTGGGATTGATGCCCACGATGGTTGCCCCGGCGAAGGCCGCGCCTCCCGCAAGGAACAGGTACTCGGGAATGTTCTCAAGCAGTACCCCGATGTGGAACGGCCCGGGTTGGCGGGTGCGCCGCAACAACTCGGCGCGGGTGGCACTCTCGCGCACCACATCGCGCCAGGACCAGACCGACTCCTCGAAGTGGTAGCCGGCGTGGTCATCGTCGGCTCGCGCCCGGAGCAGGGATGCAACAGTCGAGGTCACTCCAGCACAGTAGGGGCTAGCGGCCCGCCGGGAGAACAGCAGCGGGCAGGGGATGCCGGTACAGGGCGGCGGCGTTCAGGCTGCACATCCGCCGGACCTCGTCGTTGGGGATGTGCCCCCACGTGTCGGCGATGGTGCGCTGGACGTGCGGCCAGATGCTGTCGCCGTGTGGATAGTCGACCTCGACCATGATGTGATCGACGCCGATGATGTGGCGCAGGTCGATGGTGGAGGGGTCGTCGAAGGTGCAGAACCAGAAGTTGCGGCGGAGCACATCGGATGGGCGCATCGGCCAGTCGCCGGCGTAGCCGTTGCGCGTGCCCATGATGTCGAGCCGGTCGATGAGCATGGGCACCCAGCCGATGCCGCCTTCGCTCATCGCGATCTTCAGGTCGGGGTGCTTCAGCGGATAGCCGCTCCACAACCATTCAGTGCATGCGGCCAGCGACAGCTGACCGAACAGCGTGGCTCCCAATTGCACCGCTGGCGCGCCCTCGGGCGGCGGGTAGGTTCCCGACGAACCAACGTGCAGGCTGATGACCGTGTCGGTCTCGATACACGCCTCGATGATGGGATCCCACCAGCCGGTGAAGATGCTGGGGAAGCCGATGGCGTGGGGGCGTTCGGGCAGGGTGACGCTGGTGAAGCCGCGCGCTGCGTTGCGACGGATCTCGGCAGCACCGAGTTCGGCATCGGCCAGGTACGTGATGCCCATCGGGATGATGCGGTCGGGGTGGGGCAGGTACCACTCCTCGTACAGCCAGTCGTTCCAGGCCCGGGTCACGGCCAGCCCCACAGCGGGGTCGCTGGCGGTGCTGAACACCCGACCGCAGAAGCCGGTGATCTGCGACGGGAAGTTCATCGAGGCCCACACCCCACACAGGTCCATGTCGGCAATACGGGCATCGACGTCCCAGCAACCTTTGCGCATGTCCTCGAACCGGGCGGGCTCCAGGCTGTGCAGTTCGCGCCGCCGCCCGGCGACGGCGTTCAGCCCCACCTGGCTGAATCGGCGGCCGTCGAACTCCCAGACCTGGTGACCCTGCTCGGTCTCGATCAGCCGTGGAGCCGCTGACTGCAGCGTGGCGGGCAGCCGGCCGTCGAACATACCCGGCGGCTCGACCAGATGATCGTCGACGGAGATGACCGTGTAGCGCACCTCTTCCTGGGCCGGATCGGGCAGCAGCACATCCACGTTGGTGGGTCCGATGATGTAGGTCATGGCAGCAGTCCCATCGTGCGTGCGGTGTCGATTGCCTGAACATAGCTGCCGTTGACCACCGCTGGGTCGTCGATGAGGTGTGCCACGGCGGCGCCGATGACCTCGGGCGACACGCCGTGTCTGGCGACGAAATCCAGTTCGGCACCGGCGGCAAGGACGCGTTCGGTCGCCACGAAGCCCGGGTTCACGTTGAAGGCGCGGATGCCCTGCGCCCCGTACTCGACCACGAGCATGTCGGCAATGCGGTGGAAGCCGCCCTTGGTCACTGCGTACACCAGCGGCCAGCCACCCTGGCCCACCGGCGACCGCGGTGTGACCTGCCCGGCGCCGGAGGTGATGCCCACCACGGTGCCACCACCGTTGGGCAGCATGTGCTGTAGTGCCCGTCGGGTGATGAGCAACTGTGCGGTGATGTTTCCGGTCACCCGTTTGATGATGTTGGCCGGGTCGCACTCAGCGAACAACCGATCGTTGCCCGGCCCCACGTAGATGGCGTTGTTGACCAACACGTCCAGCCGGCCGCCGAGTTGTTCGATGGCCCGGTCGACCGCGTCGTCGATGGTCTGCAGATCGAGCAGGTCCAGCCGGACCGAGACGGCGCGGACGCCCAGATCGGTGATGGCAGCAGCAGTGGTGGCCAGGCTGCCCGGCAGGATCACGCCGCTGTCGGGGGCGATGGCCTCGGCGTCGCCCTCGTTCACAGTGCGCGCAGTGATGGCCACGTCGTAGCCGGCCATGGCCAGTGCAATGGCAATGCCCTTACCGATGCCTCTGCTGGCCCCGGTGACCAGTGCCGTGGGGCGTGGTGGAGCTGTCATCGGGATGGAGCCGTCACAGTGGGGTCCAACGGTCTCGAGGCGGTCGCGTCAGCGCGGCAGGTCGAGGCGCAGCATGCGAATGGCGTTGCCGCGGGCCACCTTGTACATGATCTCGTCGTCGAGGTCGACGATCTGTTCGCTGAAGATCTTCTTCGAGTCGGGCCAGGTGGAGTCGGTGTGCGGGTAATCGGTCTCGAACGTGACGTTGTCGACACCGATGCGATGCAGGCTCTCGAGCCCATGACGGTCGCGGTAGAAGCAACCGAAGATCTGGCGGAACCAGTAGGTGCTCGGTGGCTCGGGGACCAGTTCGCGCACGCCGCCCCAGGCGCGGTGCTCCATCCAGACATCATCGGCACGTTCGAGGATGTAGGGGATCCAGCCGATCTGGCCCTCGCTGTAGGCCAGGCGCAGGCCTGGGTGACGCACCAGGATGCCGCTGAACAAGAAGTCGCTGAGCGAGCTCATCGCGTTGCCGAAGCTGAGCGTGGCGGCAACCGCCGGGGGGGCATCGCCCGAGGTGGCGGGCATCTGCGAGGACGATCCGATGTGCATGCAGATCACGGTGTCGGTGTCGGCGCAGGCCTGGAAGAAGGGCTCCCAGTACCCGCTGTGGATGCTGGGCAGACCCAGCTTGGCAGGGATCTCGCTGAAGGCAACGGCGGTGACGCCGCGCGCCGCGTTGCGGTGAATCTCCCTGGCAGCGGCGTCCACGTCCCACAACGGAACGATGGGCAGCGGGATGAGCCGCCCGCCCGAATCACCGCACCACTCCTCGACCATCCAGTCGTTGTACGCCGTGACGCACGCAGCGGCGAGATCCTTGTCCTTGGCCTCGGAGAATGTCTGGCCACAGAAGCGGGGCATCGTGGGGAAGCACAGTGATGCCTCGACGCCATCGATGTCCATGTCGGCGAGGCGGGCCTTGGGGTCGTAGCAACCGGGGCGCATCTCGTCGTAGGTGATGGGCGACAACGTCATGTCGTCGCGGGCGAAGCCGACGGCGGCCACGTGGCGCTTGTGTGGGGCGACGAGGTCGCCGTAGAACCAGCAGTCGCTCTTGGGTGCGCTCTCGTCCCACTGGATGTCGTACTTGGTGCCGCCCATATAGGTCATCGAGCCGATACCGCGCCGCTCGACGCGCGGGGCATCAGGGTGCTTGCGGAACTTCTCGGGAAGCCAGCGGTCGAACAGGTGCGTCGGCTCGACGACATGGTCGTCGACACTGATGATTTTGGGGATCTCGCGCTCGCTCATAGCGTTGGGTTTCCTGACTGAAAATCGTGCAGACCGTTGCAGTTATTGGATTCTGACACCGTATCAGATTCTCCGTTCGCCGTCCCCGTGGCCGGTCGAGGTGATCTCGGGTGTTGCCGGTTCAGGCGCCGACGATGTGCTCGGCGAAGGTGTCGAGCGAGCGGTTGAATGTGTCGATCGTGGTGCCCGGCAGCGTGACGGTGATCCCGGCAACGCCCAATGCCGCCAACGCCGCCAGTTCGTCGCGCAGCTGTGCCGGGTCCCAGACGGTGAGGTCGAAACCCGACAACCCCCATGGCGTGAACCAGATCTGCATCGGGGCAGTACGGCCCGTCTCGGCGGCAATTCGCGATGCGATGGCGATGCGGCCGGCGAGATCGTCGAGCGTCTCGATACCCGGTGTGCTGAGCATGCGCGATGCGCTGGCCGGACTGGGCATGGGCACCCAGCCGTCGGCGAGGGTGACGGCGCGCCGGATGGCGGCGGTGGAGTTGCCGCCGATCAGCAGCGGTGGACGTGGGTGCTGTGCCGGTACGGGGGCCAACACGTTGTCGGTTGCGGTGAAAGTGCTGCCCTCGAACGACATGGGCGTACCCCGCCATGCCGCCGTGATCGCAGTCAGCGCCTCGTCGGTACGGGCGCCGCGCTGGTCGAACGCAACACCGAGCGCGGTGAACTCGGGCTCGAGGTACCCGGCACCCACACCCACGATGAGCCGACCTGCGCTGAGTGCATCGAGCGTGGCCAGGCCGTGCGCGGCGATGAACGGATTGCGGTAGGCGAGGATCAACAGGTTGGTCTGCAGCCGGATGCGCGTGGTTGCCGCTGCGGCGAAGGACAGCGCCACGAACGGGTCGAGCGAATGATGACCACCGCGTCCGAGCCACTTGGCCGATGGGAACGGGTGATCGGTCACGAACACGGCGTCGTACCCGGCGGCCTCGGCGCGTTGGCTCACCTGCGTGATGGCGGCGGCCGTTGCCAGCTCGGGACATGCCGGGAGGCGATCGGTTGGCAGGCCAAGTGAGATGAGCATCGTCGTGAGCATAGAATCTGACGGGTCATCAGAAACGATCTGTCGGAAATGGTCCGCCAGAGCGCACTGACAAGGAGCATGGACATGGGCGTACTGGACGGCAAGGTCGCGATCGTCACCGGAGCCGGGCAGGGCGTCGGCCGCTGCCACGCCGAACTCCTCGCCGCCCAGGGCGCGTCCGTCGTGGTCAACGACATCAG
>WLMZ01000060.1 GCA_009726095.1 Actinomycetota bacterium
CCACAACGCGGCAACCGGTCGCGAAGCCACGAGGCCCCACGACATTCCCGCAGCGGCAGCACCCCGGCGCGTCGTTGTGGTCGGGGCAGGAGTTGCCGGTCTGGAGGCCGCCCGTGTCAGTGCCGAGCGCGGCCATCAGGTGACCGTGCTCGAGGTCATGCCCTGGGCAGGCGGACAGCTGCGCCTGGCCGTACGCAACACGCGCCGCCGAGACCTGGTGGGCATCATCGACTGGCGCGTGTCCGAACTCGATCGCCTCGGCGTGGAGGTGCGCTACGACACCCATGCCGATGCCGCCACGATCAGCGCGCTGCAGCCCGACGTGGTCATTGTGGCCACGGGCGGGCAGGCCCAACTTCCTCCGTTGGAAGCTGGGGCAGACTTGGTGGTCTCCAGTTGGGACATCCTCTCCGGCGAGGTGAAGCCGGCTGCGACCGTGTTGTTGTTCGACGACAACGGTGCGCACCCGGGCATGTCGGCCGCCGAAGTGATCATGGGCGCTGGAAGCAAGCTGGAGTTCGTGACACCCGAACGATTCTTCGCCCCCGAAGTCGGCGGCATGAACCACGTGCCGTATGCGCGAGCCTTCCATCAGGCTGACGCGCGCATCACCATCAACACGCGGCTCATGGCCGTCCGTCGCGACGGCAACCAGTTGGTTGCCGAGCTGGGCAGCGATTACGGCCCCGAACGCAGCGAGCGGCGCGTTGATCAGGTCGTGGTGGAATACGGCACGGCTCCGACCGCCGATCTGTACTTCGACCTCAAGCCGCACTCGGTGAACCGGGGGGCTGTCGATTACGGGGCGCTGATGCAGGGCCGCAGTCAGGCGTTGCACACCAATCCCGACGGTTCGTTCCAGCTCTTCCGCATCGGCGACGCGGTCGCAGCTCGCAACATCCACGCCGCCATCTACGACGCCCTGCGCCTGTGCAAGGACCTCTAGCCGGCCGTCACGACAGAACCGTTGTCACAACGCAGCGGCGTCCGGCGTCGAGATAGTTGGAGGTTGCTACGAGATGCATCAGGAACAGGAACCAGAAGTCACCACGGCACGGACGCTGCCGGTAACGCTGCCGGCGGATACCGATCTGGTGGTGGTCGGCGCCGGCATTGCTGGGCTGTGCGCAGCACTCGCGGCGGCCGAGCAAGGTGTGCGCGTGGTGGTACTCGACGCACATCAGCCGGGAGGTCGCGCTGCAACGATCAGTCGCGACGGCTTCCTGTTGAACGTCGGCCCGCACGCGCTGTACCGAGCCGGGCATCTGAGCCGTGTACTCACTACCCACGGCGTGCAGCCAGCAGGCGGCGTCGTCTCGGGGACCACCGTGGGTGTGCTGCGCAATGGGGTGGCACAACGCGTGGTGCTGGGTCCCATTGGCGTGCTGCGTAATCCCGTCCTGCGACCCAAGAGCAGGCTACGAATGGCAGCGCTGTTCGCCAGGGTGCCGCGTATGAAGACGGCCGCTCTTGCAGGCCGCACGGTGAGCGATTGGCTGGGTGACGAGCCCGACGACCTGCAGCGCTTCATGGAGATGTTCATCCGCCTCAGCACCTACACCCATGCGCCCGATCAGTTCGATGCGGGAGCCGCGGCCGGTCAGCTGCAGTTGGCCCTCAAGGGCGTGCTGTATCCCCACGGCGGATGGGCCACATTGGTCGCGTCATTGCGTGGCCTTGCCGAGCAGGCAGGCGCAACGGTCATCGGCCACGCCGAGGTCGAGTCGGTCACCGCCGACGGCGATCGTGTGGAGGTACGCGTCGGGGATCAGCGGGTGATGGCACGGGCCACGGTGATCGCAACGGGCGGACCCGACACCGCTGCACGCCTCACCGGAACCGCTGTGGACGCGCGCAACGGACTCACCGAGCCGATCGCGGCGAGCTGTCTCGACCTTGGGCTGCGGCGGGTGCACGAGGGCATTGTGCTGGGCATGGACCAGCCGGTGTACCTGTCGCCGCACGCACCGCTGGCCGATCTGGCTCCCGCCGGGCAGGGGCTGGTCGGCGTGCTGCGGTACCTCAGCCCAGGCGAATCACCGGGCGAGCCGGCTGCGTCCCGCGCACTGCTGTTCGATGTGGCCCGGGCCGCGGGAATCACGGAGGACGATGTCGTGATGGAGCGCGCGATGCACCGTCTGGTTGTTGCGCACGGCGCGCCGGCCGCTGCGGGCGGTGGATTGGCAGGGCGCCCAAACATCGAAGCGCTCGGCCTTGGCAACGTACTCGTCGCCGGGGACTGGGTCGGCCCGAGCGGATTGCTGGCCGATGCCAGTGCTGCCAGCGGAGAGAACGCCGGTCAGGCAGCGGCGAAGCTCTGCGCGAGGACACGTTCGTGACCGAGGTCAGCGCCGAGGACGCCCTCACCTTTACGCTGGAACGACCACGGCTGGTGGGCCTGGCCTACCGACTGCTCGGCAGCGTCAGCGATGCCGAAGACGTGGTGCAGGAGGCATGGTTCCGCTGGGCTGGCGCGGACAGAGCGGTGATCAACCGGCCGGCAGCATGGCTCACCACGGTGGTCAGCCGGCTCGGCCTGGACCGACTACGAGCAGCGCAACGAGCGCGGATCGACTACGTCGGGCCGTGGCTCCCCGAGCCGATCCTGCGCACCGACGTCGGCAGCGATCCCGAGCGTGCAGCCGAACTGTCCGATTCCTTGACCACCGCGTTCCTGGTGATGCTCGAACGGTTGTCGCCTGAAGAGCGTCTGGTCGTGCTGCTGGTCGACGTGTTCGGCGAGTCGTTTCACACTGCGGCCATCGCCGTCGGCCGCAGCGACGACGCGTGTCGCCAGATGGCAGTGCGCGCCCGCCGCAAGCTGCATGGTGCTCCATCCCCACAGCCGATGTCCGACGCCGAACAACTTGCGATTGCAACAGCCTTCGTTGGCGCGGTGATGAGCGGCGACATCGATGCCGTGCGCGCCATGCTGACGCCGACATCGGTGCTGATCAGCGACGGTGGGCCACACCGCCACGCAGCCCGCCGCCCCGTGGTCGGCCCCCATCGCATCGCTCGCCTGATCGTGAATTTGGGCAAACGTGTCGGGCCCGAACTGCGCTTCGAGCCGAGTTGGGTGAACGGACGGCCAGGCGTGGTGTTGTCACTGGGAGAGCAGCCGTACATGGTGACCGCCGTCGACGTGGTCGACGGCCAAATCGACCGCTACTGGATGTTCCTGAACCCGGAGAAACTGCAGTCGATCGGGCACCAACCAGACATGGTCTGATGCCGTCGGCCACCCCACGATGCCACCCGCACAGACCCTGTTCGATGCGTTCTTGTGTAGCCGACATCGAATGTTCTGTGCGTCGTTCGGCGCGCGTTCTGTGTGGATCGCGTCTTCCTCGATGCGCCGATCACGGCAGCTCGTGGCGGTATCGAACTGATACCATTCGTACATGGCCATGACGCTCCGCCTCACTGATAGCGAACAGGCAGCACTCCGCGAACGCGCCGATGCCGAGGGCATCTCCATGCAAGAAGCAGCACGCCGCGCCGTCCGAGAGTTCGTCAGCCGAGGTGAACACCACGACCGTGTCAACACTGCCGCGGCGCGGATCATGAACAAGCACGCCGACGCCCTGCGACGCCTCGGCGAATGAGCGACCCGATCGAGTACCTGGACCTCGATGACCTGATCGGCCTCGCCCGAACGCTGCTTGGCGATCCGCCACCGATCCGCGACGTCGGTCTTCTTGGCTCTGCCGCGGCGCGGCCACAAGCGACCGCATTCGGAGAAGACGCCTACCCGGACCTCATCACCAAGGGCGCAGCCCTGCTGCAATCGATCGTCAATAATCACGCCCTCGTCGATGGCAACAAGCGACTGGGCTGGCTGGCCACGGCTGTGTTCCTTGAACTCAACGGTGTCATGGCCTCACGGGCGTCCAACGATGAGGTGTATGAATTTGTCATCTGGGTCGCCGCGTCCAACCCTGGCCTCGACGACATCACCACTCGCCTCAGCCAGGTCGTGCAACCCGGCCGTCCGCGCAGCTAAGGTCCACGCGAGAAGGCCACCCCGAACGAAGCTCGGGGTGGGGTTGGTCGGCATTGGTGAACACGCCACTACCGGCACGTTGCGGAGAGCTCATCAACGAGCAGAGCGCCGGCTCAGGGCGTTCCGGCAGTGGGGATGAGCCCTTGAGGGCACGGATCTACTGCCAGTCCGACCATGGCCGACGAGACCAGTACGGCGCATCCGCGCTCGAACCCGAACGCTCCAGACGGTTTCCAGTGCGAGGACGCGCATCGAGCGCGAGTTTGATCGAGACGCAGTCCTGCGGCTCAAACAGTCTTCGGCGACCGACATCTCAATCGGTGGGGCAGAGCTCGCTGGCCACGCACTCAGCGCTGGTCTGGTCGACGAGTGTCATTTGTTCTTGTGTCCGATCGTGGTGGGGCGCGGCAAGCGCGCCCTGCAAGACAACGTCCGAGTGCAGCTCGAACTCCTCGACGAACGCCGGTTCCGAAACGGCGTCGTTCACCTCCACTATCGCCTCGGCGTCTGAACGGGCCGGGCAGCGCCACGCTGCGGCAGGCAACGACCTGCGCGATCGATGGCGCGGGCCAACGTCGCATCGCGAGGTCATCGGGCGAATGTGAAGTGGGTGGCCCATACGAGCGGGACCGGGAGCTTCAGACGATCAGCCCGGCGCGCCGCTTGATCTCGGTCACGACCTCGGTCTTGGCATCCGCATACTCCTGCACGGCTCCCCACTCGCGAGCGGCGAGCGAGCGTTTGGTCTGCTCGTACCAACGTCGATCATCATCGTGTGAGCGAAGCCGGTCGCGGAACCCGACCATCTGCGCGATCTCCGCACAACCGACCGTGAACACGTGCAGGTGGACCCGCCGAGGCTCACGACCGAGTAGACGGTGCTCGAACCGTTCCGACTCGCGGAGGAGGAACACGAACCCGTCGCCTTCGAGCGCCGGTACGTACACGGCCTCGTCCGTCGAGTCGGGCACAGCGAGCACGACCAACACAAGCAACGAACAGAGCTGTCGTCGGGCTCAGACGCAGGCACGTACCACTGACCTGCCGGCCGCGTGTTCGAACAGCGTCACGACGCCGCCAGTGTCCAAGGTCCTGTCGGAATCACCTGCGGGCGGAGACTGATCAAGCCCGTCGAGGCCCGAGGGGATCAGCCCTCGACGGCGGCGGCCAATCGCTCGAGCGTGCCCGTCATGGTCTGACGGTTGCGCTCGGCCCGATCGTCCACGCCCGACATCTTCTTGCTGAACTCCAAGGCCGACTCGGGTCGCAGGTCTTCGCTCCACTCGGTCACCCGACACCCGGTTTCGGTGGGCTCGATGCGATATCCCCAAGTCGAGAAATGAAAGTCGAACATCGAACACTCGAAAGCGAAGGAGCGACCGGGGTCGGCCTCGATGATCGTTCCCTGGCTGGTCCACTCGCTCGTACCATTGCGGTTGTGGCCATCGAACGTGGCGCCGACGATGGGGCGGTCGAAGCCGACTTGCCACTCGCACGCGTAACACTCCTCGGACCATTCGCCCATGCGGGTGACGTCGGAAATGGCGGCGTAGACCACGTCGGGAGGCGCAGCAATGTCACGAACGATTTCCAACTTCTCGGCCATGGCTTCGAAGTCCAGCACAGCGCTGGCGGTGCGGGCCACTTGGCGATCTGCAGCCATGACGAACCGAGGGTCCGGAACCCTGAGAGCGTGTGCGCTCAGGGTTCGCAGACAACGTGACAGTGCGTTACATCAGGGGCGCGAGCGCCGTCTCGTAATCCTGGAGATCAAGTGGCTGAAACCCGCTGATCAACAGGGTGTCGAGTTGGCCCGCAAGCTGCGGGTCGCCGACGGCGCTGGTCAACGCAGCGCGCCAGAGGGTCACCAAACGGTCGGTGGCATGGCCGGGCACGACCAACGGGAGGCACGGCACCTCGGGTCCGCGCCCCACCACGACCAACCCTGCCAGCTCGCCCGGCGCCAACCGTTGGAGGTACGCCCAGGTGAGCGCGTCGATGGAGGCAACATCGGCATCCCGGTCGCGTACCGCCGCGATACTGGCCATGTGCGACCCGGTCCAGGTGACCTCGTCGGGCCAGTGCGGCTGACGCACGCCGAAGGCGTCGAGCAGGCTCACCAGCCCCGAAAGGCTGTCGTCGGAGTTGATCGCTGCCCGACTGCGGGCCAGATCGCACAACGGCTGCGCCTCGCGGGCGATGATCACGCTGCGATATGTGTACGCGGGACGGCCATCGAGCACGTGAACGAACGACCCGAGCACACGTACATGCTGACTCAGCACCGTCACCAGCGGCCAGCCGCACGTCTGGCTCAACGCCATGTCTGGATCGAGCCAGCTCTGGTGTGCGTCGACATCCCAACGCAGCTCGGTGGGTGTCTCGGGGAACTCAACGGCTACGGCCGCAGCGGCAGTGCGATACAGATCGCCCCAGGCGTCACGCAGCCCCGAGAGGGGGTACATCGGCAGAACGGAATATGCGCAGCTCACACATCGATCGTGGCAGAAAATGGATGCACCGGCTGACCGAACGGGCGGAACATGAACCGACGGGCAACCTCGCGGTAGCCGCGGTACACGCCGGCGCCGGTGGCCGCGGCCTGTTCGGCGCCGAGGCTTCGAGTGAGTTCGGGCAGGCGGAACCACGCTGCGCCGGGCAACTGGTGATGCGTGTAGTGCAGGTTGTTGTTCAGGAAAATAAGGCTGAAAAAGGCGCCGCTGTGCACGATGGCCGAGCGTGGAGCACCGTCGACAGCGAGGTGCTCGACGAACGAACGCAACGAGGTGATCGAAGCTCCACCGAAGGCGAAGCCGAGAATGAAGACCCACAGCGGGACGCCGAGCGTCCGAAGCGCCACGATGACCACGACAACCGCAACGAGGTGGGCGAGCCACGCACGTCGTACGTCGGGCCGCGTCCGCGCAAGGTGGGCATCGCTGCGCGCCATGCGAACGAGCGCCAACACCGGACCGATGCTGAGCCGACCGGCCATGGTGCGGTTGACGCGCAGCAACATTCGATACGGCGCCGATGCGCGCTCCCACGCCCGGGCCGTGACGTACGAGCTCTCGGGATCACCGATGGGATCAGTGAGGTCCGCCAGGTGATGGTCGAGATGGGTGACCCGATAGCGCTCGAAGGGTTGCGTCAGGCCCAATGGCGCGCTGACCATCAGCCAGTTCAGTCGCTTCCACGGTGTGGGGTGGCCATGGATGATCTCGTGCTGCAGCGAGGTGTACAACCCACCCAACATGACGAGGACGCCCACGACGAACACGGTGGGGAGGCGGTGGTGGAGGAGCACGACAACGGCAAACGCCGACCAGAAGAACACCACGAGCGCCACGGTTGGCCAATCAATCCCGATCGGGGTGGTATTGGGCCTGGCATTCACTGCTCACGTTCTACTCACCGGCACCGGGCAACGGCGACACGGCCACGGCGGATATCCGCACATGCAACCCAACTGTGTTGTCTCCGACCATGAGATGTGGTGTCTACACACCATCTGTTGCGCTTACACTACATCCGTGCCGAACCGCAAGGTCATCCTCAGTGCGTTCCAGGAGCGACTGGGCAAGGTGATCCACGACTCGAAGATGAACCGCAGCCAGTTCGCCGAGGCCGTGGGTCTTGACCGCTCGACGCTGTCGCAGCTGTTGTCGTCCACGAACCGGCGACTTCCCCGCATCGAGACGCTGACCGCGATCGCTCAGGCACAACAGGTGTCGGTTGATTGGCTGATCGGGTTGAGCAACACCGGTCCGATGCAGGCCGAGCTGATGAACGAGCAGATGTCGTTCGAACGCGAGGCGTTCGCCCACAACGACGAGCACCTCATCTCGTGGCTGCGCGAGGCCGTTGGCTACAAGATCCGCTACGTGCCATCCACCCTGCCCGATCTGCTCAAGACCGAAGCTGTCATTCGCTACGAGATCGGCGACCGGGCCGTGAGCAGCCCCGAGCAGAAGATCGAGACGGCGGCGGCGCGTCTGGCCTGGACGCGTGGGCCCGAAACCGACTTTGAATGCTGCAACTCGATCCAGTCGATCGAGATGTTCGCCCGGGGCGCCGGCATCTGGAGCAAGCTGGAGCAGAGCAGCCGCGTTGCACAGCTGGACCACATGATCGAACTGTGCACCGAGTTGTACCCCACGCTGCGTTGGTTCCTGTTCGACGGCCGCGACCGCTACGCCTCACCGGTGACCATCTTCGGCCCGCTGCGCGCTGCGCTGTACCTGGGTCAGATGTACCTCGTGCTCACCTCCACCGAGCACGTGCGCACGCTGACCCGCCTGTTCGACGACCTGATCCGTGGTGCCGTGGTGCAACCGCCGGACGTGCCTGCCTTCCTCAAGCAGCAGCGCGTGATCGCCCAACGCCAACGCAGCTGACGATCCCGATAGCGGCGCACACGACCACGACCGGCTCCATCGGCGAGCGCAACCGGTGCGCCCCGTAGAACAGCGCTGCGGTCAGGACACCAGCAAGCAGTGGCGGACACAACAGCCATCCAACGGTGCGCCGTGAGCGCCACAGGCCCACCAGCGCGAACGGTGCGAGCAGCCACCAACACACGATGCCGCTCCACGATGCCCACCGGGCGCGCTCATCGGCGACATCCATACGGACGAGATCCGGCAGGCCGTAGAGATCGGCCGTCCGCAACAGACGTGCTGCCACCACCAATGGCACCCGACCGGCATGGTTGCTGATGTAGTGCAGAGCAGCGCTGCGTTCGCGCCGGGACAGCTGCGATGGATCCTCGCCGGGCAGCGACACGAAACCGTCGAAGCACCCGGTCAGCCATCCGCCGATCTGCGCCCCGCTGTAGGTCTGGTCGCAGTTGGAGCCCAGCAGCACGCCGCCGTCGTTCGTGCTCAGCAGAACGGGCTGCTCGAAACGGGTCAGGTTGTAGACCATCCACGGCAGCACCACCATGCCGGTGGACACCAGCACCAGCGATGCCCGCTTGATCCACTTCCGATGGTCGTGGTTGCGCCACCCGATGAAGCCGAACAAGGGGGCGAGCAGGATCAACTCGCTGCGCGCCAGCACAGCCAGGCCGATCACCGCACCCAGCAACATCGCTGAACGTCGGTCGAAGCGTTGGTGAAGGCGCCAAGCGCACAGCAACACCACGACCATCAGGAGCGACGCCGTCGACTCTGACATCACCAGCGCATCGTTCATCCACAGGTTCGGGTACACCGCAGCGATGCACGCAGCAAGGATCGCGACGCGCCGGCCGCCGAGGCGCAAGCCGAGCAGGCCCAGCAGTGGGATGACCGCAATGCCCAGCACGGTGCTGGTGGCCCGCTGCCAGAAGACAGCATGGGGCAACATGCTGGCCGGGGTCATCAACAGCGAGGCCAACGGCGGATGCTCGGCCCCGGGACCATTGGTGAACACCAGCCGAAACCAGTTGCCGTGCGCATTCGAGTGGGCCTGGAAGCTGTAGTAGAGCGAGTCGTTGAACAGCAGCCCCTGGCTCCACTTGCTGATCAGCACACCGATGCGCCACACCGCGCCGACCACGGTTGCCGCCACGACCCAGCGTTGGGTCGCGCGATCCGCCACGGCCTCCGGAGGGGCGTCAGCATCGGCGGGCGGCTCGGGGGCCTGCTCGACGACGGAGGTTCCTGCCACGCCCGGCAATCTAGTCGTTGCAGTTCTCCGGGCAGGAAGAACGCCGGCCGCCACTGTGGACATTCACGGTACGTCTGTGCCAACTTTACGTGACTAGTATGGATCCACCGAGGCGGCGAACACAGGGGCAATCGTGACGGAACTGCAGATCGAGAAGAGCAGCGGCGCATCCCGCCGCAAGGGCCGCTCCACCGCCGAGCGCAGCCGTCTGCCGGTGCAGCGTCCGCTCAGCCAGCCGCGTATGCGCTACCAGCCGACCAACGTGGTATCGGCCGACGAACTGGAGATGATCCACGACGCGTCCATGCAGATCCTCGAGGAGATCGGCATGGATTTCCTCGATGAGGACGCACGACGTCTCCTGGCTGCTGCCGGTGCACGCGTCGAGGCCGGCACCAGCCGCGTGCGGTTCGACCGCGAGATGATCCTGGAGACCATCAAGACCGCACCCTCGTCGTTCACCTTCCACAGCCGCAACCCAGACAACAACCTGATCATCGGCCAGAACTACATGGCGTTCGGCTCGGTGGCCAGCGCACCGAACGTGTTCGACATGGATCGCGGTCGGCGCACCGGCAACCACGCCGATTACCAGAACCTGCTGCGCCTGTCGCAGATGCTGAACAGCGTGCACTTCATCGCCGGCTACCCCGTGGAGCCCATCGACCTGCACGCATCCATCCGCCATCTCGACGCCACCTTTGACGCTCTCACGCTCAGCGACAAGCCGCTGCACGCCTACAGCCTCGGCCGCCAACGCAACCGCGACTGTCTGGAGATGGTGCGCATCGCCCGCGGCATCGACGACGCGACCCTCGATCGCGAGCCGTCGATCTTCACCGTCATCAACTCCAGCTCACCGCTGCGGCTCGACACCCCGATGCTGCAGGGCATCATGGAGTACTCGTCGCGCAATCAGATCGTGGTGCTCACGCCGTTCACCCTCGCTGGCGCCATGGCCCCGGTCACGCTGGCCGGGGCACTGGCCGAGCAGAACGCCGAAGCGCTCGCCGGCATCGCATTCACGCAGATCGTCCGCCCCGGCGCTCCCGCTGTCTACGGCGGCTTCACCTCCAACGTCGACATGCAGTCCGGCGCCCCTGCGTTCGGCACGCCCGAATACATGCGCACGGCAATGGTCGGCGGCCAATTGGCCCGGCGATACAACCTGCCGTACCGCAGTTCGAACGTGTGCGCCGCCAACGCTGTCGACGCCCAGGCCGCATATGAGTCGGTGTTCTCCCTGTGGGGCGCGATCATGGGCGGCGTGAACATGCTCATGCACGGTGCCGGGTGGATGGAAGGTGGCCTGCATGCCGGCTACGAGAAGATGATCATCGATGCCGATCTGTTGCACATGGTGTCGGCGTTCCTCGAGCCACCCGTGGTCGACGAAGCCTCACTCGGTCTCGAAGCCATCCGCGATGTCGGCCCCGGTGGACACTTCTTCGGGACACAGCACACGCAGGACCGGTTCCGCACCGCATTCCACAAGCCGATGATCTCCGACTGGCGCAACTATGAGTCGTGGGAGGAAGCCGGCAGCCCGCAGGCCCCGGCCAAGGCCAACCAGATCTGGAAAGAGATGCTCGCTGCGTACGAGCCTCCCCCCATCGATCCCGCAGTTCGTGAAGAGTTGCAGGCATTCGTCGACCGGCGCCATGCCGAGGGCGGCGTACCCACTGATTTCTAGGCCGAAGTTCTCGGCCAGTTTCTCGGCTGTGCGCTACAGCCACCAGTTCATCTCGAAAGGATTCCCGTGAAGTCTTCAGCCCAGGTCGTTGTCATCGGTGGCGGTGTCGTCGGTGCCAGCGTTCTCTATCACCTCACCAAGGCCGGCTGGACCGACGTGGTCCTGCTCGAGCGCAAGGAACTCACCTCGGGTTCCACCTGGCACGCAGCGGGTGGCATGCACACGCTCAACGGCGATCCCAACGTGTCAAAGCTGCAGCAGTACACCATCGAGCTGTACGAGACCATCGAGCGTGAGTCGGGGCAGAACTGCAGCATCCACCTCCCCGGCGGCCTGATGCTGGCCGACACCGAGGTGCGCATGGACTTCCTGCGCATGGCCCAGGCCCGCGGCCGCTACCTCGGCATGGACCTGGAGTTGATCACGCCCTCCGAGGCCAAGGCGATCTTCCCGTTGATGGAGGACCAGTACTTCATCGGTGCGCTGTACGACCCGGTTGAGGGCCACGTCGACCCCTCGGGTGTCACCCACGCCTACGCAATCTGCGCACGCAATGCCGGCGCTGAGATCTACCGCAACACCTGGGTGAACGCGCTCACTCAGCGAGCCGATGGCACGTGGGACGTGCACACCGATGTGGATCACACCATCCACGCCGAACACATCGTGAACGCCGGTGGTCTCTGGGCCCGCGAGGTGGGACGCATGGTCGGCATCGAGCTGCCGGTGCTGGCGATGGAGCACATGTACCTGGTCACCGAGGACATGCCCGAGGTTGCCGCGCACATGGCATCCACCGGCAAAGAGATGCCGATGGCACTCGACTTCGCCGGCGAGATCTACATCCGTCAGGAACAGGGCGGCATGCTGCTCGGCACCTACGAGCAGGCCTGCGTGCCATGGTCCCCGAAGCAGACCCCGTGGGATTTCGGCGCCCGCCTGCTGGACCCCGACCTGGACCGCATTGCTCCCGAGCTGGAGGTGGCCTTCAAGCACTACCCCGCCATGGGCACCGCCGGCATCAAGCGCGTCATCAACGGACCCTTCACGTTCTCGCCCGACGGCAACCCGCTGGTGGGCCCCATCCGCGGTATCCGCAACTGCTGGGTCGCCTGTGCTGTCATGGCCGGCCTGTCACAGGGCGGCGGCGTCGGTCTGGCGTTGGCCACATGGATGACCGAGGGTGACAGTGGCATGGACATCTGGGGCATGGACGTGGCCCGCTACGGCGACTACGCCACGCTGCCGTATACCAACGCGAAGGTGCGCGAGAACTACGCCCGCCGATTCCGCATCACCTTCCCGAACGAAGAACTCCCCGCTGCGCGACCCCTGCACACCACCCCCATCTACGACCGCCTCACCGCGGCCAACGCCGTGTGGGGTGCTTCGTTCGGCCTCGAGCATGCGCTGTGGTTCCAGGAGGCCGGCAAGGAGCCCAAGGAGGAAGTGACCTTCCGCCGCAGCAACGCATGGGATCAGGTGGCCGCCGAATGCAGCGCCGTGCGCGAGCGCGTCGGCCTGACCGAGATCTCCAACTTCGCGAAGTATCACGTGACGGGTTCGGGCGCGTCGGCCTGGTTGTCGAGCCTGCTCACCAACCGCATGCCCAACGTCGGCCGCATCGTGCTGACCGCAATGCTCAACCCGAAGGGGCGCATCGTGGGCGAGTTCACCGTCGCACGCGCTGGCGACGACGACTTCTACCTGTTCGGCTCGCAGGCAGCCGAGGTGCACCACAGCCGCTGGTTCATCGATCACCTGCCCAGCGATGGCAGCGTGTCCTTCCAGGCGCTTGGCCTCGGTCTGGTCGGGCTGTCGCTCGCCGGCCCGCATGCCCGCGACGTGATGGAGAAGATCACCGACTTCGACATGTCGACGCCATCGTTCAAGTTCATGGACTTCAAGCAGATCGACCTCGGCATGATCCCCGCCAAGGTCGGCCGGCTCACCTACTCGGGCGATCTCGGCTACGAGATGTGGGTCACACCCGAGTACCAACGGGTGCTGTTCGACCGCATCATGGACGCCGGCGAGGAGTTCGGCATTCGGCTGTTCGGTTTCCGTGCCCTCATGTCGCTGCGCATCGAGAAGAACTTCGGCACCTGGTTCCGCGAGTACCGCCCGATCTACACCCCGCTCGAAGCCGGCATCCTGTCGTACATCAAGCTGGATCACGACTTCATCGGGCGCTCGGCGCACGAGGCCGAACTGGCCACCGGGCCCGCACGCAAGCTGGTCACACTGTTGGTCGAACCCGATCCCGATGATCCCGCCGACGTGATCGGCGACGAGCCGATCTGGCACGATGGCGCCGTGGTCGGATGGGTGACATCGGGCGGGTACGCCCACTACAGCAAGGCATCGTTGGCACTCGGCTATGTGCCCACGCATCTGGCCACCGACAGCACCGGTGAGTTCGAGATCGAAATCATCGGTCGCCGTCGCCCTGCCCGCCTGCAGTTGTCGCCGATCTTCGATCCCACCGGTTCGCGGATGCGTCTATGAGCGACACCACCGGCGCAGCATCGCCCGGTCGCATCGTGGTCGATGGCCGGCCCATCCCGTATCAGGCCGGCGACTCGGTCGCCGTGGCGGTCATGCGCTGCGGTGAACACCCCAAGCACGGCGGCACCATCTGCCTCGGTGGCGACTGCCCCAACTGCTCGGCCATCGTCGATGGCGTGCCCTACGTGCGCACCTGCCAGACCGCAGCAACACCGGGCCTCGTCGTGCGCCGTCACCCAGCGGCTGGCAATCCCTCGTTCCCAGCTGTGGCCCAACCCGACATCACCCGTTCACCGGTGGCCGATCACGTCGATGTGCGCCGCGAAACGGCGGACATCGTGGTCATCGGCGCCGGACCGAGCGGCGCTGCTGCAGCCGATGCTGCCCGCGCCGAGGGCCACGAGGTCATGGTGCTCGATGCCCGTGACAGCAACGAGGTCGTTGCCATCTACGGCGGGCCCACCGTCATCGTCCGCCGGCCCAACGGCATGCTGCACGTGCACGCCCATCAGGTTGTGGTCGCCACCGGCGCCGCAGAGATCCACCCGGTGTGTCCGGGCAACAACCTGCGCGGCATCATCACGGCCCGCGCCGCAGAGCAGCTCCACGACGCCGGGGTCGACCTCGGCAATGCTGTGGCCATCGGCACCCCGCCGCAGGGTGTGCCCTGCACGGCGGTGGCAGGTCGCATCGTTCGCTTCGAGGGAACCGACACCATCTCGGCCGTGGTCACGATGGGCGATGACGGGCTCGAGGTGACGACGCCGTGCATCACCGTCATCGTCGGGCTCGGGTTCGCGCCGCGCGACATGCTGTCGCGCATGTCCGGAGGCCTCCCGGTGAGCGTGGTTGGCCAAGCCGCCGAGAAGTTCCCCTTGCCGCCCTGCCCCACAGCAGGCACGGTCTGCCCGTGTTCTCGGGTCGAGGTCGAAGACCTCGAGGGCGTGTGGGCCCGTGGGTTCCATGAGCTCGAACTCGTCAAACGCGCCAGCCTGTGCGGCACCGGCACGTGCCAGGGCGGCGTGTGCGGCCCGCACCTACGCTCGTTCGTGGCCGACCGGTCGGGCGAGGTGCCCGAGATGTTCACGGCCCGCCCGGCGTCGCGTCAGATCACCCTGGCCGAAGCTTCGGCCGACACCTACACCGATGTGTTCCGCCGCTCTCCCCTGCACGACGAGCATCTGGCGCTGGGCGGCCAACTCGACCGCTTCGGCGGCTGGTGGCGACCGTGGAACTACGGCGATCACATTGCCGAGTACTGGGCTGTCCGCGAGGCCGTATCGCTGGGTGACGTGAGCACGCTTGGCAAGTTGGTCGTGTCGGGCCCCGATGCCGTCGAGTTGCTCGAGCGTCTGTACCCCACCACGGTTGCCGACATCAGGCCCGGTCGTTCGCGTTATGTGTTGCTGCTCAACGAACGTGGCCACCTCATCGACGACGGCATGATCTGCCGCGAGACCGAGACCCGCTTCGTGCTCACCTTCACCTCGGGTGGCGCTGCCAACGCCGAGATGTGGGTACGTGACTGGGCCGAGACATGGGGCCTGCGCGTGCACGTGCTCGACCGCACCATGTCGCTGGCTGCCATCAATGTCACAGGCCCGCTCGCATCGCAACTGTTGCAGCGCGTCGGCCTGGTCGATCCGCCCAAGTTCCTCCAGCACCGCCATGACATCGTTGCCGGCGTGCCGTGCCATGTGATGCGGCTCAGCTTCACCGGCGAGGCCTCGTTCGAGCTGCACCACGCCGTCGATCGCTCGGTCGAGCTGTGGCGGGCGCTCATGGAAGCCGGGCAGGATCTCGGCATCAAGCCGCACGGCTTGCAGGCACTGTTCGGGCTGCGGCTGGAGAAGGGTCACGTCATCGTCGGCATGGACAGCGAACTCGACTCCACACCGCGTCGACTCGACATGGACTGGGCGGTGAAGATGGACAAGCCCGATTTCCTCGGCAAGTCAGCTCTGGTCCGCACCGCCGAACTGCCCGACCACCGCCGCCTGTTCGGCTTCACCATGCAGGGCAACGCCCCCACCGAGGGAAGCCCGATCTGGTCCGACGGCAACGTCGTTGGCCATGTGGCGTCCAGCTTCAGCTCGCCACTGCTCGGCCATGCCGTGATGCTCGGGTGGTTGAAGCACACACCAGTCCCCGAGCAGGTGCAGATCGATGGTCGCACCGCCTCGGTTGCCCACCCGCCGTTCTACGATCCGGAGGGCCGACGTGCCCGCGCTTGAGACACTGCACGGCCTCCGCGTCGTGGCATCACCGGCCGTGCTCGACACAGCCTTGTGGCCCGACAACGCCACGGTGTTGCGATTGGCCCCCGACGATGTGTTCGCCATCGGCGCCACGGCCGAACAGGCAGCTCACGCCACCGCCGCCGATCCGGATGCGATCATCGCCGACGAAAGCGGTTTCGTCGGATGCTGGCTCGACGCCGGTCAGCTCGAGACCGTCGCCACCCACATCGAATGGCACCTTCCCACACAACGCCCGGCGCTCGCCCAGGGATACGTGGCCGGCGTGCCCGCCAAGTTGTGGCTCGACACCGACCGGGCGTTGCTGCTCTGTGCCAGTCCCTATGCCGCCGACCTGATCGAGCGCCTGAAATGAGAGGTGCGCCATGAACGAGTTCGTCGAGACCCTGCTGGAAATGCAGTGGCACGAGCCCAAGTCGTCGTACGACGTGGTCATCATCGGTGGGGGCGGGCACGGTTTGGCAACCGCCTATTACCTGGCCACCCGGCACGGCATCACCAACGTCGCAGTCATCGAGGCGAACTACATCGGCTCGGGTAACTCCGGCCGCAACACCACCATCATCCGAGCCAACTACGGCATTCCCGAATCGGTGCGGTTCTACCAACACAGCCTCGAGTTGTACGCCGGGCTCGAAGACGAAACCGGTTGCTGGATCATGCACGCCACCAAGGGCCTGCTCTGGATGGCACATACCGAGACCGGCATGCGCGCTGAACGCGCTCGTGCGCTGATCAACACCGCCTGTGGCGCCGAGACCCATGTGGTCGGACCACAGGAGATCAAGCAGATCTGCCCACAGATCGACCTCACCGGTAATGGGCGCTATCCGGTCCTCGGTGCCTCGTATCACGTGGGTGCCGCAACCGCCCGCCATGACCGCGTGGTGTGGGCGTACGCACAGGGAGCCATGCAGCGTGGCGTCACCGTGCTGCAGCACACCAAGGTCACCGGGCTGTTGCGCGACGGCGAACGCGTCGTCGGCGTGCAGACCGACCGCGGCCCCATCTCGGCCGGCATCGTGATGAGCGCCGTCGGTGGCAACGTCACCAAGATCGCCGAGCACGCCGAGGTACGCCTGCCGGTGCGAACCCATGCGCTGCAGGCGTTCGTCACCAATGCCTACGGGCTCGATTTCCCCGGCATCATCAGCGATTCCGAGCTGTCGTGCTACGTGTCACAGACCCCACGTGGCCAGATGCTCATCGGGGCCGAGTTCGAACCCCAGCCCAGTTATTCCATGCAGTCCACGTTCAACTCGTTGGCCAGCTGCGCGAAGAAGATCACCAACTGCCTGCCGTTCCTTCGCGACCTGCGCGTGCTCAGGCAATGGACGGGTATCTGCGACGTGTCCGCTGACTTCTCGCCGATCATGGGCTTCACCGGCGTTGACGGCTTCGTCATCTCCACCGGGTGGGGGACATGGGGCTTCAAGGGCATTCCTGCCGGAGGAGAACAGATGGCCGAGCTCATCGCCACGGGCAAGACGCCCGATCTCATCGCCCCGTTCGCTCTCGATCGGTTCGCCAATGATCACTCGATGGCCGACCTCGGATCCGCAGGGACACGCTGATGCTCTGGCTCACCTGTCCCAACTGCGGTAGCCGACCGGTCGAGGAGTTCGGCTTCGGTGGTGAACTACCCACGGTGCCCGACCGCATCACCGACCCGCACCAACGCGATGTCGATTACGTGTGGATGTTCGACAACCTCGAGGGCTTGTCGACCGAGCGCTGGTTCCATCAGGCCGGGTGCCGCCGCTGGCACACCGTTCAACGGAACACCATCGACGACACCGTCGCCACCTGAACCCGGCTCGAATCGACCGGAGCTGCAACTCGCCCATGCCATTCGGCAACGGTCCCGATGCGCCAGACTGACAGCGTGCCGACCTCCACCACTGCTCGGCGGGTGGAGCGATCTCTCAGCCTGATGGCGGGCAGCGATGCCTGGTCGGACGGCGAGCGCCAGTTCTCCCCAATTGGGCGCGCAGCCGAGATCCTTTTCGCCCTGGCCCTGGTATCCGCAACCACTTCGTTGTGGATGTACCGCCTGGTTCGCCCCGGCCAGTACGAGACGACCGCGCTGCGCTGGGCTCCGGTTGCCTTCACCCTCACGTGTGGTGTCCTGATGATCAGACCCATACGAGCAGTGTTCGGCCTGTCTGCCGCGGGTGGTACGCCCGCTGCCCGTGCGCTCATACGATCGGCGCTCGCGCTCACCCTTGTCATCTCGGCGTATGCGGTCATGCCGGGTTGGTCATCGCTGATCGCCTGGCCCATCGGTATCGCCATCGGTGCAGACGCTGCGCTCACCGCATGGGTGATCGGTTGGCGCCTGTCGCCGATGCGCTGGTGGCTGTCGTTCCTGCTGTCACCACTGCACCTCGGCGTCGCGGGTGGTTTGTTGGGGGCGGCCGCCTATCAGGGGTGGGGCAATGCACTGAGAGTCGCTGTCCCCATCTACGTGGCTGTCCACCTGTGGGTGCTGGTCGCATCCGTCGTTGCCTGGGGGCTTGGCCAACTACGTCTTCTCGAAGCCCAAACCACATCCAGCATCGCAACCATCGCCCACCGAGAATCGCACCGTCGCACCGCCCATTGGCTCCACGACGATCTCTGCGCCCAACTCCGGCTGGTCACACTGCATGTGCAGGCGGGCAACAGCACCATGGACGAGATCAACACGATGCTCGGCGATCTCGATACCCGAATCCGCCTGTGGCAGTTGGAGGGGCTCTTCGAGGCCGGCCCGGTCAGCGTGGCCGAGATCTTGCAGCCCTACCTCCGTCGGGCACAGAGCGAGGGCGTCGTCATCGATCACGTTCCGTCCTTTGAAGAAGCATCGCTGCTACTACCCAGCGATGTCGGGCGCACCTTCGACCGGGCGGTCGCTGTGCTCACATCGAACGCCCTGAACGCTGGGGCCCGACACCTGAGTTACGAGGTACATCATTCGCCACACTCGGCGACCCTGACCATCATCGATGATGCGGGCGGATTGGCGATGACACAACCGCCGATTGGTCGCGGCCTATGGACCCTGCGCCAGGATCTCGGCGAGGACAACCTGAAGTTCACTGCCACCGCCCTGGGCACGCGCGCTGAAGCCACCATTGCCCTGAACGCGAGGATTGACGATGTCGCAGCTGTTGCTCGTTGACGATGCCAGCGCCCTTGCTGAACTCTTCGCCCACGCCATTCACGCCGCACTCGGACACGATGTCGCTGTCGTC
>WLMZ01000061.1 GCA_009726095.1 Actinomycetota bacterium
GTACTTCCTCGGTCTGCAGGAACTGCTCACCATGTTCCACCCGATGATTGCCGGTGTGACCGTTCCCGGTGTGGGGCTCATCGTGTTGATCCTGGCGCCGTACATCGACAAGAACCCGTCGAACAAGCCCGAGGATCGCAAGTTCGCCACTTCTCTCATGACCGTGTTCCTCATGTTCTGGGCCGTGCTGGTCATCATCGGCTCGTTCTTCCGGGGTCCCGGTTTCAACTTCACGCTCCCGTGGCGTGACGGCATCTTCTTCGAATTGTGAGGTCATGAGATGAGCTCAGGAGCAGTCATCGGAATCGTTGTCGCGGCCGTCGTGGTCCTGGCAGCAGTCGTTTTCCTCACCGCCGCCCGTCGTACCGACGTGCGCGGTGCAGGGGCGTTGTCCCGCGAGACCCGTCGTCGCGATCATGCGACCGACGTGTCGCTTCCCGAGGCACCCACCGGTCGAGACATCGAGAACGCTGCCGCTGCCAAGCGCTCGGCAGGAACCGGCGTGGTCAAGGCCGACGAACTCAGCCCGGCACCGTGGATCGCCCCCGATCCCGATGCCATCGGCATGTCCCGGCGCAAGTTCTTCAACCGTGCCTACATCAGCCTCATGGGTCTCGGTATCGGTGGATTTGCCGCAGCCAGCTTCGTGGCATTCCTGTGGCCCTCCGGCAAGGGCGGCGGCTTCGGCGGCAAGGTCGGCGCTGGCAAGCTCGACGACATCTTGCTGAACATCCGGCTCAACAACGGGTTCTTCTACCTTCCCGAGGCGCGCACCTGGATCACGGCCTACCCGCCCGACGCCGTGCCCAAGGCCAAGAAGATCTACAGCTCGCTGCTCCTGCCAGGTATGGAAGCGGGCCTCGTGGCCCTCTACCAGAAGTGCCCGCATCTCGGTTGCCGAGTACCTGAGTGCAAGAGCTCACAATGGTTCGAATGTCCCTGCCACGGCAGCCAGTACAACCGTGTCGGCGAGAAGAAGGGTGGTCCCGCCCCGCGCGGTATGGATCGCTTCCTCGTCTCGGTCAGCGGCACGGGCGATGTCACCATCGACACCCTCGGTGGGGCGGCCCTGCCGGGTCCTGCCATCGGCACGAACACAACCGGTCAAGAAGCTGAAGGCCCGCACTGCATCACGGGCGGAGAGTGATTACGCGTCATGTTGGCTAGTACCACCACCAATGTTGCCTACCTGCTGCTGTTCGTCATCCTCATTGGCTGGATCATCTATGCGATGTCCAACCGGAAGATGGTCCGGCCGGAGTTGGGTTCTGAGATCGAACTCGCGGCCAACCGCAAGCCGTATTACGACGACGAGGTCCTCGAGGGCCGTCGGCTCGAGCGGGTGCAGTTCATCGGGTTGTTGTTCCTCGTGGTCAGCGTCATCGGCCTGCCGCTCTACTGGATCCTCGAGCCCGGCCGCCAGGTCGGAGCCAAGGAATACTCGGTCGAGCGTGCCACCAACTGGGGTTCCGAACTCTTTGCCCCCACGGCCAAGGGTGGCTTCAACTGCGCCGGCTGCCACGGCGGCATGACGGCAACCGGTGGCGTTGCCGCCTACGCCATCACCGATCCCAAGACCGGCGAGGTCAAAGCCGTCAGCTGGAAAGCTCCTGCGCTGAACACGGTGTTGTATCGCTTCACCGAGGAAGAGGTCCGCTTCATCCTTACCTATGGTCGCCCGTTCTCGCCGATGTCCCCATGGGGTCTCGCCGGTGGCGGACCCATGAACGCGCAGCAGATCGACAACCTCATTGCCTACCTCACGTCCATCCAGTTGCCCCGCGTCGGCTGCGCCGCCAACGAAACCGACAACCGGGTGTGTGCCACCGGAACGCTCGATCCCGCCAAGCAGCAGGAGATCACCGACGCCGCCCTGGCAGCGGTGAAGGACGGAACCTACAAGTCGTATGGCGAGGCGCTGTTCAACCTCGACGTGAACAGCGGCGCCTACTCGTGCGCACGCTGCCACACGCAGGGTTGGAGCTACGGCGATCCGGGCCAGACCGGCCAGGGTGCCCTCGGGCCCAACTTCACCGGCGGTGCATCGAACTCGCACTTCCCCAGTGAGGCCGACCAGATCGACTTCATCAAGAAGGGCTCCGAGCTCGGCAAGAAGTACGGCCTGCAGGGCCAGGGCAGTGGGCGCATGCCGGGGTTCGGCAACATGCTGACTGACGAACAGATCAAAGCCATCGTCGAATACGTGCGGAGCCTGTGATGAACGCCCTACTCGCAATCAACTGGGAGCCGCAGATCCGTGGCATCCTCATCATCATCATGGCCGGCACCGTGCTGTGCGGCTCCACGTTCCTGATCCTTGGCACCAACCTCGGTGCACGGTTGGGTTTCCTGCTCTCGCTCGCCGGGCTGGCTGGCTGGATGATGATGATGGCGCTCATGTGGTGGTCGTTCGGTATCGGCCTGAAGGGCACAGAGCCCTCGTGGAAGCAGGTGCCCAACGAATCGATCCTGCTCGACCCGGCAGCCATCAACTCCGCTGGCATCGTGAAGGCACCTGTCGATGTCGCTGCTGATGCGGCCTACACCGATCAGGCCGCAGCCATCGAGAAGTCCCTCGGCGAGAACGGCTGGCACAAGCTGGCCGAAGCCGATGCGAGCTTCGGCCAGGCGGCCGCCTCGGGTGGCGTCATCATCGAAAGTGACGGCACGCTGAAGGCGGGTCAGTACAAGGTTGTCAACGTCTTCGACAAGGGCGGCGAGCGCTACCCGAAGATCGGTGAGTCCATCGACTTCCTGGCGTTCAAGCACAAGCCGCACTGGATCGTTGTCGAGGTCGCCCCCTTGCTGCCACAGCGCGCAGAGCCGGGCCGTGCTCCTGCTCGTGCCGAGATCGATGTCACCCAGCCGCACCGCTACGTCTACATGATCCGCGATCTCGGCAACAAACGAGTGCCTGCGGCGCTCATTGCGTTCGGATCGTCCATCGTGTTCTTCGCCTGCGTCTACCTGCTGCACATCCGCGACAAGCGAGTGGTGACCAACCGTGCCGCCGGCCTTGCCGTGCCGGCCCAGGGCTAGCTCATGGGTCAATACCTGCCGGTGATCTGCCTGATGATTCTGGCCATCCTGTTCGGCGCAGTCAGCTTCGTGGCCTCGCGGCTGCTGGCCCCGCGTCGGCCGTCGGCAGCCAAGCAGGCGCCCTACGAATGTGGCATTGTGCCTGGGCGCGAACTGCCCGAGCGCTTCCCGGTCAGCTTCTACATCGTTGCCATGCTGTTCGTCATGTTCGACATCGAGATCATCTTCATCTACCCGTATGCCGTGTCGCGCAGCGATCTCGGCTCGTTCGGGTTCTGGGAAATGATCGCCTTCAGCGCCGTGTTCTTCGCAGCGTTTGTGTACGTGGTGGCACGGGGCGCACTCGATTGGGGTCCGGTCCAGATGTACCGCCGACTCGACAGTGTGGTCTCCGCCAACCGCACGCTCAGCAGCACCATCCGGCGCGTGGGCACCGAAGGTCGCATCAACGAGAAAGCAGCCTGAGCATGGGTGTTGTACAGGATGTGCTCGACGACGGCCTCGGCGGGATTCAGCACAACGCACTGACGGGTCGCATCGAGGACCTCGTGAAATGGGCCCGTAGCCGCAGCAGTTGGGGCGCCACGTTCGGCCTCGCCTGTTGCGCTATCGAGATGATGGGTACCGGCGGCTCGCACTACGACATCAGCCGCTTCGGCATGGAGGTCTTCCGCGCCAGCCCGCGCCAGGCCGACATCATGATTGTTGCCGGTCGGGTCAGCCAGAAGATGGCTCCCGTACTGCGTCAGGTGTACGACCAGATGATGGAACCGAAGTGGGTCATCAGCATGGGCGTCTGCGCCAGCAGCGGTGGCATGTTCAACAACTACGCCATCGTGCAGGGTGTCGACCAGATCGTTCCGGTCGACGTCTACGCGCCGGGCTGCCCGCCCACCCCGGAGACGCTCATCCACGCCATCGAGACGCTGCATCAACTCATCGAGGACGGCGAGATCATGAAGCGCCGTGCCCAAACAGGTGCCGGGGCCAACGTGCACATCACCGAGATCCCCGCCGCCACCGAGCCAACGCCGGTACTCCTGGGACATCGCTGAGCCATGAGCAACGCCCCCGCCTCTGAGGCGACCGCTGACCCTGTTCCCACGCCTGAGCCAGCGCCTACGCTGCACGGCTTTCCGCTCACCGAGAGCCATGGCCAGGCGGTCCTGCATCTGCCCCGCCCGCAGTACGTGGCCGTGATGAAGAAGCTCATTGCCGATGGTTATGTGATGGCCATCGATCTCTGCGGAGTCGATTATCTCACCCACCCGGGTCGCTCGCTGCCCGACGGTGTCGAGCCTGAACGGTTCGAGGTCGTGGTCAACCTGCTCGACATCGAGCACCGCCGTCGGCTGCGCGTGCGCGTGCAGGTACCGGCCGATGATGCCACCTGTCCGTCGTTGTTCGATCTACACCCGGGCACCGAGGCCATGGAGCGCGAGGCCTACGACATGTTCGGTATTGCCTTTGTCGATCACCCCGATCTGACCCGCATCCTCATGCCCGAAGATTGGCAGGGGCACCCGCTCCGCAAGGACTACGGCGTCGGTGCCATCCCGGTGCAGTTCAGCGCCGACTATGCACGTGACAGTGCCACCAGCGCCGCCGACAACACCGCTGAGGTTGCACCATGGCAATGACCGACAGCACTCCTACGGGTAGCACCCATGCCGGCGACACCCAGGCTGCGCTGCTGTATCTCACGGGTGAGGGCGGGCAGGAACTGCGGCCGCGCAGCGAGTTGACCGCCAAGGAACTCATGCGCGAGGTCGGTGCCGTGCTGCGTATCAGCGAGGCCGATGCAGCGAAGCTCTCGGCCGATGCTCCGGTGGGCGCCACCGAGTTCCACGATGACCAGACGATGATCATCAACATGGGTCCGCAGCACCCGAGCACTCATGGCGTGTTGCGCCTCATGCTCGAACTGCAGGGCGAGACCGTGCTGCGCTGCAAGCCGATCATCGGCTACCTGCACACGGGCATGGAGAAGACCGGCGAGACGCTCACCTACATGCAGGGCGGTACCAACGTCACGCGTATGGACTACGTGAGCCCGCTCAACAACGAGCTGGTGTTCTCGATGGCCGTCGAAAAGCTGCTCGGCATCGATGGCGACATCCCCGAGCGCGCCGTTTGGATGCGCATGCTGCTCAGCGAACTGAATCGCATGAGCAGCCACCTGCTGTTCATGGCCACCAACGGTATGGACCTCGGCGCTGTCAGCATGATGCTGTACGGCTGGCGCGAGCGCGAAGAAGTCCTGCGGTTCTTCCAGAAGGTCACCGGACTGCGGATGAACCACAACTTCATCCGCCCGGGTGGCCTGGCCGCCGACCTGCCCGCTGGTTGGCGCGACGACGTCTTGGCCATCCTCGACATGCTCCCCCCGCGTCTGGCCGAGTACGACACGCTGATGACCGGCCAGCCGATCTGGCGCGACCGTTTGCAGGGTGTCGGTGTGATCACACCTCAGGAGGCCATGGCCCTCGGCGCCACTGGGCCGATCCTGCGCAGCACGGGCCTGGCCTGGGACCTGCGTCGCGACATGCCGTATCTGCACTACGACCAGATGGAATTCGATGTCATCGTCGGCATGTACGGCGACTGCTTCGACCGCTTTGCCATTCGCCTCAACGAGATTCGCGAGTCGATGAAGATCGTGCGCCAGATCCTCGACCGTATGCCGTCGGGCGACTATCGCATCCAGAACAAGAAGGTCACGCCGCCACCGCGTGCGCGTATCGACGAATCGATGGAAGCGCTCATCCATCACTTCAAGATCTTCACCGAGGGCTTCAAGGTGCCCGAGGGCGAGGTCTACGTGGCGATCGAAAGTCCCCGTGGCGAGATCGGCTGTTACATCGCCAGCGATGGCTCACCCAAGCCGTACCGCATGCATGTACGCGCGCCGTCGTTCGTCAACATCCAGACCCTGCCGCACATGATGCGCAACTGCCTCGTGGCCGACGCCGTGGCCATCATCTCCAGCGTCGACCCGGTGCTCGGAGAGGTAGACAGATGAGCCGGCTCAGCGAAGACAACGTGCGCATCGCACAGGAGATCATTGGCCGCTATCCGCGCGCCCGCTCCGCCACCATCCCCCTGTTGCACCTGGCGCAGCAGCAGGACGGCTATGTCACCAACGAAGCCATCCGCCACATCGGCGAACTCGTCGGCGCCACCTCGGCCGAGGTGTTGGGCACTGCCACGTTCTACGAGATGTTCAAGTTCGAGCCGGTTGGCAAATACCTGGTCAACATCTGCCGCACGATGTCATGCGCGCTGATGGGCGGCGACGAGCTCATGCACCATGCCGAGCACACCCTTGGCATCAAGGCCGGCAGCACCACACCCGATGGGCTGATCACGCTCGAGCATGCCGAGTGCCAGGCCGCCTGCACCGAGGCTCCCACGCTGCAGGTCAACTACCGCTACCGCTTCCGGGTCACGCCCGAGACCTTCGATGCGCTCATCGAAGACCTGCGCGCCGGTCGTCTCGACAGCGAGATCCCACCGCACGGCACCGTGGCGCGCATCCGCCAACGCATCCCTGCGGACCGCGGCGTCGGCGCCGTCGCCCCCGAAGATGTCACCACCGCACCGGCCTGGATGCCGGCACCAGAGGCTGCGAAATGACCGGTACCACCTATTCTCACGTGCCCGGCTATGTGGCCGGCGATCGCCCGCAGATCGTCACGTCGCGTTTCCAGTACGACGACTCGTACACGCTCGAGCGAGCTGTGGCCACCGATGGCTATGCCGGCCTGCGCGCCGCGCTGGGCCGTTCAGCCACCGAGGTGCACGACGAAGTCAAGACCGCAACCGTGCTCGGCCGTGGTGGCGCAGGCTTCCCCGCCGGCACCAAGTGGGGCCTCACCCCGCAGGCCGTGTGGCCGCGATATCTCGTGGTCAACGGCGACGAGAGCGAGCCCGGCACCTACAAGGACCGCCTGCTCATGGAGCGCGATCCCCATCAGCTCATCGAGGGCTGCCTCATCGCCTGCTACGCCGCTGGGCTTTCGCAGTGCTTCCTCTACATCCGTGGAGAGATGGCGCTGGCCCAAGAACGTGTCGCTGCCGCGCTCAACGAGGCATATGCCGCCGGGTACGTGGGCAACAACATCCTTGGCAGCGACTTCTCGGTCGACATCGTGCTGCACTGGGGTGCAGGTGCCTATGTGGTGGGCGAGGAAACAGCGCTCATCGAAAGCCTCGAAGGCAATCGCGGTATGCCGCGTCTGAAGCCCCCGTTCTTCCCAGCGGCCATCGGTCTGTACGGCAAGCCCACCATCGTCAACAACGTCGAGACGTTGGCTAACCTGCCATGGCTCATGCGCAACGGCGCAGCGGCCTACACCGCCATCGGCAGCGCAACGTCGCCGGGCACGCGAATGGTCGCCGTGTCGGGCCACGTGAAGCGCCCAGGCGTCTACGAGATCATCAACGGAACCACCACCTTCCGCGACCTGTTGTACAACGACGAGTTCTGTGGCGGTATCCGCGACGACAACGAACTGAAGGCGTTCGTGCCCGGTGGCGGCTCTGCACCGTGGTTCCTTCCCGATCAGCTCGATCTGCCGTTCGAGGGTCGGCTGATCGGCGCAGCGGGTTCCATGGCAGGCTCGGGCGCAGTGATGGTCATGGACCACACCACCGACATTCCCAAAGCGGCGCTCACGCTCACCCGTTTCTACGCACACGAGTCGTGCGGTAAGTGCACGCCGTGCCGCGAGGGCGGCACCTGGCTGATGCGCATCCTCGATCGTGTCGTTGCCGGCCAAGGCACAGCGCGCGACCTCGATCAACTGCTCGAGGTCGGTGCCACCATCTGCCCTGGCGATTTCCCACATGCTTCCAGCGAGCGCCTCGGCATCGCCGCAGTGCCGTTTCCGTACAAGATGACCACGATCTGCTTCGTGGGGCCGTCGGCCTATACGCCGGTGCACTCGGCACTCACCCTCTTCCGCGACGAATTCGAGGCCAAACTCTTGAAGCGAACCTTCATTCCCGTCACTGGCATTCACGAGCCGGCGGTCGCGCAGTGACGACGACGGAATCCAACGACCTCGAGGTGCCAGCGGTCGTCCCTGACCCCAATGCTGTGAGCGTCGTGATCAACGGCAAGCAGTTCACCGCGCGCAAGGGCGATCTCATCATCAAGGCCGCCGAAGATGCCGGCGCCTACATCCCGCGGTTTTGCTATCACGAGCGGATGAGCCCCGTCGGCATGTGCCGCATGTGCCTGGTCGAGGTCGACACCGGCCGTGGCCCTGCGCTGATGCCGTCATGCATGTTCCCGGTTGCCCCGGGCATGGTGGTGAGCACGGAGTCCCCCGTGGCCAAGGCGGCGCAGGAAGGCATCATCGAGCTGCTGCTCGCCAACCATCCGCTCGATTGCCCGGTCTGCGACAAGGGCGGCGAATGTCCGTTACAGGACCAGTCGTTCAGTCACGGTCCCGGCGAGAGCCGCTACATCGAAGAGAAGCGGCACTACGAAAAGCCCATCCCGATCAGCGATCTCGTGTTCCTCGACCGCGAGCGCTGCATCCTGTGCGATCGCTGCACGCGTTTTGCCGATGAGGTCGCCGGAGACGCACTCATCCATTTCACCAGCCGCGGCAACACCACACAGGTCAACACGTTCCCTGACGAACCATTCTCCAGCTACTTCAGCGGCAACACCGTGCAGATCTGCCCGGTGGGTGCGCTCACCGCAAAGCCGTACCGCTTCAAGGCCCGTCCGTGGGACCTGCAGGAAGCCGAGAGCACCTGCACCACCTGCTCGGTTGGTTGCCGCACCGCAGTGCAGTCCAGCCGCGACGAAGTGCTGCGCTATCAGGGCGTCGATTCCGATCCCGTCAACTGGGGTTGGTTGTGCGACAAGGGCCGTTTCGGTTTCGAGAGCATTGCCAGCGATGACCGCCTCACCACGCCGCTGGTGCGCACAGCCGAGGGCCACCAGGCCACATCGTGGAACTCCGCTTCTGCGTCTGCTGCGCAGCTGATCACCGAAGCAATCGCCGCTGGTGGAGCCAGCAGCATTGCCGTACTCGGTGGCGCCCGCGGCAGCAATGAGGATGCCTTTGCCTGGGCGCGTCTGGCCCACGATGTCATCGGTACGTCCAACGTGTCGGCGCAGTTGGCTGACGGTCTGCCTGTTGGGGTGCTCGGCCTGAACCGTGCCACCATCGACCAGGCAGCGTCGGCCACCACGATCATCTTGTTGGCGCCCGACCTCAAAGAAGAGCTACCGGTGTTGTACCTGCGCTTGCGCGACGCAGCCGTGAAACACCGCAGCCGCATCATCGAGTTCGCCCCAAAGGCGTCGGGCCTCACCCGTTACGCCTGGCGCACCGTGTTCTACGAGCCGGGCTCGCAGGCCGACGCCGTTGGCGCGGCGCTGGCACAGGACGACATCGGTGCCCAGTTGGCCAAGGGCGATGTTGTCATCGTCGTTGGTCGCGCCAACCTGGCCGAGTCATCGGCTCCCACCATCGCAGCGCTGCAGGCGCTCACCACCGCATTGCCGGGTGCCGCTGTGCTGCCCGCGTTGCGGCGCGGCAACGTAATGGGCGCCATCGGCGTGGGCATGCGTCCCGGCAAGGGTGGTCTCGACAGTCGGGGCATCCTCAATGCTGCCGCCGACGGAAAGATCGAGTGCCTCATCCTGGTCGGCGCTGATCCGCTGGCCGATGTGCCCGACGCCGACCTCGCCCGTCGCGCGCTTGCCGGCGCCCGCCGTCTCATCGCCGTTGACACCTTCATCAACCAGTCCTCGAAGCTTGCCGACGTCGTATTCCCCGCCGCCGCGTACGCCGAGAAGGCTGGCACCACCACCAACATCGAGGGCAGGGTCACCACGCTCGCCCACAAGGTCACCGTCACGGGCACCTCACGGCCTGACTGGATGATCGCCGCCGATCTCGCCCTGCGGCTCGGCACCGATCTGGGCTTCACCAACATCGACGACGTCACCGCCGCCATCGCAGCCAATGTCGACGGCTTCGAATCCATGACGGCCGAGGCGCTGGCGGCCTCGCCGAACGGCGTACTCTGCGTGCCGGTGGCAGTCGAGCCGGTCATTGCCCCCGCCGTGGTGCTGGCCGATCGCAACGCGTACGACTTCCGCCTCGTCGTCAGCCGCAAGCTGTATGACCAGGCAATCGGTACGGCAACGTCGCCGTCACTGGCAACGCTTGCAACGGGCGGCGCCGTGTATGTGCACCCACTCGACATCGCCCGAGTTGGCTCGGCCATCGGCGCCTCGGTGAAGGTCTCCACGTCGAAGGCCACGATCGTGTTGCCGCTGGCCGCCGATGACGCTGTGCAGCGAGGCTCGGCCTGGATCCCGTTCAACCAGCACGGTGCCAATCCGGGCGATCTCATCGACGCTGCAGCAGCGGTCACCGATGTTCGGATCGAGAGCCTCTGATGTTCGCCGTCGACACCCTCCTCGAGAAACTTGGCCTCGCCGCAGTGCTCATCGTGCTGATGAAGGTCGTCGTCGTGTTCGTCGTCGGCCTGGTGGTCACGATGTTCATGGTGTGGTTCGAACGCAAGGTCATCTCGGGCATGCAGAACCGCATCGGCCCCAACAAGGCCGGCCCGTTCGGTCTGCTGCAGACCCTGGCCGACGGCATCAAGCTGTTCTTCAAAGAAGACCTGTTGCCCGATCGTGCCGACCGCTTCGTGTTCCGTCTGGCGCCATTCCTCGCCTTCGTGCCGGCGTTCCTGGTGTGGTCCATCATCCCGCTCGGTGGCGATTTCACCAACGGCAAGGATGGCGTCGTCAAGCTGTTCGGGCACTCCACCTTTGTGCAATTGGCCGACCCGCCCATCGGGGTGTTGTTGCTGCTTGCGCTCAGCAGCATCGCGGTCTACGGCATCATGCTTGCCGGTTGGTCGTCGGGTTCGAAGTATCCGTTGCTCGGCTCGGTGCGTGCCTCGGCGCAGATGGTCTCCTACGAGGCAGCGCTCGGGCTCAGCATCGCCGCCGTGCTGTTGGTGGCCGGCACGCTCAGCACCCACGGCATCGTCGGCGTGCAGAGCAGCCTCGGCAAGTGGCACGTCATCGCCACGGGTGTGGTGCCGTTCATCATCTTCCTGATGGCAGCCACGGCCGAACTGAACCGGCCCCCGTTCGACCTGGTCGAGGCCGAGCAGGAACTCGTCGGCGGCTTCAACACCGAATATTCGTCGCTGCGGTTCGCGCTCTTCTTCTTGGCCGAGTTCATGAACACTGTCACCATGAGCGGCGTCATCGTCACGTTGTTCTTCGGTGGTCCTCAGCCGCTCAGGTTCGATATCGGCGCTGTGCACTTCAACGGCGACCTGCATCTGGGCTTCCTCAACGGCACGGTCTGGTTCATCGCCAAGGTGCTCGTGTTCCTGTACGTCTACGTGTGGTTCCGTGCCACGCTGCCCCGCTTGCGCTACGACCAACTGATGAATCTCGGCTGGAAGGTGCTCATTCCGGCATCACTCGGTTGGTTCATGCTGCTGGCCGCTCAGCGCGTGGCCGCTGACAACGAATGGAACAAGTGGGCCGTCAGCTTCGTCAGCATCGCTGTGTTGCTGCTCTGTGGCGGGTTGCTCACTGCGGCCATCCGCGTGAGTGCGAAGAATCGTGAACGAGAGGGGGCGATGTTCTGATGGGTTACCTCGACGGATTTGTCGTGACCATCAAGCAGCACCGCCTGTTTGGTGGCAAGCGCATCACCAAGCAGTATTCCGGTGGGCGAGTCAACAACAAGAGTGCGGCCAAGGGCCTGATCGGTGACGAGAAGGCTCCCAAGCCCGAACGCCTGCATGGCCGGCACGTGCTGAATCGTTACGAAGACGGCATGGAGAAGTGCATCGGCTGCGAACTTTGCGCCGGCGTCTGCCCCGCCAAGTGCATCTATGTGCGCGGTGCCGACAACGATCCCGAAACCCCCACCTCACCGGGCGAGCGTTTCGGGTTCGTGTACGAGATCAACTATCTGCGCTGCATCCACTGCGACCTGTGCGTTGAGGCCTGCCCCACCGAGGCCATCACCGAGACGAAGCTGTTCGAGTTCAGCTTCACCAACCGCCAGGACGCCATCTACACCAAGGACGAATTGCTCGTCGACGACGCCGGCAGGCCCCAGCACATGCCGTGGGAGGACTGGCGCGAGGGCGAGGATCTGCTCACCAGTGGCTGGATGCGCGCCACGGCGCCAAGTGGCGATGCCGACTTCGAGGGCATCAATGGCTGGAGCGGCGAACTCGGGTACGGCGTGCGCTCGCCCGAGCCCACCCAGGGCTCGAGGGACCAGTAACGATGCAACTCTTCGTCTTCATCTGTGCGGCCGTCATGATCCTGATCGGTGCGGTCGGCGTCATCGTGCGCTCGCACCCCGTGCATGCTGCGCTCAGCCTCATCCTCACCCTGTTCGGTGTGGCGGTGCTGTTCGTCGCTCAGGATGCACACTTCCTGGCCGCCGTGCAGGTCATCGTCTACGCCGGCGCCATCGTGGTGTTGTTCCTGTTCGTCATCATGCTCCTTGGCGTCGACAAGGCCGAATCACTGCGTATCGATCCTGTGAAAGTGCAACGACCACTCGCAGCCATCGTGGGCATCGGGCTGGCGGGTCTGCTCGCCGCCGCCATTGTGCAGGGACGCGACACCCTGGCCCGTCGTGGAACAGGCATCGACACTGCTGATGGAGGGGTTCACGACTCCAATATCCGCCAGCTCGCCAATGATCTGTTCAGCAACCACGTGTTCGCCTTCGAAATCACCTCGGTGTTGCTGGTCATCGCCGTGGTGGGCACCGTGCTGCTGGCCCGCCGTCCGCGGCATAGCGGTGCGTCACACACCGAAGCCGGCACCGACACGAAAGCGAGCGTGAAGTGATGCTCGCCGTGGTCGCGACACCCACCACAACGTGGTATCTGCTGCTTGCAGCGTTGCTCTTCTCCATCGGCGTGGTCGGCGTGCTCGTGCGCCGCAACCCGCTGGTGATGTTCATGTGCATCGAGCTCATGCTGAATGCCGTCAACCTCTCGTTCGTCGCATTGGCCAAGAAGCTTGGCGACATCGGCGGTCAGACCACGGTGTTCTTCGTGATGGTCGTTGCCGCGGCCGAGGTCGTGGTCGGGCTTGGCATCATCGTGTCGATCCTGCGTCGACGCCCCACGGCAACCGCCGACGACATTGCAGAGTTGAAGGGTTAGACCAACATGCTCGACCTCGTCTGGTTGATCCCCGCGCTTCCGCTCGCTGGCTTCCTCATCATCCTCGCCTTCGGCCGCCGTCTTGGCGAACCCAGGGCCGGCTACCTCGCCACGCTCATGACCGGCGCCGCCTTCGTTGTCACGGTGGGGGTGTTTCTCGATCTGGTCTCCAAGACCTCGGCCGAGCGGGCACACATCAAGACCGTCTTCACCTGGCTCCCGGTGGGCAACCTCAAGGTCGACCTCGCGTTCTTGGCCGATCCGTTGTCCATCACGATGGCGTTGTTCGTCACCGGCATCGGTTCGCTCATTCACCTGTACTCCATCGGGTACATGCACGGTGACCCCAAGTTCAGCAAGTTCTTCCTGTACCTCAACCTGTTCGTGTTCAGCATGCTCATGCTGGTGCTCGGCGAGAACATGCTGGTCACCTTCCTTGGCTGGGAGGGCGTCGGTACGTGTTCGTACCTGCTCATCAGCTTCTGGCACACGCGCGACTCCGCAGCCACTGCCGGCAAGAAGGCCTTCGTCACCAACCGCGTTGGCGACTGGGGCTTCATGGTCGCGATGTTCTTCGCCTTCCAGGCCGTTGGCACCCTCAGCTATGGCCCGCTCAACGAAGCCGCCCGCAACGGTGGCATCGCCCAGTCCACCGCCACCATGATCGCCCTGATGCTGTTCGTCGGAGCCGTCGGCAAGAGCGCACAGCTGCCGTTGTACCTCTGGCTGCCCGACGCGATGGAAGGCCCCACCCCGGTCTCCGCGCTCATCCACGCCGCCACCATGGTCACCGCCGGTGTGTACCTGATGGTGCGCACATCGCCCGTGCTGGCCATCGCTGCGTGGCATTGGGCTCCATGGATCGTCGCCGGTATCGGTGCCGCCACAGCGCTCTATGCCGCCACCGTTGCCGTTGCGCAGAACGACATCAAGAAGGTTCTTGCGTATTCAACGGTCAGCCAATTGGGCTACATGTTCCTGGCCGTCGGCTCGGGTGCCTATGTGGCCGCCATCTTCCACATGATCACCCACGCGTTCTTCAAAGCGCTGCTGTTCCTCGGTTCCGGCTCGGTCATCCATGGCATGAACGGCGAACAGGACATGCGCAAGATGGGCGCACTCCGCAAGCTCATGCCCATTACCGGCTTCACGTTCATCATCGGTTGGCTGGCCATTGCGGGTGTGCCACCGTTCGCCGGCTTCTGGTCGAAAGACGAGATCCTGCTGTTCGCCTGGAACAAGAGCCCCATCCTGTGGGCAGTTGGTCTGGTCACCGCCTTGCTCACTGCGTATTACATGACCCGTCAGGTGATCATGGTGTTCTACGGCAAGACCCGGTGGGAGGACCACGCCGCCGATCACGGTGCGCATGGCGATACTCACCCGCACGAGAGCCCGTGGACCATGGTCACCCCGCTCGTGGTGCTCGCCGGGCTGTCCATCGTGGGTGGCGCCATCCAATTGCCGTTCAGTTCCACCACGAAGCGGCTCGAGTCCTGGCTCGAACCGGTCATCGAAGGTGCTGAGCGTCCGCTGAAGTCGGGCTCCGAGGACATCAAGTGGGTCCTCGCCGGAGTTGCTGTTCTCATCGGGCTCGCCGGTATCGCCACCGCCTACATGGTCTATTCGAAGAAGAAGGTGAAGGCCATCGAGCCAACGGTGCTTGCCAACGCGTGGTACTACGACAAGGCCGTGTCCGACTTCATGGGCGGCACCGGTCGAAAGAGCTTCGATTTCGTCGCCTGGTTCGATGCGCACATCATCGATGGTGCCGTCAACGGAACCGGCAGGCTGGTGCAGGGCGTCGCAGGTGTGGTGCGTAAGGGCCAGAGCGGCCTGGTGCGGACCTACGCCGCACTGATCGGCATCGGGGTCGTCATCCTGCTTGCATGGTTCGTCTTGCGGGGAGTGCAGCAATGAGTGCTATCGCAACCCTGGCATCTGCAGAGGCGGCCACGAGCAACTTCCCCGTCCTCACCGCGCTGGTGCTGGTGCCTGCTGTCGGAGCGCTCATCATCGCAACGATGAGCAAGCGCCGTCCCGAATGGGTCAAGCTCACCGCCATTCTCATCAGCGTCTTCGTCGGCGCGTTGAGCGTGTGGATGCTGGCGTCGTTCAAGACCGGCTCGTCCGATTTCCAGATGGTCAGCAAGCACGAGTGGATCAAGACCTGGGGCATCAGTTGGCACCTCGGTGTCGATGGCATCTCGCTGTTCCTGGTGGTGCTCACCGGTGTGCTGTTCCCGTTGGCCATCATCGGCGTCGATCCGCACCATGACGAAAAGCCGTACTTGGCGTGGCTGCTGCTGCTCGAGGCTGGCGTCATGGGCAGCTTCCTCAGCCTCGATCTCTTCTTGTTCTTCGTGTTCTTCGAGATCGTGCTCGTGCCCATGTATTTCCTCATCGGTGGTTGGGGCTACGACAAGCGCATTTACGCAGCCACCAAGTTCTTCCTGTACACGATGATCGGCTCTGCCTTCATGCTCGTTGGCATCATCGCCACGGTGCTGCTTGCCAAGGGCGCCGTCGGGCACATCACGTTCGACCTTGTTGAACTTGCAACGAAGTCCAACTTCGCTGCATCGACGGGACGCTGGTTGTTCTTCGCCTTCGCGATCGCCTTTGCGGTGAAGGTGCCCATGTTCCCGCTGCACACCTGGCTGCCCGATGCGCACACGCAGGCACCGACAGCTGGCTCGGTGGTGTTGGCCGGCGTGATGCTGAAGCTCGGTACGTACGGCTTCCTGCGTTTTGGGCTGTACCTGTTCCCGCAGGCGGCGCGCAATAGCCGGGAGATCTTCCTCACACTTGCGGTCATCGGCATTCTGTACGGCGCCATCGCTGCCACCATGCAGAAGGACCTGAAGCGCCTCGTCGCGTATTCGTCCATTGCCCACCTCGGGTTCATCGTGCTCGGTACGTTTGCGATGACCTCGCAGTCGGTCACCGGTGGTGTGATGCAGATGATCAACCACGGCGTGTCCACCGGCGCGTTGTTCCTCTTGGTCGGCATGATCTACGAGCGACGCCACACCCGCGAGATCTCCGCCCTCAAGGGGTTGCAGAAGGTGGCCCCGGTCTTCGCCGCGGTGTTCACCATCGTCATGCTGTCATCCATCGGCGTGCCCGGCCTGAATGGTTTCGTTGGCGAGTTCCTGGTGCTCATCGGCTCGTTCCTCACCGCCCGGTGGTGGACCGTGGTCGCTGCGTCGGGGGTCATCCTTGCTGCGCTCTATCTGCTGTGGGCGTATCAGCGCGTCTTCCACGGCGAGCCCGACGATGACAACAAGACCTTTGCCGAACTCCATTGGAAAGAGGGCATGGTGTTGCTGCCCTTCCTCGCAGCCATCGTGTTCTGCGGCGTGTATCCCAAGCCGATGATCGATCGCATTCAGCCCAGCGTGAAGGCTCTGATCTCGCATATCAGCGACAAGACCGGTTACGTCGAGCCCCAGCCCGAGTTGCACTCGGGCGAGACCCAGACAGAGGTTGTCCAGCCGTGATGATCGCCGCAGGAACCTTCAATCCTCCTTCCATCGATTGGTTCGCGCTGTCGCCGTTGCTGGTGTTGCTCGGCGGCGGTCTGGTGCTGCTGGTCGCGGCGGCGCTCACGCCGCAATGGCCCAAGCACCTCTATGCATGGAGCACCGTTGCCATCGGCCTTGCGGCACTGGCCACCACCTTCGTGCAGTGGCACGACATCTCCAAGGACGGGGCCAAGACACTGGTCGGTGGCGCGCTGTCGTACGACCATCTGGCGCTCTTCGGGACCATCACCATCTGCATCGGGCTGTGCCTCGCCGCGTTGGTCACCGACGACTTCCTGCGCCGCGAAGGAATGGAAGGCCCCGAGGTCTATGGGCTCTTCCTGATGGCCGCTGTTGGTGCCGTCGTGATGGTGATGTCGAACGACCTCATCGTGTTGTTCCTCGGCCTCGAAACCCTGTCCATCGCGCTGTACGTGCTCGCTGCAAGCAATCGCCGACGGGTCGAGAGCCAGGAAGCGGGCATCAAGTACTTCGTGCTCGGTGGCTTCTCCTCGGCCTTCTTCCTCTATGGCATTGCGCTCATCTACGGGGCAACGGGTTCGACGAACTTCACCACCATTCTTGCTGCATTCGACTCGGTGCCAGTGCACCGGCGTGATGCGTTCGCATTGGTGGGTGTCGGGCTGATGCTGGTCGGGCTCGGCTTCAAAGTGTCGGCCGCCCCGTTCCACTTCTGGTCGCCCGATGTGTACCAGGGTGCGCCCACGCCGATCACCGCATTCATGGCCAGCGTCGGCAAGACCGCCGCGTTTGCAGCAATGCTGCGCGTGCTGATCATCGCTCTGCCCAACTGGAAAGACGACTGGCGCCCGGTCATCTGGGTCATCGCAGTGCTCACCCTCCTGGTTGGCTCCATCTCGGCGGTTGTGCAGACCAACGTGAAGCGAATGCTGGCGTATTCGTCCATCAGCCATGCCGGCTTCATCCTGCTCGGCGTCGAGGCGGCTGGGCATGCTGGCGCCTCCGGTGCCGGGGGCATGCCCGGAACGATGATGTACCTCATGATCTACAGCGTGTTGGTCATCGGCACCTTCGCTGTGGTCACCGTGGTTGGTCGTACCGGCGACGCAGCCACCGATCTCGGTTCGTTCCGCGGGCTTTCCAAGCAACAGCCGTTGCTCGCCATGGCGCTCACGGTGTTCCTGCTGGCTCAGGCCGGCGTGCCCCTGACCTCTGGCTTCATCGCCAAGGTCGGCGTCATCAAGGCAGTGGTCGACGAGCACAGCTACGCGTTGGCCATCATCGCGATGGTGTCCGCCGTGATCGCCGCCTTCCTGTACCTGCGCATCATGGTCAACGTCTGGCTGGCCGATCCCGAAACTGGCGACGACACCCGTGAGCCGGTTCGTGTGCCGCTGTCCACGGGCATCGCGATTGCACTCTGTGCAGGCTTCACGCTGTACGTGGGGTTCAACCCCGGGTGGCTCATCGACGCCAGCGACATGGTCACCAATGTCGCCCGCCCCCTGACCGGGGGCTGAGGCGGTCGTACGCCTCAGCGACGGGCGCGACCAGCGGCTGCCTGGCGCACCAGTTCGTCGAAGATGTTCTGCTGCTCGGGGTCCTCGTGGGCGGTGTCCTCGGGGTGCCATTGCGTGGCGACCACCCAGGTGGCCGAATTGAGTTCCACGGCTTCCAACATTCCATCGTCGGTTGTTCCGACCACCTGCAGCCCCTCGCCCAGAGCGTCGATGATCTGGTGGTGCACGCTGTGGCAGCGCGCCGGCCGAATGGTGCCGAAGCCCTTGGCCAGCCGGCTGTTGGGCTGCAATGACACCGGGTGGAACTTCAGCCAGTGGTCCTCGCTGCCGATGTCTTGCACCAACGTGCCACCCAGCGCCACGTTCAGGATCTGCAACCCACGACAAAGGCCCAGCACCGCCAGATCGTGGTTGATCGCGGCCCGCATCACTGCCAACTCGACCTCGTCGTGTTCGTGCACGATGCCATAGAGCTGCTCGGCCGTTGCGGCGTCGCCGTACCGCCGCGGATCGATGTCGCCGCCGCCATGGAAGAGCACGCCATCCACCCGACCGATGAGATCGATCAACCGGCCATCGAGCAGCTCGGGCATCGGTGGCAGCATCAGGGGAATGCCGCCGGCCCGTTCGATCGCCTTGTAGTACCGCTGCCCCGACGCGTAGGCCTCGGCGCGTACACCGCTGGCCTTCTCGCTCTGTCGGCCGACGATGACGATGATCGGTGCGCTCACCCCGCCATCCTGTCGCGTTCGGCGCCACGCCGACGATCCGATCTGCTCGTAGTGGTGTCTCCGGCGGGTGGAGTGGGGAAGTTCGCGAAACAAAGTGCTGCATTCGTGCCGACACATAACTTCGTCTGCGCATACGGCGTGGGCGGCGTCCTGCGAAGCCGGGGCGCTGAATCAACATGGAGGAACTCGTGAGGGTTGCTATGAAGAAGTTGTTCCGGCGTGATGCCGGTTTCACATTGACCGAGCTTGCTGTGGCAATGCTCATTATCGGCATCCTGGCTGCGATTGCGGTTCCCAGCTTCTTGGGTTCGCGTA
>WLMZ01000062.1 GCA_009726095.1 Actinomycetota bacterium
ATTGGGGGTCGGGTTCGTTGTGCCCGCACAGGTGCCCGCTGGTGCTGCGAGCGTTGAGAACGGGTCGGTCAGGCCGGCCAGGGTGCTGAGTCCTCCGTTGATGAACGACAGTGTCTGGGCGCCGCTCTGGGGGCCGGCGCCGGTGCAGTCAGAGCCGACAGTTGCGTCACCGACCACGGTGATGGTGGACGTGCCGCTCAACTTCAGGTTGGGGCATGCTGATGCGGATCCACCCATGGCCAGCACCGACACGGTAGAGGCCGTGTTCGTGGTTGGGCGGATCTGGTTCTGCGGACGCAGTGATGCACTGAGCGCGTACGAGAACGGCGAGCGAATGCCGCTCCCGGCGAGGGCCAGCGTGACGAAGCTGGGCAGCCCGGTGCACGCCGGCGTACAGGTGGCGCTCACCGAGCTGAGCGTGCGCGCCAACACAGCATCGGTGGTTGTTCCGTCCTGGCAGATGCGCCGGGTCAGTTTCTTGTTGGCGGCATCGAATGAATAGGTGGTTGTCACCGTGCGCCTGGTCGTCACGGTCTGGCGGTCGAGCCAGCTGAAGCGCATCACGAGCGTGGAGCCACTGGGCACGCCGCATGATCCGGCGTCGCTGGTGGACACGCCGATCGAAGGGTCGAGTTGAGCAAGCGTGGGGTCAACTCCACCGGCTGCCTGGGCGTCGCGGTACAAGAACGCGGACACGAGGCTGGCATCGACCGAGTCGTGCACCTGATCTAAGGCTGAATCGGCGATGTTGAGCGAAGTCACCAGCGCTGCCACGATGACGCCGGCGATGAGGCCGCTGAGCACCACCGCCATGACCAGTTCGATGAGTGTGAAGCCGGATTCGGTGTTGCGCTGCGGGCGCATGCAGCGCCGCCAGTATGGCCGTGGGTCGTTCATTGGTTCACGCTCCAGGATTGGACAAACGTGGTGGTCACGGCGCCAGCGTACTTCTGCTCGAAGTCCACCTGGGCTCGGATGATGACGTTGGCAGTGGTGCAGGCCGAGCCGGTATCGACGCAGGCGGTGAAGATGACGTTGCGTTGGGCGAGCACGTAGTTGTCGGTGCTGCCGGCGACGCCGAAGGCCTTGGCGCAGTCGACCCGGATATTGCTCGAGTTGAGCGCGGTCGTGAACGGAACGTAGGTGAGCGGTGCTGACGGGTCGCAGGCCAGCGCCGACGTGCGATTGGTGACCGAGCGCACCTGTGTGATGGCGTCTTGAATGCCGGCATCAGCGGCGTACTGCCGGTTGCGGATGGTGTCGAGGGTGCCGCGGTTGTCCAAGCTGGAGGTGATGAGCGCAGCAAGCCCGCCCACGATCGCGCTGATCAGCAGAATGAAGCCGATTGCCAGAATCAGCGCAGCACCCCGGTCGTCGTGGCGATGGGTTCCGTGAGGAGCGGTCATGGCGTGCGCACCTTGATCTGCATGGTCTTGGTCACGCCGACGGGCGTGGTGACGCTGATCAGAAGAGCCTGTGTGGCATCCAGCGCCGGGCACACGCCGCCGTCGGGCGATACCGACACGCCGAAGTTGGTGGGAGGCGTGTAGACCACGTTGTAGGTGCCGCCGGGTGTGCATGTGGCTGCGGCGCGCTTGGTTGCCTCGGCGTAGTTGCGCATCACGGTGTCGGACAGCGCCAGGTCCTTGTGTGCCTTGGCGGCTCCGGCCGCAGTGCCCAGACCTGCGATCAGGGCGGTGACGGCAAGGCTGACGATGACAATGGTGATCACGATCTCGACGAGCGTCTCACCCGCGTCGCGAAGGGTCCGTTGGTGCATGTCCGAGCCCTCCTTGGGGTGAAACCTGAGCCCGTGGTTCATGGTGTGATCGCAGTCGGGTAGATGTCGGTTGTCTGGACACGACGCTGTCATGTCCAGACAACCCATCCAGATCAGGGGACCGTGCAGGCGAAGGTGGGAGGCGAACCGGGCGTCATGGTGAGCGTCCAGGTGGCACCGGTGGTGGAATTGACGGGAGCGGTCACACCAGTCGGCAGTTCGAGTTCCTTGGGGCTGGTGACGGTCATCGCGTTCAGCGACGCCGGGTAGGCGCCGGTGTTGGCATAGTGAACGGTGGCCGCGGCCTTGGCTGCGTCGGCCGAGGCCTGGCAGGCCGAGCCGGATCCCTTGTTGGTGAGCGAGGAGATACCGATGATCACGACGGCGGACAAGATGCCCACCACCACGATGGCGATCAGGACCTCGATGAGGGTGAAACCATTGCGGGAAGCGCTGGCATCAGTGCTCTCGGCAAGTTCGTCGAGATGATTCATAACGTGTTCTGCTTTCTTGAAAGGTGTCGATCGCTCGACGATGGTTGTTGTCGCTGATGCGAGTGATGGAACGTGTTGACCTGAATGGTTATCGTCAGGTTTTGATCTGACTGAAGATGCTATACATCGCGGCCACCTGTGCCACGGCAACGAAACCGACGATTCCGCCAACGAACAAGATGACCATCGGTTCGAAGATGTCGGTGGCTTTCTTGATCCGGAACGAGACCTCGCGCTCGTAGTAGCTGGCCGCCTTGCCGAGTTGCACCGAGAGCATCCCGGTCTTTTCACCGACCGCGATCATCTGGCGCGCAGCGATGGGGAACAGCTCGGATTCCGTGCTGGGCTGCGATAGGCCGCCGCCGCGCACGAGTGCCTCTCGCACGACGGCGAGTTTGGTCTGGAACACGGTGTTGTTGGTGCTGTCGGCGGCGACCTCGATCGCCTCGGGCAGGGGAACGCCTGCGGTGGCAAGCGCAGAGAGCACCCGGCAGAACCGTTCGATGGCCACGATGTGTACCAACTCGCCGAGCACGGGCATCTTCAGCACCAGCGGGTCGCGTCGAGGCTTTGCCGTGCTGCGGCCGTACAGCAGGTACACGGCGGTGGACACGGCGACGACCAGTAGCAGCAGGAACGGCCAGTACTCGGTGAAGAAGTCGGTCATGCCGAGCAGGATTCTGGTGGGCAGCGGCAGACGCGCCCCGAGGTTCTTGTAGAGGGTCGAGAACTTGGGCAGTACGAACAGGGCCATGGCGATGATTGCGGCAGTGGCGACGATGAGCACGATGATGGGATAGGTGAGGGCGCTCTTCACCTGTCGGCGGGCCGTGATGTCGCGCTCGAGGTACGAGGCGAGCTGGGTGAGCACCTGATCGAGGTTGCCCGTATAGCCCGACGAGCGCACCATCGCCCGGTAGTAGGCGGGGAACACATCGGGGTGCTCGGCGACAGCGGCTACGAAACTGGCCCCGCGCAAGATGGCGCTGCGTATCTCGCCGATGACATCGCGCATCACGTCGGAGTCTGCCTGCAGCCCGACGATCTCGAGCGCATCGATCAGAGGGATGCCCGCCTCGATGAACGACGAGAGCTGACGCGAGAACTCCATGATGATCTCTGGCTTGACCTTGCGCCGACCGCCGTATTCCTTGCGGTACCACGGCACGACCTTGACGGGTTCGGGCGTGGGGTCGTCGTCAAGTGCCGTGCCCACCGTGCTGGCAGTGCCGGCGCGATCGACAAAGCTTTCGCCATCGACGAGTTGTTCTCGTGCTGCGTCAGTTGCCGTGGCCTTCGCCGGGAGTGACGGCCCTGAGCCTGTCGCACTTGCCATGTTCTCTACCGCCAAGTCTTCATCAGCAAACTGTCCACCGAGACGAATCCTACATGCTGCGCGTAGCAAGCGGCAGGTGCTTGAGGAGAACTTGCCGGGCGGTACGCGCCGCTGTTGGTGACGCCGGACATGCCGCCCTGCGGTGCGGTAGATTCTTCCCTTGAGTATTTGGCGTGGTGCGCCGATGCTTGAAGGGTGCCGAGCGTGATGGCGCACTACGAGGGAGCATTTCCAAGGTGAAGAAGCGGCAGCGACAATCGACGGCGCTCGGCCTGGAGCAGGGCGAGCTGCAGGTGCAGGCGGGGCCCGCCGCCGAGGTCACGCGCACCATCGAGGGCGATGATCGATTGCGGCTGGGCGAGGTGCTGGCGTCCGAGCATGGCTTGGCTAGCGAGGACATCTGGAACGCCCTCAACCATCAGGTCGAGTCCGGTGGTCGGCTGGGCGCGATCCTGGTCGAGCAGGGGGCCATCGACCCGATAGTGCTCAACCAGGCGCTGGCCACGCAGTTGGGCCTTCCCACCGTCGATCTGCGCCGCGAACGCCCGACTGCGGCCGCTCTCGCACTGATCCCCGAGGTGATGGCGCGCCACCATCACGTCATTCCTCTGCGCCTTGTCGATGGAACCATCGATGTCGCCGTTGCCGACGGTGCCGATCCGGCCGTGCGCGAGTACCTTGCCCGCCTGCGCGTCGACGTGGTCAACGTGTTCCTCGCTCCTCCGGCCGATGTGGAGACCGCCCTGCGGACCCATTACCGGCTGATCTCGGCCGATGACCGCCAGATCCAGGAGTTCTGGGCCAATGCTGCGCCCGAGGAAGTGATCGAGGAGATCGGCGTCAGCGACGCACCGATCATCCAACTGGTGAACAAGATGATTCGTCAGGCGCTGCGCGACCGCGCCTCGGACATCCATGTGGAGCCCACCGAGGGTCGCATCCGTGTGCGCTTCCGGGTGGACGGCGCATTGCGCGAAGTGCTCAGCCTTCCCGCGTCGGCGGGTCCCGAGCTGGTCAGCCGTATCAAGATCATGGCCGACATGGACATCGTCGAACGGCGTCGCCCACAGGACGGCCAGTTCCAGATGACCATCGATGGCGCAGGGCTCGACGTGCGCGTCTCCACCGGTGCCACCATCTGGGGTGAGACGGCCGTGCTGCGACTGCTCGACAAGAGCCGCTCCATCCTGGAGTTGTCCGAGCTCGGCATGCCTGCCGACACCCACGACCGGTACCAGTCGATCGTCAGCAAGCCATACGGCATGATCATCTGCAGCGGGCCGACCGGTTCGGGCAAGACCACCACGCTGTACGCCACCCTGGGCAACGTGAGCCGCAGCGACGTGAACGTGATGACCATCGAAGACCCAGTGGAATACGTGTTCCCTGCGATCAACCAGATGCAGATCAACCTGCAGGCCGACGTCACGTTCGCCAGCGGCCTGAAGCTGATCCTGCGTCAGGACCCCGACATCATCTTGGTCGGCGAGATCCGCGACGAAGAGACCGCCAGCATCGCCGTGCATGCTGCGCTCACCGGGCACCTGGTGATGACCTCGCTGCACGCCACCGACGCCAGCGCTGCGTTGTACCGGCTGCTCGACATGGGCGTGGAGTCGTTCCTCGTTGCGTCGTCGCTCGTGGGCGTGGTCGGTCAGCGCCTGGTCCGCAAGATCTGCCCGTCCTGTGCTGCCCCGTACAAGCCCTCGGCCAGCGACATGCGCTGGTACGACTACCTCGGCGGGCCGACCAAGAAGGTCTTCCTGCGCGGCGCCGGCTGCAACTACTGCTCCGACACCGGGTTCCGCGAGCGAGTGGGCGTGTACGAGGTGCTCGAGGTCACCGAGGAGATCGGCCAACTGCTCGTGGCCGGCGCCACTCCCCACGACGTGCGCGACCTCGCCACCAAGCAGGGCATGCGCACCATGGGCGCCGAAGCAATGAACCTGGTTGCCAACGACGTCACCACCATCGACGAGGTCATCCGTAACGTGTACGTCGCCTGACGCACACTGTTGTGGATTTCTTGTGAAGTGGCGGGGGTGCTCGCATAGAATCGCGTGCCGTGGCTCGCGTGGGAACCAACAGAACTGACTCGGGCTTGCTGACCAGACGGCAGCTGCTGCAGCTCGCTTCGGCAGGTCTGGCTGGTTGCGTCGGCGCTGTTGCGCTCGGCCGCCGCACCGCTGCTCACGATCATTCGCTGCACTCCTTGGCAGCGCCGTCCATCGCTGGGCTGGTTGATGTTTCCCAGGGCGGTGTCGGAACACGGCTCGCCAGCCGGCTGGCCCCACCAGCGCCTGCTCCCACCACCATGTGGCCGCGCCTGTGGCGCCCGGGTGACCTCATCCGCTCCGGCGACGTGAACGGTCCGCCCATCGTCAGCATCACCTGCGACGATGGCCCCTGGCCGGTCAACACCCAAGCGATGATGAACCACATGCGTAATGCGGGGCTCGAGCAGCACTATGGGCTCATCCATTTCTTCATGGTGGCCAACAACGCGCTCATGTTTCCCGATATCGCGCGTGAGGTGTTCGAACGCGGGTACGGCATCGGCAACCACAGCCTCACCCATGCCACCTACAACCCGACACGTCTCGCCAACGAGATCAGTCCGGCCCAGGATGTCTTTGCCAGCCTGTTCAACTGGACCCCCGAGCTCTTCCGCTCGCCGGGGCTCACCCAGGGTGTCGTCATCCAGAACGAATGCGCGCGGCTGGGCATGGCCAACGTGTTCACGTCCACCATCTTGAACGACTTCCTGGCGCCGCGCATCTCGTCGTCGCAGATCATCAACAATGTGGCGCGCACCATTCACCCGGGCAACATCATCCTCCTCCACGAGGGCGGCTCGCACACGCAGACCGTCAACGCGTTGCCCGGCATCATCGATGTCATCCACAGCCGCGGCTACGAGATCGTGCGGCTCGAAGAGTTGCTGTCAGCGGGCACGATTCAGTTGATGGCTGACGTCTACATCGGCATTCGCAGCGACGTCGCCATTGCCGATGCGGCCGAACTGGGTGGCGTCGACGAATTCACCGATGTCGTCGTGGAGTTGCGCACCTATCTCGAACTGAGCTCCAACCTCAGCCCCGAACGCCGGGCGATGGTTGAGGCCAGGATCGCCGAGGCGCTGCAGGCCCGGCGCGCGTAGGGCCGGGCGCGTAGGCTCGTCATATGACGTCTGCCCTCGGCGCCGAGCGCGCCCACGATCCCGATGACATCGCAGCCAAAGGGGTTGCGTGGGACCTGCATCCGTTGCTCGACGGTGCCGTCGACGTCGATGAATTGCTCGATCGGGCCGATGCCGTCGTCGCCGAGCTCGTTGCCTCGGGCCGTGGCCGCATCGCCACCATGACCGCCGCCGAACTGGCAGCGTTCCACCGGCGCTATGCCGTGCTCGTCGAGCTTCTCGGCCGGGCAGGCAACTACGCCGGCCTGCAGTTCGCCGGCGACACGGTGAATCCTGCCCACGGCGCACTGGTTGCGCATGTGGAAGAACGCGCGACGGCGATCGGCACCCAACTGCTGTTCATCGAGCTCGAATGGGCCGAGGCCTCTGAGGAACATGCCGATGCCATCCTGTCGACCCCCGATCCCGCGCTCGATTTCGTACGCCATCACCTGCGTTCGGCGCGGCGTTACAAGCCGCATCTGCTCAGTGAGCCCGAGGAGCGCATCCTCACCGAGAAGAACCAGACCGGTGCGGGGGCGTGGGCGCGCCTGTTCGACGAGCTCAGCTCGGCCATGGAGGTCACCCTCACCCGGGCTGACGGCACCAACGCAATCGTGCCGTTGCCGCAGGGCCTGGCCATGCTGCAGCATCCCGACCGGGCAGTGCGCCAGCAGGCGCATGCCGCAGTCACCGAGGGCCTGCAGCCCGGCCTGCGCACCCGCGCGTTCGTGTTCAACACCTTGCTCAACGACAAGTCCATCGACGACCGCCTGCGCCGCTACCCCAACTGGATCAGCAGCCGCAATCTGGCCAACGAGGCCGGCGACGACAGCGTGCAGGCGCTCATCGACGCCGTCGTCGGTCGCTACGACATCCCGCACCGGTGGTATGCGTTGAAGGCCAAGATCCTCGGCCTGCCCAAGATCGCCGACTACGACCGCATGGCCTCGGTGGCCAGCACCGAGGCACAGGTGCCGTGGTCTGCCGCCACCGAGATCGTGATGGATGCGTACTCCTCGTTCAGCGGCGAGCTGGCAGGGATCGTGCAGCGGTTCCTGCGCGAGAACTGGATCGACGCCCCCAACCGCACTGGTAAGCGGCCCGGAGCATTCTGTGCGTACACCGTGCCGTCGCATCATCCGTACGTGCTGTTGAACTGGACCAGTCGCACCCGCGATGTCGCCACGCTCGCCCACGAACTGGGCCATGGTGTGCACGGCTACCTCGCCCGCGAGCAGGGTGTGTTCCAGATGACCACGCCGCTCACGCTTGCCGAGACCGCATCGGTGTTCGGCGAGACCGTCACCAGCACCCGTCTGCTCGGCATGCTCACCGACCCCAACGAGCGTCTGGCCCTGCTGGCCGCCACGCTCGAGGATTCCATCACCACCGTGTTCCGTCAGATCGCGATGAACCGCTTCGAGCACGCCGTGCACACCGGCCGGCGCACAGCGGGCGAGCTCTCCATCGAGCACATCAACGAGATGTGGGCGCAGACGCAGACCGACATGCTCGGCCCGTCGGTGGAGATCACCGAGGGCTACCGCACATGGTGGAGCTACATCCCGCACTTCCTGCACACACCGGGCTATGTGTACGCGTATGCCTACGGCCAGTTGCTGGCGCTCAGCGTGTACCGCCGGTACGAAGAGGTCGGCGACGCCTTCGTGCCCCAGTATCTCGACCTGCTGCGCGCCGGTGGGTCGATGAGCCCTGAAGACCTCGGCCGCATCGTCGACTGCGATCTGACCGACCCCGACTTCTGGGTCGGCGGTCTGGCCATCGTCGATCAGCAGCTCACCGCCGCAGAAGAGGCAGCCGTCGCTGCCGGACGGGTCTGAGTCCGCATCGGCTACGGTGCGGTCCCGACATGGCGATACTCCGGTTCAGCTTCGGCACGATGGGTTCTGGTAAGAGCACGCTCGCGCTGCAGATCCGCCACAACCTTGCATCGCGCAACCTGAAGGGGTTGTTGCTCACCAAGCTCGATCGCGACGGCACGCAGATCACCAGTCGCCTCGGTGTGTCGGCGCCGGCCATCGAGGTGCACAGCGAGCTCGACATCTTCGTCCTCGCCATGGCCTATGCGCCGCTGTCGTTCATCGTCTGCGACGAGGCCCAGTTCTACACCGCGGCGCAGTGCGATCAGCTGGCTCGTGTGGTCGACGAGCTGAACGTCGACGTGTTCGCGTTTGGCCTGATCACCGATTTTCGCGGGTTGCTGTTCGACGGGACCAAGCGGTTGCTCGAGATCGCCGACGAGCGTGTGGCGCTGCAGGTCGAGGCGCGTTGCTGGTGCGGCCAACGCGCCACGCACAACGCCCGACTGGTGAACGGCGCCATCGTGTACGAGGGCGAGACCGTGGTGGTCGGCGACACCTCGAGCGAGGGCGAACAGCCGTTGTTCGGCGATGTCGTCCGATACGAATTGTTGTGCCGCCGCCACTACCTCAGCGGCGAGACCAGCTGACTGTCGCGAAGTTGCGTCCTGACGGCCCCTCATGGGCCCCCAGGACGCAAGTTCGCTGCCGAGTGCGGACTACTTCCAGCTGCACCGCATGCGCTTGATGCCGTTGATGAAGGCGCTCTGGAGCATGTCGGGTTCGCTGATGATCTGCAGGTTCGGCATGCGGGTACGGATCTCGTCGAACATGACGGCGATCTCTCGCCGGGCCAAATTGGCGCCGAGGCAGAAGTGCGGTCCGCCGGCGCCGAAGCCGGCCTGCGCCGGGAGCGGGCTGCGGCGAACGTCGAACGTGTACGGATCGGTGAAGGCGCGCTCGTCGCGGTTGGCCGAGTTGTACCACATGACCACCTTGTCGCCCGCCTTCAGTTCGGTGTCGCCCAGCACGGTGTCGGCGGTGACGGTGCGACGGAAATGGATGACGGGCGTGGCCCAGCGCACGATCTCCTCGACAGCGGTCTTGGTGTTGCCCTCGAAGTCGTCGAACCAGATGGCGCGTTGATCGGGGAACTGGGTGAGCGCGCGCATGCCGTGGCTGATGGCGTTGCGGGTGGTCTCGTTGCCGGCGACCACGAGCAGGATGAAGAAGCTGCCGAACTCCTGAGCCGACAGGCGTTCGCCGTCGACCTCGGCGTGCATCATCGCGCTGGTCATGTCGTCGCGCGGGTTGGCCAAGCGGTCTTCGCCGAGCGCCTGCGCGTACATGAACATCTCCAATGCCGTACCCATCAGGGCATCGAGCGTTCCGCCGAACTCGGGGTCGCCGGCGCCCAGGATCACATTGGTCCAGGCGAAGATCATCTTTTCGTCCTCGGCCGGGATGCCCATCATCTCGCAGATGATCTGCAGCGGCAGGGGAGCGGCCACCTCTTCGACGAAGTCGCACTCGCCGTCGGGGTAGCGCTCGAACAGGCCGTCGACGATGGACTTCGCCTTCACCTTCACGTATTCCTCGACGCGCCCGATCTCTTTGGGGGTGAACCCCTTGGAGACGATGCTGCGCAGGCGGAAGTGCTTGGGGTCGTCCATGTTGATCATCGACCCGAAGAACTCGTTCATCTCCTGAGGCAGGTCGCCGATGTTGCTGCCCTGGCCGCTGCAGAACAACTGTGCGTTGCGGCTGGCCTGCCACACATCCTCGTGACGGGCGAGCGCGTAATAGCCGGGGCCCACGGGGAACGGGATATCGGGGATCTCGCGCTCGGCGAAGAACTGCAAACCGGGGTTGTCGCGCAGCGTCTTGAATGCCGCCTCGCGGTAGTCGCGGGGCTGGGTCCAAAAGAGTGGATCGGACAGGTCGAACGACCCCAGAGAAACAGAGGGCAAAGTCATCCTCGCAATCTAGGCGGGCCGTAGCCTGCATCTCATGTTGGAACCACACGAGGTGCAGCGCGCACTGGTCATCACCGCTCATCCTGACGACGTCGATTTCGGGGCAGCCGGGTCGGTGGCCAACATGGCCGACGCCGGTATCGAGGTGACCTACTGCTTGGTCACCGATGGTGACGCCGGCGGCTTCGACCAGACCATCGCCCGCCCGCAGATGGCGCTGACCCGGCGCGAGGAGCAAACCCGGGCCGCCAAGGAAGTGGGCGTGGAGAACCTGGTGTTCCTGGGTTTCCGCGACGGGCGTGTGGAATACAACCTCGAACTGCGCTGCGCACTGTCGCGCGTGATCCGCGAGGTCCGCCCGCAGCGCGTGCTGGTGCAGTCGCCCGAGCTCAACCTGGCTCGCATCTACGCCAGTCACCCCGACCATCTGGCCACCGGCCAGGCATCCATCGCCGCCGTGTATCCCGATGCGCGCAACCCGTTCGCGTACCCCGAACTGCTCGACGAGGGCCTCGAGCCGTGGACCGTTCCCGAGATCTGGGTGATGGGCCTCGGAACCGCTCCCGGTGCCGACATGCACGTCGAGGACATCACCCAGAACCTCGATCGCAAGATCCGGGCACTGCTGTGTCACGAGACCCAGCATCAGGATCCTTCGGGGATCGAGCAGCGCGTCCGTTCGTGGAGCGCGGCCACCGCAATCCAGTACGGGCTCGCCGAAGGTCGTTGCGCCGAGGCGTTCCGCGTGGTCGACACCCGCTAGGCCCACCTGCGTCTTGCGCGCCCGAGCGTTGGGAGAAGGCAACGGGCGGTCGCTAGGCTGCGCTTTCGACCGTCTCCAGATCGAATCATCCTCCAGGGGGAACCATGCCCGAAGCAGTAATCGTCGCCACCGCTCGCAGCCCGATCGGCCGTGCCAACAAGGGCACACTCACCACGTTGCGCCCCGACGACATGTCGGCCCAGATCGTGCGTGCGCTCATGGCCAAGGTGCCATCCGTGCAGGCAAGCGATGTGGAAGACCTCCTCATGGGCGTCGGCCAGCCCGCCGGCGTGGCCGGTTTCAACCTCGGCCGTATGGTCGCCATCCTCGCCGGTCTCGACAGCGTCCCCGGCGTCACGGTGAACCGTTACTGCTCGTCGAGCCTGCAGACCATCCGCATGGCCGCCCACGCCATCAAGGCCGGCGAGGGCGATTGCTTCATCGCTGCCGGCGTCGAAGCCGTCAGCCGTTACCAGTTCGGTGCCAGCGACACCGCCCCGAACCCCATCTTCAAGCCCTCCGGCGAGCGCACCCGCGAGCGCTCCGGCGGGGGCCAGCCCGGTTGGACCCCTCAGGCCGGCCTGCCCGATGCCTATATCGCCATGGGTCAGACCGCCGAGAACGTGCGCGAGGTCGAAGGCGTCAGCCGCGAGGACATGGACGCCTTCGCCAAGCGCTCGCAGGACCTCGCCAGCGCCAACGTGGCCAACGGCTGGTTCGAGCAGGAGATCACCCCGCTCACCCTTCCCGACGGCACCGTTGTCTCCAAGGACGACTGCCCCCGCGAGGGCACCACGCTCGAGGGCCTTGCGGCGCTCAAGCCGGCCTTCCGCCCCGATGGTCAGGTCACGGCCGGCAACGCCTGTCCGCTCAACGACGGCGCCGCTGCCGTGATGGTGATGAGCGCCGAGAAGGCCAAGGCCCTCGGCCTCACCCCGCTGGCACGCGTGGTCTCGTCGGGCGTGTCGGGCCTGAACCCCGAGATCATGGGCCTCGGCCCGGTCGAGGCCGTGCGTCAGGCGCTGAAGCGTGCCGGCATGACCATCGACGACATCGATCTGGTCGAGATCAACGAGGCCTTCGCCGCCCAGGTGCTGCCCTCGGCCCGTAACCTTGGCATCCCGATGGAGAAGCTCAACGTGCACGGCGGCGCCATCGCCCTCGGCCATCCCTTCGGTATGACCGGTGCCCGCATCATGACCACCCTCATCCACGGTCTGCAGAGCAAGGACAAGACCTTCGGTCTCGAGACCATGTGCGTGGGCGGCGGCCAGGGATTGGCCATGATCGTCGAGCGCCTCAGCTGACTCTGTGGATGAAGCGGCGGGCGCAACTGCTCGTTGTGCTCGTTGCGCTCGCCTGCCTCATCCCCATCCCGGCGTCATCGTCGTCGCTGACCATCCCAGTAGATGTCCGGCCCGCGCCCCGTGGCCCATGGCCGGCGCCCGTGCAGGACGAGGCGAAGTGGAGCCTCACGCTCGACGGCATCCCGTATTTCGCGGCGCGCCCGGCGTGTACTGTGCACCAGGCGGACATCATCGCCGACCAGTTCGCGCTCGACGGTGCCGATGCAGCCACCCAGCAGTGGGCGGTCTACATCGCCTCGCGTGAAGGCGGCTGCAACTACCGGGCCGTCACGGTGAACGCTGCCACCCGCGACGATTCGCACTGCACCTTTCAGCTGAACGTGCTGTCGGGCACGTTCGCCCCCACGGGCGAGCTGGGCAGACATGGGTGGACCGCCGACTTGGTGCAGCGCTCGCTCACGGCGTGCGCTGACGCCGCCAGCGACCTGTGGACCTCGTGTGGGCGCGGCCCGTGGACCCCGCCCTACGCCTGCCGCCCACCCAAGTAGACTGCCTACCCAATGTCGGACAGCGCAGCGTCGGACAGCGCAACGTCGGACAGCGCAGCCGATGCTGACAGCACGGCGTCGCTGAACTGTGGCCACAGCTCCAGTGCCTCGCTGCGCCAGTCGGTGAAGGCCCGATCCGTCAGGGCAACCACACCGATCCGGGCGGCGGGATCGACCCACAGCATGGTGCCGGCCCCTCCGAAGTGGCCGAACGTGGCCGGACTGTTGCGAGTACCGGTCCAATGCGGGTGTTTGCCGCCGCGGATCTCCACGCCAAGGCCCCACGGGCAGGGCCGGTAGCTGCCGAGGCCCGGCACCACGCCGGCCAGTTCGCCGAATTGGGTGGTCGTGGCCTCGTGCACGGTTTCGGGCGCCAGCAGGCGGGGGTGCATGAGCTCGCGCACCAACTTGACGCAATCGTCGATGGTGCTCCATATGCCGTGGGCGGGCGAGCCGCGCAGGGCCGAATGAGTCATGTCGAGGGGGTCGAGCACCGCCTCACGGAGATACTCGCCGAAGGGTATGCCCGCAGCGTGGGCTACCGCGTCGGCCGCCAACTCGATGCCGGTGTTCGAGTAGATACGCCGCCGACCGGGGGCTGACACGGGCGTGGGGCTATCGAAGCCGTACCCGCCGGCATGGCTGAGCAGGTGCCGCAGGGTACACCCCGGCTGGCCAACGGCGGAGTGGAGCGCAATCACGCCCTCCTCGACAGCGATCATGATCGCCCAGGTGCTGATGATCTTGGTGATCGAGGCAAGACGAAACGAATGGTCGCCATTGCCATGCGTGGTCACCGAGCCGTTGTCGCCCACCACGGCGGCCGCCACGGTGGGAACGGGCCAGCTGTCGATCAACGACAGCGCCGACCCGAACGGGTTCACGCCAGGCCGTTGGTACGAATCAGATCGGCAACGCGAAAGGCGAGATCGAGGCTCTGGCGGCCGTTGAGGCGTGGATCGCACACCGTCTGGTAACGGTCGTCGAGCTGCGAGTCCAAGATCTTGTCGGCACCACCGACGCATTCGGTCACGTCGTCGCCGGTGAGTTCCACATGGATACCGCCCGGCCAGGTGCCCTCGGCGCTGTGCGCCCGCACGAAACCGGCGATCTCGGAGCAGATCTCGTCGAAGTCGCGTGTCTTGTGGCCGCTGACGGCGGTGTAGGTGTTGGCGTGCATGGGGTCACATGCCCACACCACGGGGTGGCCGGCATCTCGGACGGCCCGCAGCAGAGGTCGCAACTTGTCCTCGACATGGTTGGCACCCATCCGGCTGATCAGCGTGAGCCGACCGGGAATGCGGGCCGGGTTGAGGGCCTGGCACAGCTCGAGCACGTATTCGGGGTCGGTGGTGGGGCCGACCTTGCAGCCGACAGGGTTGCCGACGCCGCGCAGGAACTCGATGTGTGCGCCATCAAGGTTGCGGGTGCGCTCGCCGATCCACAGCATGTGCGCCGAGCAGTCGTACCATCCGCCGGTCAGCGAATCCTGACGGGTGAGCGCCTCTTCGTAGCCGAGCAACAGCGCCTCGTGGCTGGTGAAGAAGTCAACCTCGTGGAGGCGGCTGTTCGATTCGGTGTCCACTCCGCATGCCCGCATGAAGCGCAGCGCACGATCGATCTCGGCAGCGAGTTGCTCGTACTTGCGGCCCTCGGGGCTGCTGGCGACGAACTCCTGGGTCCAGGCATGCACCCGGTTGAGATCGGCGAAACCGCCCTTGGCAAAGGCGCGGACGAGGTTGAGCGTGGAGGCGCTCTGGTGGTACGCCTGCACGAGACGGTCGGGGTCGGGTACCCGGGCTGCGGCCGTGGGCGCCTCTGCGTTGACGATGTGACCGCGGAAGCTGGGTAGTTCCAGATCGCCGATGCGTTCGAACGGTGACGACCGCGGTTTGGCGAACTGCCCGGCGATGCGCCCCACCTTCACCACGGGCACACCGAGCGAGTAGGTGAGCACCACGGCCATCTGCAGGATGACGCGCAATTTCTCGCGGATGTTGACCGCCGAGAAGTCTTCGAAGCTCTCGGCACAATCGCCAGCCTGCAGCAAGAAGGCGTTGCCGGAGGCCACATGGCCGAGCGCGGTCTGCAAGCTGCGGGCCTCGCCAGCGAACACCAACGGGGGATAGCCGCTGATCTGCTTCAGCGCACGGTCAAGCGCACCGGAGTCAGGCCACTCGGGCTGTTGTGCCGCTGGAAACGACTGCCAAGAGGATGGTGTCCACGCCTTGGCCATGTTGGGGTCAGGCCGCCAGAATGCGGACAGCGTCTTCGCGAAGACCTGCCACGGCCCGGCTGACGAGACGGCGTGCCGCCTCGGCCGTGACGCCCAGGTTCTCGCCGACTTCGCGGAAGCTCTTGCGCTCGCCGTCGAGCAGGCCGAAGCGGGCCTCGACGGCGTACCGGGCACGCTTGTCGAGGGTGCCGAGCAATTCGTCGAGCAGATCGCTGTCGACCATGGCCATGACGGCATCTTCGGGGGTTCCGTCGCCGTTGGCCATGAGGTCGCCGAGCGTGGCATCGCCATCGTCGCCGATGGTCTTGTCAAGCGACACGGGCGTGGTGAGACGGTGCAGTTCGGCATTGCCGAGGTCGAGGGTCTCGCCATCACCGCTGGCCTGACGCAGTGCAGCGCGCAGGCTTGCCGAGCGATCGCCGGGGATGCGGATGAGGCTGGCCTTCTGGTCGAGGGCACGGCCGATGGCCTGGCGGATCCAGAACGTGGCGTACGTGCTGAACTTGAAGCCGCGACGCCAGTCGAACTTGTCGACGGCGTGCTCGAGACCGAGGTTGCCCTCTTGGATGAGGTCGAGCAGGTCCATGCCCTGGGGCAGGGGATAGCGGCGGGCAATGCTCACCACGAGCCGCAGGTTGGAGCGGATGAACCGATCCTTTGCCTTGGCGGCGGCGTTGACAGCGGTCTTGAGCTGCGCTGACTTCTCGCCGTTGGAGATACGCTCAGCGGCCTCGCGGCCTGCTTCGATAGCGCGGGAGAGTTCGCGCTCTTCTTCAGCGTTGAGCAGGGCAACTTTGCCGATGTCGTTGAGGTACAGACCAATGGAATCGTTCATATCGGGGTGTCTAACCGTTCTTGTGTTGTTCGCATTCCGCGGTGTGACGTGTCGGTTGGCACAACCGGCAGAAGTTGCTGGCCGGTGCCACCACCACGCACCCACCGAGGCAGATGTCGCTGGTTGTGCGTTGACACGCACGACGAGGTGAAATCCGCTGTCCAAGGGGGGTGTTGGGCAGATGTTGAAGAGTCTCTAAGGGGGGGAGAGTCCAGAGTACACCATTGGTCAAGCCCTGTCGTGTCAGATACGCGCGAACGACAGCCGTCTCGGGCCGGGGTGCCGCCGATTCGGCGCTGACTTCTCCTACAATGCGTCTTCGTGCCCCAACGTATCGGATTGTTCGGCGGTACGTTTGACCCTCCGCACGTTGGGCATCTGGTCACGGCCGTCAACGTGCGACATGCTCTGCAACTCGATGTGGTGGTGCTGATGGTGGCCAATGTGCCATGGCAAAAAGAACGGAGCCGGGAGATCACTCCTGCCGAGGACCGCTTTGCGTTGGTTCAGGCGGCAGTGGCACACGTCGCTGGTCTCGAGGCCGGCCGGACCGAGATCGACCACGGCGGCCCCAGCTACACGGCTGACACCCTGAGCCTGCTCGCCGAGCAGTATCCGGGAGCCGAATTGTTCACCATCGTCGGCGACGACGCCGCTGGCGGTTTCACCACGTGGGACCGCTACGACGAGGTCGCCGCCCGATCCACGCTGGTCGTCGTCGACCGCCCGGGGCAGAAGGCGGAACTGCCGCGGCAGTTCCCGTGGCAGCATGTGGAGGTGCCCCACCTTGACGTGTCCAGCACCGACCTGCGGGAACGGTTCAATGATGGTCGCCCGCTCGACTTCCTCATCACCGAACCGGTGCTCGAGGTCGTGCGTCAACGCGGACTCTACGGGGGCGGGCGATGACCGCGCTGGCGAGTCGTCGGCGTCGGCGCACCGTTGCGGCGGGGTTGGCCGGCGTGCTGGTGCTGGGCGCAGCGCCGGTTGTCGGTTACTTCGGATGGGACGTGTTGCGCAACAGCAGGGCCGGCACAGAGGCTGTGACGCTGCCCGAGGTGGGCTTCCCCTCTACTCCCACGGCGATGTTGGCAGTGGTCGACAGTCAACAGGTCGTCACGGCGCTCGCCGTGTTGGTGCTGGCCCCCGGCACCGGCAAGGGTGGCACGCTGGTGTCCATCCCCACCAACACCACCAGCGCACAGGCGTTTGGTGATGCCAATATCCCGGTGTCGGAGAGCATGATCTACGGCGGCGCCGACGGCCTGCTGAGCGATGTGGAGTCCATCAGCAGCATCACGCTCAGCATGAACGCCATAGCCGATGAAGCTCAGATCGCCAAGCTGCTCGCTCCGGCCGGTTCGCTGTCGACGACCCTGCCCAACCCGGTGCTGGCCGCCACTCCCTCGGGAGCGTCCACCACGTTGTTCCCGGCCGGCGCCGCGACCCTCGGCCCCGAGCAGGCTGCCACCGTTCTCGCGGCCAACGATCCGGCGCAGACCTCGACCACCCGGCTGTCCAACGTGCGCGCCGTCTGGAATGGTGTTGCCGCCGCGATCGGCGCCGGCCTGAACGGTGGCGCGGAGCCCACTGGGCCGCCCACCACGTTCGACGAGTTCCTGGCCCACTTCCTGGCCGGGCCGGTGCAGGTCTACAACGACTTCACGACGCGGCCGATCACAGGATCATCAAACCCGGGCAAGGTCGACGTCGGTGCCCTCGATCGGTCGTCGGTGGTGCTGGTGATGGCCGGAATTGCGCCAGGGGCGATGATCGCTCCGTACCCGAACCTGAGCTACCGCATCGAGAACGGCCTGTCCGACTCCGATATTCAACAGGCCGGCATCAACGGGATGACCAGCGGCGACCTCACACGCGACGCGTTGGGGCTGCTGTTGTTCGTGCAGAGCAACGTGGTGTCGGTGTCGTCGCAGGTGTTCACGCTCGAGACGCACAAGGTTCCCGACAAGACCATTGTCTACTCGTCGAGCGACCTTCCCGAACCCGAGGTCAAGGGGCTGGAGGCGCTGTTCGGCGACATCGAGTACCGGCGCCCGGCGTTCACCTTCCCGCTGGTTGACGTGGTCATCGTGATCGGGCGCAGCTATCTCGACGTGGTCAAGCGGAATCAGACCGGCGGGTCGTCAGCGCCAACGACCAGCCTCGGCGCTGTTGTTGGGACAACCGGCGCTACGGTGTCTCCCTGACATGACCGCTGAACTGACATCGAGAGACCTGGCCATCGTTGCGGCGCGAGCTGCAGACGACAAGAAGGCCACCGATACGTTGGTCCTCGAAGTCGGGCCGATCTTGGCCATCACGGAGTATTTCGTGATCACCAGTGCCTCCAACCGCCGCCTGGTGCGGTCGGTGGCAGACGAGGTCGAGGCCAAGGTGCGCGAGGCCTCGGGCCGGTCGCCGCTGCGCGTCGAGGGTGCCCGCGAGCAGCAGTGGGTGCTGGTCGATTACGGCGATTTCGTCGTGCATGTGTTCAGCGACGAGACGCGTTCGTTCTACGAGATCGAACGTCTCTACCGCGATGCGCCGGTCATCGAATGGGCCGTTACCGAGCCAGCGGCGCTCTGACCCTGGGTTCGCCGGCAGCGCAGCGCATGCGTTGAGGTGCTCTCGCTGGCGATCTCGTCGGTATCTGTCAGGAATCTCCCGTCAGAGGGTTTGGAGCACCATGTCGCGCTGGTATCTTCATGTTCCCGATACGGGGCTGTAGCTCAGTTGGCAGAGCACTTCCATGGCATGGAAGGGGTCAGGGGTTCGATTCCCCTCAGCTCCACAAGGAAACCGCAGGTCAGAGGCATATTCTGCCGGACTGCG
>WLMZ01000063.1 GCA_009726095.1 Actinomycetota bacterium
ATCTGCAGGCAGGTCTCGATCGAGCCGCTGTTGCCGACGGCGTCGATGGTGGCGTGGGCTCCTCCGCTGAGGTAATCGCCCACCACATGACAACCGACCTCACGTCGCACCGCCCGGGTCAGCTCACCCGGCGCAACCACGATGTCAGCGCCCATGCTGATCGCCAGCGACTGCTGGTGCGGATAGCGGGCGCCGACGAGGATCTTCACGTTCGGGATGTAGCGGCGAAGGCCGGCGATGGCGCACAGGCCCATGGTGCCGGCACCGAGCACAGCCACGATCGGGTTCTCCACGCCGATCAGCGTCGGCCAGCACAACAGTGCGCTGTGGATGCCTCCGGCTGCGGGTTCGACCATTACGGCGGCTTCGTCGCTCATGTCGAACGGCACGTGGTGCAACTGGCTGTCGTGGGCCTGGAACTTGGTGCTCCAACCGCCACCGGTGCTGTGGCAGAACCCGGTCTGGATGCCGGGCTTGAGCGGGGGCAGGGCGAGATGGGCGTAGTCGTCGCCGTCGCCGGGCGCAGCATCGGGGAACGGCAACGGGAAGCCCCGGGCGGCGTGCCCGAGTACGGGCTCGATGACCACCCGTGTGCCATCGGCCAGTTCGCCCACCACCTCGTGGCCTGGCGTGAACGGGAAGCTCACCCAGTCGTCGAAATAGGTGGAGGCGTGACCTTCGATGGTCGAAAGATCGCTGCCGCAGATCCCGCTGAGCCGGGTGGTGACGGTGTGCCACCCCTCGCCCAGTGATTCGGGGGGATCGATGTTGACCAGTTCGATGGGGCCGATGCGCGCCGCAGCCGCCGGGCTGAGTGCAGAGACCATGCGCGCCAAGCCGAGCCGTGCCACTTTGCGGGAAACCTGAAGAGCCTTCATGAGAACCGGCCTCGTGGCGAGCTGCCGACAAAGGTGCGTTTGCGCTCGCGCTCGCTCAGCAACGTACCGATGGGCAACAGCGGGCGTGGCCCGCCCGGGGCCTTCTCCCAGTCCTCCACCAGCCAACCACGCTTTCGGGCAATGGTCGCCAAACGGGTCTCGGGGTTGACGGCAACGGGGAACCCGACGCATTCCAGCAACGGCAGGTCGCTGGTGCTGTCGGCGTAGGCAACGCACTCCTCGAGGAGGAAACCCTCGGCCTTGCAGTAGTCGGCCAGGACCTGGGCGCGGGTCTCGCCGGTGGGCGGTACCTTGGCCAGCTCGCCGCTGTAGGTGCCATCGGGGCGCACGGTCATCTCGGCTGCAACGATCTCGTCGAACAACGGTTTCAGGCCGGCGACGACGAAGTCGAGCGCTCCGGTGATGAGCACGGTGCGATGGCCGAGGGCGCGGTGCTCGCGCACGCGGCGAATGCCAGCGGGGAAGCTCTTCGTGACGATGAGTTGCGTGAGGAGATCCTTGGAGTCCTCGTCGATCTGGGCAACGGGAGCATCTTCGTAACGGCGGTAGAAGTAGCGCAGGAAGTCGGCGCGGTCCTTGCGGTCCATGCTCGACAGCCCCGGTGCCTGGGCGAGCGTGCGCAGCACATAGCGCATTCGCTCGGGCATGTTCAGCCGGCGCGTGGCCAGGAACGAGAAGCTCTCCACGACGTTGCTGGAGATGAGGGTGTTCTCCAGGTCGAACGCAGCGACGTGGCGTTCGGGCGACAACACGTTGCGGCGCAGGCGATCGGCGCGGTCGTTACGGTTCTTGCCGGGCGTGCTCTTGACCCGTGCATGTGCAACAACTGACGGCAGGTGGATGGTGGTGACGTACGTCGTCCAGTCGACCGATCGGGGGTCACAGTTGAACGTGGCCTGATCGGACGGCGACAGTGAATCCCAGACCTTCATCAGGTTGTCGACCTGATAGATGGCCTCGCACTCGGTGTACAGCCCGTAGAGCTGCACGTACTCGTAGGCGCGTTCGATGTCGTGTTTGCGCTCTTCGAGCTTGGCCGCCCACGTGGCCTGTGTGCCGCGCAACGGCAGCGCCTGCAGCGCGCGCTCGGCGCGGGTGACCACGGTCTTGGCGCGTTTCAGCTGCTGCTGCACCTTGCCGCGTGCGGGGAACTGCCACTCGGGGACCACGATCGGCTGGCCCTCGGCGTCGTACAACGGGTGCTCGGTGAACCACGAGCGGACGTTGTCGACGAGCAGTTTGTATTTCAGCGGGTTGATGCCGCCGCTGGCCACCTGGGTGATGCGCGGCGCGTGCTCGGGGCCCATTGCGGCGACGGCAATGATGGCGGCGACAACAATGTCGACCGGGATGACATCGACCGTGCCCTCGGGTACGCCGGGGAACTGCGTGAGCAGACCGCGTGCGTAGCTGATGATGACCGGCTCGGCCATGCGGAAGCCGCGGATCCAACCGGGTCGTGGTTCGGCGAGCGCGGATTCGATGATCGAGGGCCGCACGATGCTGACCGGCACGTTGCCCTTGGTCTCCATCAGCGCCTGCTCGCCGAGCGCCTTGGTGTAGGCGTATGCGTCGGGCCAGCCGATGCTGGCGGCACGGGCGCGGCCAGCTTCGACGAGCTGTTCGGTGCACCACTTCTCGCGGATGTGCTCGGTCTTGCCGGCCAGCGCCGGTGCGCCCGCTGCGCCGAGTTCCTTACGTGCGCTCTCGCGGAATTCACGAAGCTGCACTGGCTGGCGGCTGGACGCCTCGGTGTCGCTGCGCAGGCGTCGTGCTGCAGCGACCTCCTTGCGCCAGTTCAGGCCGAGATCGAACGGGCCCTCACTGACCAGTTCCTCGGGGGCGTTGCCGCGTCGGTTGCCGGCGACATAACAGGTGCTGACTGCCACCAGATGCGGCGCCACGTTCATGTCGTTCAGCGTTTGCGCGACACGCGTCGGGCCGAGCAGGTTGATCTCGACGGCGGTGTCGAGCGGTGAGTCGAACGCAACCGCGGCAGCCGAGTGGATGATGATGTCGCAGCTGGCGAAGATGGCCCGGTCGGCTTCGCTGAGCCCCAGGCCGTCGGTGCTGACGTCGCCGTTGACGGTGATGACGCGCCGCTCGAGCATGGCCTCGAAGGGTTCGGCCGTCAGGAGCAGTTCCTCTTTGAGACGATCGAAGGCGTCGTTTTTGAAGATCTCGCGTCGGGCGCGCTCGGGGGCACCCCGCTTGCCGCCGCGGATGAGGAGCACCAGATCGCACCCGGGAACGCTGCGCAGCAGCCGTTCAACCAGCGCCGTGCCGACGAAGCCCGTGGAGCCGGTGATGGCGACGCGCTTGCCTGCGAGCTGTTCGGCAATCATGGCAGTTGCTCAGCAATCATGGCTCGATGGCCCGGCGATCGTTTTCACGGCCCTCTTTCTACCATATGGTAGAGAGCGATGGTTACCCGAAAAGGCACAACGCGAGCGTCGATCCTGGAAGCCAGCGTCGACCTGTTCGGCAGCCGGGGTTTCTCGGCTGTCTCGCTCGACGACATCGCTGCGGTGGTCGGTGTTGCCAAGCAGACGGTGTTGTATTGGTTCCCGTCCAAAGACGAGCTACTCGAGGCGGTGCTCGAGCAGACGGCTATCGAATTGGCTGCGGTGATCGAGGCGGCGGTGCGCTCGGCGCCCGACGAACCCCTGGCGCGGGTCGAAGCCGTCATCAAGGCAGTGCTGCGCCCTGCGGTGCGCCGGCCGGCCCTGCTCGGGCTCGTACGCGAGGTCAGCCGTTTGTCGCCTGAGCACGCCGAGCGGCTGACCACCCAGGTGCAGCCCTTCGTCCGCCGTGCCATCGACTATCTGGCGCAGGAGATGCAGGCCGGGCGGTTGCGCACGGCCGATCCGGGTTTGGTGGTCGCGCTGTCCTATGCAACCGTCACCGGGATCGCCACCGAACCAACTGCCTTACGAGCGGTGGAGTGGGAGGCAACCACGGCGGGCCTGCGCCGCCTGCGCAGCGAGCTCACCGAGTTTCTCCTCGCCGCGCTGCGGCCCTGACCAGCGGGCGCGATCAGCGCTTGGTGTTGCGCCGCCGCCGTCGGTGGCGCTCGAGCGCGAGGTCGATCAGGCGGTCGACGAGTTCCGGGTAGGTCAGCCCGCTGTGCTGCCACATCTTCGGATACATCGAGATCGGCGTGAAGCCTGGCATGGTGTTGACCTCGTTGATCAGGAACCCACGCCCGGTCTCCTCCAGGAAGAAGTCCACGCGGGCAAGACCCTCGCAACGCAGGGCCCGGTACACCTGCAGGGCCAAGGTGCGTACCTCGTTGGACTGGGCGGCGCTGAGCGGCGCAGGAATCAGCAACTGCGCACCGTCAGCGAGGTATTTGTCCTCGTAGTCGTAGAAGTCCTTACCGGGCACGATCTCGCCGGGTGCGCTGGCCTGGGGTTCGAGGTTGCCGAGCACAGCCACCTCGATCTCGCGCCCGACGATGGCTTCTTCGACGAGCACCCACTCGTCGTAGCTGAGCGCATGCTCGACCGCGGCCTGGAGTTCGTCGAGTGTGCATGCCTTGCTGACGCCCACGGACGAGCCCATGTTCGAAGGCTTCACGAACACGGGCAGGCCCAGTTGCCCGGCAACCTCGGCGAGCCGGGCGGGGGAGATGTCGTGCTCGCGCAGGCTCACCCAGCGGGCCTGGGCAATGCCGTGGAAGCCGAGTACCTCCTTGGCCAGTGCCTTGTCCATGCTCACGGCGGAGGCCAGCACGCCGCTGCCCACGTACGGCACATCCATCAGCTCGAGGAGTCCCTGCACCGTGCCGTCCTCGCCCAACGGGCCATGGAGCAGCGGCATGACCACCACGGCGCCGCTGCCGGCCGCCGCAGCGAGCATGGGGGTGGGGGAGAGGGGCTCGCCGATGGCTTCGAGACGTTCGGGAAGCGCCTGCGGCCCGGCAGCGAGTGCCTGTAATGCTGCGGTGGCCAGCTGCCACTGGCCGTCGCGATCGATGCCGATGGGCGTGACGCGATAGCGCGACTGATCCACGGCGCGCAGCACATGCGTGGCGGTGACGCAGCTCACGTCGTGCTCGGCCGATTGGCCGCCGAAGATCACGATGAGGTTGATTCTGTCGTCGGCCATGCCGGCAACGGTAGCCGTCGTCAGCGGCCCTGCCGGGGCATCAGTGCCCGAGCTTCAACAACGGCCGGCGCTACCGTGCAGCCATGCGTTTTCGTGCGAGCGATGTGGCTACGGCAACCGGCGGGACCCTGTTCGGCCCCGATGTCGAACTCGATGGCGTGTCGTTCGACAGCCGGGTGCTCTCGCCGGGTCAGCTGTTCGTGGCCATCGTTGCCGACCGTGACGGCCATGAGTTCATCAACGGCGCGCTCGCCCACGGCGCTGGTGCCTACCTGACCCAACGCGAGCCGGGCTCCGGCACGGCCGTGGTGGTCGCCGACACGGCCGCTGCGCTGATGCAGCTCGCACGATGGGGACGATCCCGTCTGGACGCCCGCGTGGTGGGTGTCACCGGCTCGGTGGGCAAGACCAGCGTCAAGGACCTGGCCCGCGCGGCGCTGTCGGCCGGGCTGCGTACGTCGGCCAACGAGAAGAGCTTCAACAACGAGCAGGGCCTGCCCGTGACCATTCTCAATTCGCCCGACGACACGCAGGCACTGGTGTTGGAGATGGGCATGCGCGGCATCGGCGAAATCGCCCGGTTGTGTTCGGTCGGCCGGCCCGACATCGGGGTGGTGACGCGTGTGGCCGAGGCCCACACCGAACTGCTCGGCGGTATCGATGGCGTGGCGCGCGCCAAGAGCGAGTTGATCGCAGCGTTGCCAGCCGCCGGTGTGGCCGTTCTGAATGCCGATGATCCGCGCGTGGTGGCCATGGCAGGGGTGGCCGGGTGTGCAGTGTTGACCTACGGCCGGTCCGCTCAGGCCGATGTGCGCATCGAGGACCTCGTGCTCGACGACCTGGCGCGCCCATCGTTCATGCTGCGCTCACCGTGGGGGGCGCAGCATGTACGTCTTGCAGTGAGCGGCGAGCACATGGCCACGAATGCGGCAGCGGCGCTGGCCGTGGCCGGGGTCTGCGGGGTCGACCTCGGCGCCGCAGGCGCTGCGCTGAGCGAGGCACGGCTGTCGCCGTGGAGGATGGAGATCGTTCGGAACGCCAATGGCGCCGTGATGATCAACGACGCCTACAACGCGAACCCGGCATCGATGCGTGCCGCCATCGAAACCCTGTCAGCGCTGAGCGTGCCGGGTCGACGGGTGGCGGTGCTGGGCGTCATGGCCGAACTTGCCGATCCGGTGCGAGAGCACGCAGACATTGCTCGACTGCTCAGCGAGCGCGGTATCGAATTGATCGCAGTAGGAACCGATTTGTATGGCGTGCCGGCCCGAGACGATGCGCTGGCCGTGCTGCAGTCACTCGCCAGCGCCGACGCCGTGCTCATCAAGGGCAGCCGCGTTGCGGGCCTCGATCGCCTCGCGGCGCTCGTCGTCGGCGAGTAACCCCACTGGTCGGCGAATCAGGTCGGTCCACCAACTCAAGACCAGCGCAGCAACCACACCGATGGCCAGCACCGGGCGCGCTCCGATATGGTCGACCACGGGCCCAAAGGCCAGTGCCCCGAGGGTGACGGTGCCACCAAAGGCCATGAACCACAACGACATCACGCGCGCTCGCTCGTGGTCGCGCATGTTCGTCTGAAAGACCGTCACCATCGGCGTGACGGCCATGAAGTAGAAGAATCCGAGCAGGAACCCGATGGGGATGGCCAACCATGGTCCACGTGCGAGAGCGAAGCCGGCCATGCAGACCGCAAAACCACGGAATGCGAACGTGATCAGCTTGCGCCGGTCGAAGCGTATGAGCACGCTGCCGCACGCGAGGCCGCCGAGCGCTGCCCCAAGGCCCCAGGTGGCATAGAGCCACTTGTACGTTGCGCTGCTGGAGGGAATGCCGAAATTGAGCCGGGCAATCGAGGGGAACAGGCTGACATACGGCAGGCAGAAGAACGAGAACGCCGTCATCGCCAACAACATGCGGCTGAGCACGCTGCGCGACCGGGCGATGCGTACACCAACCAGTAACTTCTGTACGCCTTTCTCGAGGGATTCGCTCCTCACGTGGGGAATGGTGATCATCGCGATGCCGGCGACAGCGAACAAATACGTTGCTGCGTTGAAGACGAAGATCTGCGGCACCGTGACGCCCAACCCGATGAGCGCTGCGGCAAGCGCCGGCCCGATGACGCGTGAGCCGTTGAGCATGACGGAGTTGAGACTGAGTGCTCCGGGGAGGTCTTCGCGGCTGACCAGCAACGGGATGGACGCCTGCATCGCAGGCGCACCGAGCGCGTTGAAGACACCGATGCCGAGTTGGATCGCGAAGATGGCCCACAGCGATGCGTCGCGCGAGATGAGGAACGCGATTGCCACGGCGAAGACCATCTGTGCGGCCTGATTGGTGATCAGGAATGGGCGGCGGCGGAACCGGTCGCCCAGGACACCGCCAGGAATCGACAGCAACAGCAGCGGTCCGAGTTGGGCGAAGCCCATGATGGCCACCCATGTGGCGCGGTGAGTACGAGCGTCGATATACGCCGGCAGCGCCAGGTTCTGCATCCACGTACCGATGTTGCTGGCGAACAAGCCGATCCACAGGATCCGGAAATCGCGATACCCAAGTGCAGCCCCAGCGGTGCCGGGACGGGCCTTGCGCTTCATGGGTTGCGGCGTGACAGCGGTGCTCATTGACAACTCGGGGCTCGACGGACCATGCCAGTGTAGTTGCACACCGCAACTACCTCGGAGGATCGGGCCGTCCATCCGCGTTGGTGGACTGGTTGCTTGTCACACTGTTGTGGTGTCAGACGTCTCCACTACCAGTCGTTCCGATCCATCGGGCAGGTCCGCCACGGTGCCGCAGGCACCGTCGCCCGGTGCTTGTCACCCGCGCTACGGCGTGTTTCCTGAATGCCCACTGTGCGGTGGGGCGCTGCATCCCGAGCACGCCCACTTCAAGTGCCGTACGTGTGGTTGGCGTGACAGCTGCTGCGACTAACGAGTCGGATCCACCTAGCCGAGGATGAGATCAGCGTAGAGCCCCAGCACTTCACGGGGTCCGCTCACCAGGAACGTGGTGATGCACGTGTCCTTCCATAGCTGCAGTTCGTCTTTGATCTTGGCCGGTGGCCCGACCAGCGCCACGTCTTGCACCATGGCCAACGGGATTGCAGCAGCAGCCTCGGCCTTCTTGCCCTGCAGGTAGAGGTCCTGCACCTTGAGCGCGACGTCCTCGTAGCCCATGCGGGCGAAGACCTCGAAGTGGAAGTTGGCGCCGCGGGCCCCCATGCCACCGGCATACAGGGCAAGGAACGGGCGAACGAGGTTGGCGCACTGCTCTACATCGTCGCCGGGAATGATCATCACCGTAGATGCGACCTCGAAGCGGTCGGCCTTGGTGGGGTCCCCGCTCGCAGCGAAACCGCGTGCGAGGCATTCACGGTAGAACGCGTCGTCCTTGGGGCTGTAGAACAAGGGCAACCAGCCATCACAGATCTCGGCGGCGAGCGCCACGTTCTTCGGGCCCTCGGCGCCGAGGTAGATGGGGATGTCGGTCCGCAGGGGGTGAATGGTGCTCTTGAGGGGTTTGCCGAGTCCGGCACCACCTTCGTAGGGCATGTCGTAGAAGTCGCCATGATGGTTCACCGGCTGGTCGCGCCGGATGATCGAACGCACGATCTCGACGTACTCGCGTGTTCGTGCCAATGGTTTCGGGTAGGGCTGGCCGTACCAGCCCTCGACCACCTGCGGCCCGCTGGCGCCGAGACCGAGGATGAACCGACCACCACTGAGGTGGTCGAGTGTCATCGCGGCCATGGCAGTGGCGGCAGGCGTTCGAGCGCTCATCTGGGTGATGGCTGTCCCCAGCTTCACCGTCGAGGTGTGCGCCCCCCACCAAGCGAGCGGGGTGAGGCAGTCGCTGCCGTATGCCTCGGCCGTCCAGATGCTTTCGAAGCCGAGCCGCTCGGCCTCCTGAATTGCATCGAGCGCGCCTGCGGGCGGGCCGCTGCCCCAATAACCGGTGTTGTATCCGAGCTTGATCGTCACGAGGTGAACGGTAGTGCGTCGACGGGCTTGCGTGCGATGACGAGGGCCGAGAGCCCGAACGGCAGGCTGACATGGCGCAGGAGGCGCCGTTCGATGGCGGCCAGGGCGCTGAGGACGCCGCCCAGGCCGGAGGGGCTGCGTTCCACGTCGCTGCTCGCAGCGGTGGCGCTGTGCTGCGCGGTGCGCCGACGTTCGATCAGGCTCATCACGAACGCTGGCGGGAGCAGGAAGCTGTATGCGCCGGTGGCCGTGACGATCTCGAGGCCGGCCGCCTCTGCGATGTGGCGAAGCTCGCCCAGGCTGAACCGGCGCGCCGCATGGGTGACCTCGTCGTGGCTGCGCCACAGTCGTTTGCCCGCCGGCTCCATGAGGCACACCAGGCCTCCGGGCCGGGTGATTCTTGCAAAGTCACGGACCACTGCTGCCGGGTCGGGGTTCATCCGGTGGTACAGGGCGGTGACGCACAGCACCACGCTGAAGGCGTCGTCGGCGAATGGGAGGTGGTTCAGGTCGGCCCGTACTGGTCTGTAGTCGGGCGTCGCTGCCCGGGCCAGGTGCAGGGCGGTGTCGTCGTAATCAGCCAGGATCGTCGTGGCATGCGTGCGCAGCCAGGCCCCGGTGGCCCCGGTGCCTCCTGCAGCGTCGAGGCAGATGGCATCGGGGGAGTGCACGATGTGCGGTTCGATGAGTTGGCGCAGCAGGGATCGGGTGCTGCGATACCACCAGTGTCGCTCGCTGCTCGCAGCGATGCGCTGGTATTCGTCGGCATCCATCGCACCAGTGTGCCAGTTGTGCGTCGGGGAGTCTGCCCGATCGGGCCGAGCGGTAGGCCCCCCGATGCATGCGGTAGTTTGCATCGAGTGATTTCACAGCCCGACCCGACCTCCGTCCAGGACTTCGCCGGAACCACATGCGTGGTCACCGGCGGTCTGGGCTTCATCGGGTCCAACGTGGTGCACGCCCTGGTGGGCCGCGGCGCAACGGTGCGGATTGTCGATGCTCTGGTGCCCTCGCACGGGGGCAACCTGCGCAATGTGGCAGGTCTGGCCGTGGATGTCCTGCATGCGGGTATCGGTGAAGCCGCCGTGGCCGATGTGGTCGATGGGGCCGACGTTGTGTTCAACCTGGCTGGTCAGGTCAGCCATACCGCCTCGATGGTCGACCCCCAACAGGATCTTCGGCTCAACGCACTCGATCATGCCGGCTTTCTCGAGACGCTGCGCCGGGTCAACCCCAACGCGCGCATCGTGCATGCGTCCACCCGGCAGGTGTACGGCCGAGTCGAGCGTCAACCCGTCGATGAAGAGACCGCGGCGCACCCGCTCGACGTCAACGGCGTGGCCAAGTTGGCCGGCGAGCAGCTGCACATGGTCTACAACCATGCGTTCGGCATGCCCGCCACATCGTTGCGCCTGACCAACGTCTACGGTCCGCGTCAACGCCTCACCAGCGACGAGCTCGGTTTCCTGCCGGTGTTCATCCGGCGCGCATTGTTGGGCGAGACCATCCGTATCTTCGGCGACGGCACCCAGCGGCGCGACTGCCTGCATGTGTCCGACGTGGTGGGGGCGCTGCTGGCCGCCACTGCCGACACTGCGGTGGGTCGGGTCTACAACGTCGGGCATCCGCTCGATCATTCGCTCGCCGAGATCGCCGCGCTCATCGTTGCGCAAACCAGCAGTACAGGCGGGGTCGAGCTGGTTCCGTGGCCCGATGACCACCAACGCATCGACATCGGTTCGTTCCACACCGACAGCCATCGCATCCTGGACGAGCTTGGCTGGTCGGCGCAGATGAGCATCGAGGATGGCATTGCCGACACGGTTTGCTTCTATCGTGGTGACCCGTGGTACCAGTCGCCGACCTGAGCCGACGCGGACGTCGACTGGCGCACGCCTTCGGTGCCGCGGCCGAACGCATTGCCTCCAGCGGGCACTTCCTGCTCGGGCCGGAGACAGACGCGTTCGAGCGTGAGTTCGCCGGCTGGCTCGGAGCGGCCGACGCCGTGGCTGTGGATTCCGGGGCATCTGCGCTGCAGCTCGCGATGACGGCACTCGGTGTGTCGCCCGGCGACGAGGTCATCGTTCCTGCATTCACCGCGGTGCCCACCGCCGCTGCTGTGTGCGCGATCGGCGCCGTACCGGTGTTCGTCGACGTCGACCCGCGTACCGCCACGCTCGACCCTGCGTTGGTCGAGGCCTCGCGAACGGATCGCACCAGGGCCGTGGTCGTCGTGCACCTGTACGGCCGGCCCGGTGACATCCCGGTCATCGACATCCCCATCATCGAGGATGCCGCTCAGGCACACGGAGCGGTCTCGCCGCACAGCGGTTCGGCTGCTGTTGCGTACAGCTTCTATCCGACGAAGAACCTCGGCGGTATCGGCGATGGTGGTGCCGTGGTCACCGGCAACGCCGGTGTGGCAGCAGCCGTGCGTCGGCTCCGCGTGCACGGCATGACCGAACAGTACGTGCACCCCGAGATCTCCCAGAACTTCCGTATGTCCGAAGTCGAGGCAGCGTGGCTGCGCCTGTGCCTGCCACCGCTGAGCGACGAGAACAGCCGGCGCGCCGCCACCGCCCAGCGGTATCGGGCCGCCGCTCCCCACCTCCGCTGGCAGGAGCCCCACGCCGATCACGTGTATCACCAGTGCGTGGTGCGTGTGGCCGACCGCGCTTCGTTCCGGCAGCGTCTTGCCGATGTGGGGGTCGGCACAGCCGTGCACTATCCGCTCGCGCTGACCCAACAGCCCGGCTATGCGCAATTCGCCCGTGCGGCGTGCCCGCAGGCCGAGGCGTGGGCTGCAGAGTGTGTCAGCCTGCCCTGCTTTCCTGAACTCACCGACGCAGAGGTCACGCACGTCGCCGAGGCATTGGCCCGGGTTTCAGAATGACGCACCGCCGATGACGATCAGCGGAGTCTCTGCGATGTTTCCGTGCTACAACGACGCCAACACCATCGGTGGGTTGGTCGACGATGTCCACGAGGTCTTGGCGCCCATCGTTGCCCAGGTAGAGGTCATCGTCGTCAACGATGGCTCCAGCGACGCTTCGCGTCAGGTACTCGATGAGCTTGCAACGACCCGGCCCTGGCTGAAGGTTGTCCATCACGACCGCAACCGCGGGTACGGAGGGGCGCTGATCAGCGGCTTCGCAGCCGCGCGGTATGAGTGGATCTTCTATACCGATGGAGATGCGCAGTACGACGCCCGCGAGGCGGCGCTGCTGATCCCGCTGGCCACCCAGGAGGTGGACATCGTGCAGGGTTACAAGATCGGGCGCGGCGATGGTTGGCACCGCAAGGTGATCGGCCGCGTCTATCACCACGTGGTGAAGCTGCTCTTCGGTCTTCCCGGCCGCGACACCGATTGCGATTTTCGCTTGTTCCGTCGTCAGCTCGTGATCGACCGGCCGCTGACCTCGACCAGTGGGGTGATCTGCGTGGAGATGATGCGTAGCTTCCACGAGCGAGGTGCGCGTTTCGTCGAGACACCTGTGCACCACTACTTCCGGCCTTCCGGAAAGTCGCAGTTCTTCCGGCTGCCGGCCATTGCCAGAAGCGCTCGCCAGCTACTGCAGTTGTGGTGGCGGATGGTCGTGCGATGAGCGCTGGCGCCACACGCGTTCGGCGATTCGTGGACGTTGCCGCCACCGACGAAGGCGCCAACTGGGCGTTCCGCATCGCGCTGGTGATCGGTGCAGCAGTGGTTCTGCTGGCGAGCCGCAACCAATGGTTCATCCGCGACGACTGGGCAATGGTCATCACCCGGAATTCGGTCCGCGACACCTTGGGCTGGAAGCAATGGTTGTTTGCCGCACAGGACGGGCACTGGCTCACCGTCACCGTGCTGATCTATCGCGCCATCCAGAACGTGTTCGGCCTCGGCTCCTACGTGCCGTTCCTGCTGCCGGCCCTGCTCGCCCATGTGGCCTCGGTGATACTGGTGCGTGTGCTCCTCAGACGCGTGGGCGTGTCGGCATGGACCACCACGCTGGTGTGCACCGTCTTGCTCGTCTTCGGAGCAGGGTGGGAGAACATCGTGTTCGCGGTGCAGGTGTCGTACAACCTGTCGCTGTTGGCGTTTCTGGCGCAGGTGGTCCTGGTCGACCATGACGGACCCGTCGACCGGCGCGACGTGCTTGCTGCTGGCCTTGCGGTGGTCGGGGTGATGTCGTCGGGGTTCGCGCCGATCTTCATCGCCGGCATCACGATGCTGCTCATGTTGCGCAAGCGTTGGTGGGCACTCGCGATTGCGGTGGTCCCCCAGGGATTGGTCTACGCGTGGTGGTACATCTTCTGGGAAAGTGGCAGCGCATCGGCAGTTCCGCCGGGGAAGAAGTCGTTGATCCCCGAGTTCGTCGCCCAGGGGCTCGGCTCGACGTTCCGCAGCCTGGTCACACTGCCCGGTGTGGCCGGCATCGCTCTGCTCGGCGCAGTGGGTGTCACGCTGTGGAGGGGCAGCGGTTGGCGCGCCCAGTCGCTGTTGCTTGCACTGTGGGCAACCGCTGGGGCGATGCTCGTCGGCATCGGTTTCGAGCGGGTCGGGTTGGGAGTTGCCTCGGCGGGGTCGTCGCGCTACCAGTACATGACAGCAATGCTGGTGGCACCGGCCCTGGCGGTGGGGATCGACCAACTCGTGCGGCTCTCGGCCGCTGCGCGCTGGGCGGGCCGGTTGATCCTGGTGTGCGCAGTGGTCGTCAACACCGGGTGGCTGGTCAACTTCGGGGCCGACTTCTCAGCGAGGGCACGCGCCGAGCAGCGCACGTTCGAGTTGATCGCTGGTTCTGGTCTCATCGACCAGGCCGACCCGAACCGCGTGCCCGAGCCGTACAGCCCCGACGTCACCGTGCGCTGGCTGCCATGGCTGGTCGAGCAGGGAGCGATCGCCCCACGTGTGCCGGCGAATCAGGCTGAGATCACGCAGGTTCGCGTGGCGCTGGGGCTTCAGCCGTAAAGGTGACCGACAGCCGGTCGGGCCCGAAGATACCAACCTGACTGGGCTTCCAGGTGATGTCGCCGTCGATACGCAGGTCGGGCATGCGTCGGGCCAGGATGGGCAGGGCCTCTTGCAGCTCGGCCTTGGCCAGCGAGGCGCCGAGGCAATAGTGGATGCCGCTGCCCAGGGTCATGTGGGGCTGCCCCGCCGGCTCACGCGTGATGTCGAAGGTGTCGGGCTCGGCGAACACAGCGCCGTCGCGATTGGCAACGGCGAGTGACGGCATCATCATGGTGCCCGCCGGAAAGATGATGTCGCGGTATTCGATGTCCTCGGACGCAAACCGACCGGTGCCACGCACGGCACCGAAGTAGCGCATGGCTTCATCGACCGCGCGTGGTGCCAACTCGGGGCGCTCGACCAGCAGGGCCCACTGCTCGGGGTACTGGGCGAACAGCGCAACGGCGCAGCCGAGCTGGTTGCGGGTGGTGTCGGTGCCGCCCACGATGACGGCCCCGACCATCATCACGAGCTCGTCGGTGTCCAGCTTGTCGCCGGCTTCCTCGGCAGCGATCAGCGCCGTGATCAGGTCGTCGGCGGGCTTCGAGCGCCGCTCGGCAATGAGCTCGCGGGTGTAGGCATCGAGCTCGTCCTGCGCAGCCATGATGACCGGTAGGTCTTCCTCGAAGTTGCCGTTGAAGATGCGCAGCACATCGGCCGCCAACCGGCTGAACAACTGCCAATCGCTCTTTGGCGCGCCGAGGAGCTCGCAGATGATCGGGATCGGATATGGCTCGCAGATATCGCTGACGATGTCGGCCCGACCGGCAGATGCCACGGGGTCGATCAGGCCGTTGACGACCTCGCGCATGAAGGGCCGCAGGCGGTCGGCCGATCGTGGCGAGAACGCTGGCGCGACCAGCCGACGTAACCGGGTGTGCACGTCTCCCTCGGCGCTCAGGATGCTGACGCGATCGCGCGCCAAGAAATCGGGGTTCGTGACACCCATCATGCGCGGCAGGAGGGCTGCGGCATTGTGCCAACGCTTGTCGCGCAGCACAGCGGCCACGTCGTCGTAGCGCAGCACCGTGAACCCAAACGGATTGCGAGCGATCCAGTGCTCTGTCGCGAGGTTACGCATGACCTCCTGCGCCTGATCGAATGGGAGGTCGATGAGGTCGAGCGTGGGGAGGTCGAGTTCGAACGCTGAGGTCGCCATACGGATGAATCTACGCCGCAGAATGGCGGCGGCCCCGGTCGGGCGGGTCAGCCGCGCAGCAGCGAGATGGGGTCGGCGGCCGTGGCACCCAGCGCCTCAGCAACGGGGGCATTGGTGATCTGGCCGCCCACGGTGTTGATGCCGCACGCGAGCGACGCATCACGTTGCGCTGCGCCACCGGCCCCGTACAGCGCAACTTCGAGCTGGTACGGCAGGGTGGCGTTGGTGAGCGCATACGTGCTGGTGTGCGGTACCGCACCGGGCATGTTGCCCACGCCGTAGTGGATGACGCCGTGCAACTCGTACACCGGGTCGTTGTGGGTGGTTTCGTGGATGGTCTCGATGCAGCCACCCTGGTCGATGGCCACGTCGACGATGACGGCACCGGGCTTCATGGTGCGCACCATGGCATCGCTGACCACGACCGGGGCGCGGCCGCCGGCAACGAGCACGGCGCCGATCACCAGGTCGGCGTCAGCGACGTTGCGTTCGATGGCGCCGCGATTGGACGCCAACGTGACGACGCGACCCTTTTGAATCTGGTCCACCCACCGGAGACGGTCGATGTTCTTGTCGAACAGCACGACCTCGGCCTCCATGCCCGCAGCGATCCACGCTGCGTTCCAGCCGACGTTGCCGGCTCCGAGCACCACCACCTTGGCCGGGCGCACGCCGGGGGCGCCGCCCATCAGCACGCCGCGTCCGCCGTTGTGGCGTTCGAGGTAATGGGCGCCCATCTGCGGAGCGAGCCGACCGGCTACCTCGCTCATCGGAGCCAGCAGTGGAAGGGCGCCGTTGTCGGTCTGCACGGTCTCGTAGGCAATGCCGGTGGTGCCAGCAGTGAGCAGGGCCCGGGCCACCTCGGGATAGGCGGCGAGGTGGAGATAGGTGAACAGGGTCAGGTCGGCGCGCAGGAAGCCGAATTCTTCGGCCTTGGGTTCTTTCACCTTCACGACCATTTGCTGCGACCAGGCGTCGGCCGCTGTCGGCACGATGGTGGCTCCGGCAGCCACGTAGTCGGCGTCGGCGATGCTGGCCCCCTCGCCGGCGTGGGTCTCGACGAAGACCTCGATGCCATGGCGCTCGAATTCGCGCACGCCGTCAGGGGTCATGGCCACCCGGTGCTCGGCGGTCTTGACCTCGCGTGGGACGCCGACGGTGCGCAGTGCAGTGGTGGCCTTGTTCGATTCGCTCATGTTCACATCCTGCGCACCTTTGGGCCCATCGTGTTGAGCGCAAACGCCGGGTGTTCTAGCTTTGGGCCGTGGAATCCAAGGCAATATCGAACATCGACCGACGAATACTCGACCAGCTCGGCAAAGACGCACGGCTCAGCTGGCGCGAACTCGGCGAGCGCGTGCACCTGTCGTCCACCTCGGCCGCCGAACGGGTGCGGGCGATGGAGCGCCGCGGCATCATCCGCGGGTATCAGGTCGTGGTCGATCCAGCAGCGCTCGGCAAGGATGTGCGTGCGGTCATCGATGTCGGGCTTCCTCCAGCCATGAATCCCGACGACTTCGAAGCCAAGCTCGCCCTGCGGCCCGAGGTCACCTTCGCCGCCTATGTCACCGGCAAGGCTGACTACACCGTGCTGGTCGACTGCGCCGGGGCCGAGGGCCTCGACGTCTTCATTCGCTGGCTCAAGACCGATGCCGGTGTCGCCAACACCGAGAGCAAGGTCGTGCTGCGCGGCGTCAGCGGCTGATCTGCGCGGTCGCGCTGATCTGCACGGTCGCGCTGCTCAAGCGGACACCTGGCTATCAGGCCAGCGCCCGATCCCGAAGCGTGTGGCCAGGAGTTCGAGCAGCGCATCGGCTTCGGCCAGGACGGATGCGTGCTCGACGAGCTGCGCTGCCGGGTCGTCGAGAGAACCCAGATGGGCGCGCGCCGATGCCAGGAGCCCTTGGATGCTCTGCGTCGCCAACACCCGCACTGCGGGGCGAGCGATGCCGAACACGATCGCGTCGAGCGCCGCCAGGGTGGGGGAGGGCACGAGCGCTAGTAGGGCGGGGCGCACCCGGTCGCGTGATGCAATGGCAGTGGCGATGATGGAACGCGCGTCGTCCAACTCGACCTCGCCCTCATCGACGGCGAGCAACAGCGCACACGAGTACGACCTGCACGCCAGCGGCCGTGATGCGTAGACCGAACAACACCCTGACGAGAACGCCGGACATGGCTGCTCGAAACGGGTGGAGTCCTTGTCGGCGACGAACACCGCGTGGAGTTGCTGCAAGGGGCCGGGGTCGTCGCCGGCTTCGAGCGCAGTGGAGTCGAACGCCGTGCCGTCGCAGCACAGGCCGCAGCCCAGACACATCTCCGCCATGTCAGCAACTCCCTGCTTCGATCAGTCGCCCGCCGATATTGCCGGTGTATCCTCGCAGGTCGTGATGGGGCGTAGAAATTTCCTGATTGGTGCCGGCACCCTCGCAAGCACCACCGTTGCTTGGGCGGTGTCAGCGGGCGTCCCCGGCGCCAGTGCGATCAGATCGCCCAAGCAGGGTAAGCCCAACCTTGTGGTGAACCCGTCGTTCGAGCTCGATGGTATGGGTACGACCATTACCGGCTGGACGCTCGTCCGATGAGCGGCATGCAGATCTTCGTGAAGACTCTCACGGGCAAGACCATCACGCTCGACGTCGAGTCGTCGGACTCGATCGAGAACGTGAAGCAAAAGCTTGAGGACAAAGAGGGCCTGCCTCCCGACATGCAGCGGCTGATCTTCGCCGGCCAGTCGTTGGTCGATGGTTCTACCCTTGCTGACTACAACATCCAGAAGGAAGCGACGCTGCACCTCGTGCTGCTCTCGGGGGTGGTCACCTACGATTTCGTCCATGCGTCCGTGCCTCCGCTGGGGGCATCGCATCTGGCGGTACTGAGGGGTGTTGCCTCGTTGGGCCAGCGCATCACCGGTGTCAGATCGGGTAAGTATGTGTTTGGTTTCTACGCCAGTGGTTCGCTCGATTTCGCTGTCGAGTTCTTCGACGCGAACGATGTGTCGCTGCGCCAGGTCACCGGCTCGGTCAGCTCGGTCGAACTGGAGCCGTTCGCCCTTCCGTGCACAGCCCCCCGCGGCAGTTCCGTAGCCACGCTCTTGATCTCCAGCGTTGGTGGCGGCGTGTTGCTCGACATGGTCAGCTTCCAGCGCGCCTGACAGGCACGC
>WLMZ01000064.1 GCA_009726095.1 Actinomycetota bacterium
ACTTCCGCGCCACCGAAGCCTCGATGGTGTACCAAGATCCTGCACAGGCGATGAACCCATCGATCAAGATCGGGCGTCAGCTCATCGAGAGCTTTACGTTGCTGGGCCGGTCGAAGGCCGACGCGACAAACGACGCACTGCAGGCGCTGCAGCGAGTGCGTATCGCCGACCCTGAACGTGTGATGGATCGCTATCCGTTCCAGTTGTCGGGTGGCATGCAGCAGCGCGTCGTCATCGCGATGGCCCTGGCTTGTGACCCAAAGTTGTTGGTGCTCGACGAGCCCACCACCGGACTCGATGCAACGGTCGAAGCCGAAGTGCTCGATCTCGTACGCACGCTGCGCGAAGAGACCAATGCTGCCGTGCTGATGATCGCTCACAACCTCGGCATCATTCGGTCGTTGTGCGATCGGGTGGGCGTGATGTACGCCGGCCAGATCGTTGAAGAGGGTCCGTGCCGCGAAGTATTCGATGATCCGCAGCACCCGTACACGGTTGGTCTGCTCCGTTCGCTGCCGCGTCGTGGCGTTCGCAAAACCGAGCAGGCGTTGGCCACCATCCCGGGCATGTTGCCGCTCATCGGCACCGATCTACCCACGTGCGTGTTCGTCGATCGTTGTCCGCTCGCCGACGATCTCTGTCGCACCGTGGTTCCGCCAGTGGTGCCGGTGGGTATCTCGGGGAATCGATACACGCGCTGTCATCACCTCGATCGCATCAGCGACATCATCGAAGCCCCCATCGACGTGCCCATCGGCATGTTGGCCAAGAGCGAAGACAACCCCGATGTCCTCGAGTTGTCGCATGTCTCCAAGACCTTCCGTCAGCGCAGCATCGAGGTGCCGGCGCTTGTCGAAGTCGACCTACAACTTGGTGAGGGTGAGACCCTGGGCATCGTGGGCGAGTCGGGTTCGGGTAAGTCCACCCTCGCAAAGACCATGCTCGGCATCGAGTCCGCCGACGTGGGCGGCGTGGTGTCGCTCGATGGTCACGCGGTGGCATCCAAAACTGCCGGACGCAGCACGAACGACAAGCGGGCCATGCAGATGGTGTTCCAGAACCCCGATTCTGCGCTCAACCGCGCCTGGTCGGTGCGCCGCATTCTGCTTCGTTCCGTCACCAAGCTCACCGGCATCAAGGGCGACGAAGCCAACGACCGTGTCGAGAAGCTTGCCGCGCAATTGCGGCTCACGCCGCGTCACCTCGACCTCAAGCCGCGCCAGTTGTCGGGCGGCCTGAAGCAGCGTGTTGCAATCGCCCGAGCGTTTGCTGGCGACCCACGCATTGTTGTGTGCGACGAGCCAACGAGTGCGCTCGATGTGTCGGTGCAAGCAGCCATCTTGAACCTGCTCGCCGACCTGCAGGCCGAGCAGCACACCAGCTATGTGTTCATCTCGCACGACATGGGCGTGGTGCGCTATCTCGCCGATCGAATTGCTGTGATGTATCTCGGCCGTATCCAAGAGATCGGCCTCACCGACGACATCTTCAACGGTCCAAATCATCCGTACACCGAAGCATTGTTGTCAGCAGTGCCCAGTCTCGATGGTGAGATCGCTACTCGCATCCGCCTTGATGGCGAGATCCCAAGCCCGGCGAATCCGCCGTCGGGTTGCGTGTTTCATCCGCGCTGTCCACGTGCCATCGCTGGCGTGTGCGAAGTGAGTGAACCGGCGTTGGTCGAGGTTGCCATTGGTCACTCAATGCGCTGCCACATTCCCATCGACGAACTACGCGTTCTCCAGCAGGGGCACTAATACGTGGATACTCAGCGGCGTCCTGAGAACGTCGTCGTCATACTGCTCGACAGCCTCAATCGCCATGCGCTCGGCTGCTACGGCGGCACCGAGTGGGACACGCCGAACCTCGATCGGTTCGCGGCGCGATCCACGCGGTTCACGAACCACCACACCGGATCACTGCCGTGCATTCCTGCGCGCCACGACCTGCTCGTGGGCGCGTGTGACTTCCTCTGGAAGCCGTGGGGTTCGATTGAATTGTGGGAGGAAGCCATCACCGCCTCGTTGCGGCGTGCTGGCGTGGTCACGCAGCTCATCACTGATCACCCGCATCTGTTCGAGACGGGCGGCGAGAACTATCACACCGATTTCACCGCATGGCAGTACGAACGCGGACACGAGAGCGACCCATGGAAGACGCGGCCCGACCCGTCGTGGATCGGTGCCCCGTCCTTTGGCCGCGGTCATACGCACTACGACGCCTCACGCGGCTACTTCACGGGCGAGGACGATTTTCCCGGGCCGCGCACCATGGCCGCCGCGGCGCGCTGGCTCGGTGAGCACTCGCCCCATCACCGCGCCGCCGGACAACGGTTCTTCCTGTGGGTGGACGAGTTCGATCCACACGAACCCTTCGACACGCCCGAGCCGTGGGCGTCGATGTACGACCCTGATTGGCAGGGACCGAACCTGATCTGGCCGCCATACAAGGTGGGTGCACTGGCCGACGGCACGCTGTCGCCTGACGACGCCCGCCAGATTCGTGCCCAGTACGGCGGCAAGCTGTCGATGATCGATCACTGGCTCGGCCGGGTGATGGATCAACTCGACGCCACCAACGCCTGGGACGACACCGCCGTGGTGGTGTGCACGGACCATGGCCATTACCTCGGCGAGCCCGATGTGCACGGTCTCGATGTGTGGGGCAAGCCTGCCGCGCCGGTGTACCGCACGCTCGGTCACACGCCCTTACTGGTCTGGTGGCCCGGGGCCACAACCGCGGGCGGCACGTGCGACGCGCTCACCACGACCGCCGATCTCCACGCCACGCTCCTCGACGCGTTCGGTGTGACGGCCAGGCATCGTACGCACGGACATTCGCTGGCGCCGCTGCTCACCGGGCAGGCCGCCGACGTGCGCGACTGGTTGCTCACGGGCGTATGGGGCCGCGAGGTGCATCTGGTGACCAAGCAGTGGCGCTACGCGCGCGGGCCCAGCGGCGACAACGCCCCGCTGTCGATGTGGTCGAACCGATGGAGCACCATGCCCATCGGGCGGGACCCCGATTTCAAGATGCCCCCGCCCGACGCCCGCGCCACGCTGGACCGGATGCCCGGCAGTACGGTGCCGGTGATCCGTCAGCCCTTCCGGCCCGGCGATCTACTGCCGTTCTGGGCATACGCGCAGCAGTACGAGACGTTGTTGTTCGATCGCATCGAGGACCCGAACGAAACGCGCGATCTCGGTGCTGGCGTGCAGAGCCGCGATGCCACCGAAATGCTCCGCCACGCGTTGCAATCGATCGAAGCGCCCGACGACCAGCTCGTCCGGCTGGGCCTGTCCTGACCGGCGCATCCCGCCCGCATGTCGTGATCGGCGCGTCCCCGGTGGACGGTAGGCTGGCTGGCCTATGAGCCGTAGCTATGTCATTCGTACCTACGGGTGCCAGATGAACGAGCACGACTCCGAACGCATCGCCGGGTTGCTCGAGGCCGATGGTCTTGTGCTGGCAGAGTCCGAGGACGCCGCCGACGTGGTCGTGGTCAACACCTGTTGTATCCGTGAAGGCGCAGACACCAAGACCTACGGCAATCTCGGCCACCTGAAGAGTTGGAAGGACCGGGTCGAGGGTCGCCAACTGATCGTGGCCGGCTGCATGGCCCAGAAGGATCGCGACACGGTGCGCCAGCGCGCACCATGGGTGGATGTCGTGCTCGGCACCCACAACGTGCACCGCGCCGGCGAGCTCATCGCCAGTGCTCGTACCGATGGGCCCATCACCGAGATCTTCGACGAGGCCGTCATCGACGACCAGGCCCTGTTCCCCAGCGCGCTGCCCGTGCGGCGCGACAGTAGCTTCAACGCCTGGGTCACCATCCAGATCGGCTGCGACAACTCGTGTGCGTTCTGCATCGTTCCAGCCGTGCGTGGCGTAGAGATCAGCCGGCCGTTCGGCGACATCGTCGACGAGGTCACATCGCTGGCCGCACAGGGCGTCACCGAGGTCACCCTGCTCGGCCAGAACGTGAACAGCTATGGGCGCGACCTCACCTTGGCGCAGCGTCAGGGTGGCGACAACGATGTGCGTATCCGGCCGCTGTTCTCAGAACTGTTGCGCTCTGTTGCTGCGGTCGAGGGCATCCGTCGGGTGCGTTTCACTAGCCCGCACCCCAAGGACATGCGTCCCGACACCATTGCAGCGATGGCCGAGTCCGCTGCGGTGTGCGAGCACCTGCATTATCCGCTGCAGTCGGGCAGTGACCGTGTGCTCGCATTGATGCACCGTGGCTACACCGCCGAGCGGTACCTCGAACGCCTTGCCCAGGCCCGTGCCGCCATGCCCGACCTCGCCGTGAGCACCGACATCATCGTCGGCTTTCCCGGCGAGACCGAGGACGATTTCGTGCGCACGCTCGAAGTTGCTGCAGCGGCCGACTACGACTTCGCGTTCACGTTCATCTTCTCGCCGCGGCCCGGCACCGAGGCCGCCACGATGGAAGCCGACTTCGTCGATGCCGCCGTTGCTGCCGAGCGCTTCGACCGTCTGAAGTTGGTGGTCGAACGCAGCGCGCTCATGAAGCACCGCGATCGCATCGGGCGTATCGAGGAGGTGTTGGTCGAAGGACCGTCGAAGAAGAACCCCGGCGTCACCACCGGCCGCACCCGCCAGTACAAGCTGGTCCATTTCCCCTCGGTCATGCCATTGCGCGCCGGGTCGTACGTGACCGTGCAGATCGCCACTGCTGCGCCGCATCACCTCGGGGGAGACATGGTCGACTTCATTGCCGAGCCTGCCCACAAGATTCGTATCCCGGTGGTGGCGGGCTGACGCGCCAGATTGCAATCCTCGGGCCGACGGCGAGCGGCAAGAGCGATGTGGCGATGGCGTTCGCCATCGAGCGTGGCGATGTCGAGATCGTTGCGGTCGATGCAATGCAGGTGTACCGGGACATGGACATCGGCACAGCCAAGCCGACCGCCGCCGATCAACGCGCCGTGCCCCATCACTGCATCGATCTGGTCGAACCCGGCGAGGTGTTCACCGTGGCCGAGTTCCAACGCTGTGCGCGTACAGCGCTATCCGACATTGCTGGCCGCGGCCACACGGCGATGTTGGTGGCTGGCACAGGGATGTACCTGACGGCGGTCATCGACAACCTCACCCTGCCGGGGGAGTGGCCCGAGATCCGTCTGCGGCTCGAGGCCGAGACCAACATCGACGCCCTGTTCGGGCAGTTGACTGCGCTGGACCCATCGGCCGCGGCGAAGATCGAGCCGGGTAATCAGCGCCGCATCGTACGTGCGCTCGAGGTCTGCCTCGGTAGCGGTCGCCCGTTCAGCAGCTTTGGGCCGGGCACGTCGGCCTACCCGCCGATCGACACCGTGCAGATCGGGCTGCGTTGGCCGCGAGACCTGCTGACCGAACGCATTGCGCAGCGCGTGCGCCAGATGATGGATCAGGGACTGCTTGCCGAGGTGCAGGGTCTGCTCGACCGTCCGGGCGGGCTCTCTCGCACAGCGCGCCAGGCGCTGGGCTACCGAGAGTTGATCGCCGTGCTGGAAGGCTCGTGCACGATCGACGCCGCCGTGACCGAAATCATCCTGCGTACACGCCAATTCGCGGTTCGCCAGGAGCGGTGGTTCCGTCGTGACCCTCGCGTACAGTGGGTTGACATCACCGCCGACCCGGTCGCCGAAGTGCTTCCCATCGTGCGGCAGCATCTCTCATGATCAATCTCACCAAGCACCACGGACTCGGCAACGATTTCCTCGTCTGCGACACATCGCAGATGGGTCCCGACGCGCCATGGGCAGCGTTGGCCATCGAATGGTGCGATCGCCAGCGCGGTATCGGCGCCGATGGGTTGCTGTTGCTCACCATCATCGGTCGTGACGAACTGGCGATGGTGCTCCACAATGCCGATGGCAGTCGGGCCGAGATGAGCGGCAACGGCATCCGCTGTCTGGCGCAGGCGGCGCACATGGCCCAGGCCCGTGACGGTGCAGTGGACTACACGGTGCGCACCGACGGGGGAGTGCGCATGGTTGCTGTGCGCCCAATCGACGCCGCCACCGTGCAGGCCAGCGTCAGTATGGGCGCCGTCACCGATCTCGATCAACCTCACGGATGGGCCGCTGTCGGCGCCGATCCGGGCCGACCCGTTCGGCACCTCGGCCTGGGCAACCCGCACACGGTGGTCGGTGTCGAGGCCGTGGCCGACATCGATCTGCTCAGCCTCGGCTTGATGGTGCCGCAGGTGAACCTCGAGATCATCGAGCCCGGCCCCGAGCCGAGCGCCATCACCATGCGGGTGCACGAACGCGGCGCCGGCATCACCCAAGCCTGTGGTACCGGGGCCTGCGCCAGCGCCTGGGCGGCGGCGCAGTGGGGCCTCGCCACGCCCGACAACGGCGAAATCCTCGTGCACATGGACGGTGGCGATGCCACAGTACGCCTGAACGAGCCCGAGCAGGGACACGTCACGCTGGTGGGTCCAGCGGTGTTCATCGCCCGTGTGCAGCTATCACTGCGCAACGAACTGTAGAGAGGAGACCGATGTCCACTCCGTATCAGGAAGCGCTTGGCGCAACGCTCATCGAGCGCACGAAGCGCGAACGCATCGTGCTCGTCGGGGTGATCCTGAAGGGTCATACCGAAGAAGAAATGGATGCCAGCCTCGACGAACTCTCGTTGCTCATCGACACTGCCGGCGCCGATGAGGTGGGACGGATGACGCAGCGCCGCGACACTCCCGATCACACTTGGTTCATCGGCAAGGGCAAGGTCGACGAACTGCGCGAGCTGTGCCTGGCGGTCGACGCCGACACGGTGGTGTTCGACAACGAGTTGGCCCCGGCACAGCAGTACAACCTGGAGAAGAACCTCGGCCGAACCGCGATCGACCGTACGGCGGTCATTCTCGACATCTTCGCCCAGAACGCCCATACGCTCGAGGGCAAGGCCCAGGTTGAGCTTGCGCTGCTGCGCTACCGACTGCCACGACTGCGTCGGGGCATCGCCGGCAACTTGTCGCAGCAGGGTGCCGGTATCGGTACCCGTGGTCCGGGCGAGACCAAGCTCGAGGTCGATCGCCGGCGCATCATGGGTCGCATCACCAAGCTCGAACGAGACCTCATCGACCTGCGCCAGACCCGCCAGCTGCAGCGCAAGGGTCGCGGCAAGAGCGGCCTGGCCACGGTCACCATCGTCGGGTACACCAATGCGGGCAAATCCACCCTGCTCAACCAGCTCACCCAGGCGGGGGTGCTGGTGGAGGACCGACTGTTCGCCACGCTCGACCCCACCACGCGTCGCTTGGCGCTGCCCGGCGGTGAGCCGGTGCTGCTCACCGACACGGTTGGGTTCATCCGCCGTCTGCCCCATGGTCTCGTGCAGGCGTTCAAGAGCACGCTGGAAGTGGTGCGCGACGCCGATTTCTTGGTGCACGTGGTCGATTCCAGCGCTCCAGATCCCGAGGGTGAGATTGCTGCGGTGCGCAAGGTGCTCGGCGAGATCGATGCACTCGATGTTCCCGAGTTGTTGGCATTCAACAAGACCGATCTCGATGCCGTCAATGCCAAACGGCTCGTCGAACAGCACGAGGGCTCGGTGTCCATCAGCGCGTTTACCGGTGAGGGCATTGCCGAGTTCCTGCAGACCGTCGCCGATCGCCTGCGCGCCCTCGCCAAGGTGGTCGAATTGCTGGTGCCCTACGACCGTGGCGACATCGTGGCCGCCGTGCACCGCGAGGGCGAGGTCATTTCCACCGCGCACGAGTCCGCTGGCATCCGTATCCGCGCCCGCCTCGCCGGTGCGTCGCTGGGCCGTCTCGATCAATTTGTGGTTCACGAGGCCTGATCGGCCACCATGGAGGCACCATGAGCGCAGGATTCATTCCACCCCCGTACCCGTACGATCGCCTCGATCGTTTCAAGCCCCTCGCTGCGGCGATGGAGGGTGGTCTGGTCGACCTCTCTATTGGCACGCCGTGCGATGCCCCACCGGCGTCGGTCATCGCTGCGTTGGCATCGTCGAATGCCGAGCGCGGCTACCCGCCCAGCATCGGTACCGAACCGCTGCGCCGTGCGGCACAGTCATGGATGTCGCGTCGCTTCGGCGTCGACGTGCCCGTCGACCAGATCGGTGCTTGCGTGGGCACCAAGGAGTTCGTCGCCACCACGGCGCAGTGGCTGAAGCTCCGCACGCCCAGCCGTGACACCGTGCTGTTTCCCGCCGTGGCGTACCCCACCTACGAAATGAGCGCGACGCTCTCCGGGTGCCGTGCCGTGGCTGTGGCGTCCACTGCCGACGGTCGCCTCGACCTGTCGTCCATCGATCCTGCCGATGCCGCCCGCGCGCTGTTGTTGTGGGTGAACAGCCCCAACAACCCCACCGGAGCGCTCGACGACCTCGATGCCATAGCCGCCTGGGGCCGTTCCAATGGCGTACCGGTCTTCAGCGACGAGTGCTACATCGAGTTCACGTGGGACGGCCCGCCGCGCACCATCCTGGAAAGCGGGCTGCAGGGCGTCATCGCCGTGCACTCCATGTCGAAGCGATCGAACCTGGCCGGCCTCCGCGTCGGCTTCTACGCCGGCGACGCAGAGCTGGTCACGTATCTGCAAGAGATCCGCAAGCATGTCGGCATGCTCGTGCCCGGTCCGGTGCAGGCCGCAGCCGCTGTTGCGTTGGCCGACGATGACCATGTCGCGGTGCAGCGCGACCGGTATCGGTGGCGGCTCGAGCGCTTGGCCACCACGCTGTCGGCATGGTCGGGGCTGCACATCCCCATGCCCGCTGGTGGGTTCTACCTCTGGTTCGACGCACACGACGGGTGGGCGTTCGCCGAGCGGCTGGCCGGTGCCGCGGGTGCTCTGGTGAGCCCCGGGGATTTCTATGGTGCCGGTGGCGCCCAGAACGTACGTGTTGCCGTGGTGCAGCCAGAGGACCGAATCGAATTGGTGGCGCGACGGCTCGGAGTGAGCTGATGTCTGCTGCGCCGTCGGGGTCCGCGCCGTCAGGGTCTGCGCCGCTGGCGCCTCGACGTCGCGACCTGCTGATGGTGGCTCTGGTGCTGCTCATCGGCGCCCTGGGTGCCGGTGCTGTGATCATGATGCGGGCCGCATCGCAATACAGCGGTGCAGTGGTTCACCTGCAGCGTGCGCCGGTTGGTTGCGACACCGAGTTCGACTTCACCGGTACCGGCACGTTCACGTTCTACGTGGAGACCGCCGGCAGGATCGGCGCCCTACGCGGCGATTGCCCGAACACCGAGACCGCCTATGAGCGCCCCAGCGGTTCGGCCCTGCCCGAGGTCGTACTCACCCTGGTCGATGCTGACGGTGCCACGGTCAGCCTTGATCGCACGAGCGACGCCAGCTATGACGTTGGCGGCTTTTCCGGCACGTCGGTGCGCTCGCTCACCATCTCCGAACCGGGCAGCTATGTCCTCAGCGTCTCGAGCGAGGACACCGATTTCGTCATCTCGGTGGGGAGAGACCCGAAGTCGAACCGCGACCAGTTGCGCCTGATCGGGCTGGTGGTGGCGATTGCCGGGCTGAGCATTGCCGGGGTAGTTGCAGTGCTTGGGCTGCGTCGTCGGGCTGCGCCACCGGCGGATGGTGGAGGTGGCGCGTATGGTGCGGCTGCGGCCCCACCGCCGGCGTGGGCGCCGGTGGTGTATCCGCCTGCACCCGTTCAGCCGGGCATCGGGCAACCGGGTACCGGGTTGCCTGCACCCACATGGGAGCCGCCGCACCCGTCGGGGTAGGGCCGGCTGGTGCGGGCGGGCCTACAGCCGGCGCATCACGGTGACGACCCGACCAAAGATCTCGACCTGATCGGCGGGGAACACCATCGGGCTCAAACGGCTGTTGGCCGGTACCAGGGTGATGGTGCTGCCCTTGCGCTGATAGGTCTTGACCGTGCCCTCTTCGCCGGGGATGCCGGCAATGACGATGTCGCCGTTGTTGGCTGTGGCCTGCTGGTGCACGACGACGAAGTCGCCATCGAGAATGCCGACGTCGATCATGGAGTCACCGCGCACGCGGAGCATGAACAGGTCTCCGTCGCCGGTGAAGTCGGTGGGCATGGGCAGCAGTTCTTCGACATTTTGCTGGGCCAAGACATCGGTTCCTGCTGCAACATCGCCCACCAGGGGAATATGGCGGACCGGCCGCCGTTCCATGGCTACCCCCGAGTTGGGGTCGAAGCGCACCTCGAGCGCACGCGGCTTGGTGGGGTCGCGGCGCAGATAGCCCAGACGCTCGAGCGTGGCCAGATGGCTGTGCACCGTGGAGGGCGAGGTGAGCCCGACCGATTCACCGATCTCTCGGACCGATGGCGGATAGCCCCGGTCTTGCATGTTCTGCTCGATGACATCGAGGATCTGACGTTGCCTTGCGGTGAGGTGGACATCGTTCATTGCGCCAGCGTACGAGTGTTCGACGACGAAGTCAAACATCTGTTCTAGAAACATTTGTTCGATTGAATGTTGACATCGAACAATCGTTCGTGGCACACTACGTACGTCTGTTCGGCGAACGCACGATCGTACGCCACGTCCGGCCGGGCGTTTGTTGAACGGAACCAATCAGCCACACCGCACACCGCACAGGAGCCCACCATGACCGCAACACTGTTCCCGTCAGGATTCGGCGAGATCGAGGTCCGCTTCGGTTCGCAGCGCCCCGCACAGTCGGTCTACCTGCGTCGTCGTCTGCTGGTGGGCCTGCTGATCGTAGCCATCGTTGCCGTGGCGGCGTTCGGTGTGCACACCGTTGTGGCGGATCATGGGAATGTACCTGCCTCCATTCCCATGATCCGCCCAGCAGCAGCCACAGCCCAGGTTGCCACAGCCCAGGTTGGCGCAGTTCAGGTTGGCGCAGTTCCGGTTGGCGCAGTTCAGGTTGGCGCACCGGCCGTGCTCACCTACGTCGTTCGGCCCGGCGACACGTTGTGGAATCTGGCCCAGCGGTTTCACGCCGGCCACAGCCTCAGCAGCTATGTCGACACCCTGCTGGCGGCGAACGGTGGCACCACGCTGCGCGCCGGACAGGTGCTGGTGCTGCCGTAGTCATTCGTGACTAGCCTGACGGGGCATGTTCTGCCCCTCCTGCCACGCCGATGACACCAAGGTCATCGATTCGCGCGTCGCCGACGAGGGTTGTGCCGTCCGGCGGCGTCGGTTGTGCCCCAATTGCAGTCACCGCTTCACCACCTATGAACGTCTCGAAGAATTGCCGCTGATGGTGGTCAAGACCCATGGTGGCCGACAACTGTTCGATCGATCCAAGTTGATGGCTGGAGTGCAGGCCGCCTGCAAGGGCCGCCCGGTGACCGCCGAGCAGATCGAGACGCTGTCCGAGTCGGTCGAGGACGAAGCGCGCATGCGCGGCAACGAGGTCTCCAGCGTGGTCGTTGGACTGGCGGCCCTGGATCGTCTGCGCGAACTCGACGAGGTGGCGTACCTGCGCTTTGCCAGTGTGTACAAGAACTTCGATGCCGCCCGCGACTTCGCCCAGGAACTGCAACTGCTTCAGAAACTGCAGTCAGATCGACCCTGAACGCACGGCTTGGTTACGCGATTCCGGTTGACTGGCGGACGTAGCGGCTGAAGATGAAGCCGTTGTCCTCGAGCAGATGTACCAGCCGGAACGGCTGCATCAGGTCGGGTGCGTTGCTCATGAGTCGCGGGCCGCTGCCGCCGATGACCTGTGGTGAGGTGGTGAGGTTGATCTCATCGATCAGGTCGGCGCTGGCGAGCGTGCCGTTCAGTGACGGTCCGCCCTCGGCGTGCACGAACCGGGGCCGGCCGGGCAGGGCGCGCACGGCGGCAGCAAGGTCGACCTCGTCGATGCCCGCGCGCACCGACTCCACGCTGGTCGGCGGTGCGTTCTCGGGCAAAATCAAAAAGCCGGCGCCACTGGTGAACAATGACGTCGAGGTGTCCACGTTGCCCGTGTTGCTGACCACACCGATTCGTTGCCCGGCCTTGGTCGGCTTGCCGTAGCTCTCGGAACGAACGGTGCCCGCACCGACGATGACCATGTCGGCGATGAGACGCAAGGTCAACAACACGTCGCGATCCGCGCTGCTCGAGAGTCCGCCCGATACGCCGGCGAGCACGGTGGAGCCGTCGATGCTGCTGATCATGCACGTGGCGATCCACGGCCGTCCCTGCGGGCCCGAGGGCCGGGCGACGCCGTAGGACTCTGCAGCAGTGGTGGGTCCGGCGGGTAACGGGTAGAGGCGCTGCACAGCGCGATACTGCCACCATGAGCCAAACCACGTCGATTGCTGACGCGTCCCCCAACTCCGTCGATGCCACGGACACTCGCACAGCCTTTCGGACGTGCCCGCTCTGTGAGGCGGGATGCGGCCTCGAGCTGACCATCAAAGGGTCGCAGGTGGTGCGTATCCGGGGTGATCGCGACGACGTGTTCAGCCATGGCTTCATCTGCCCGAAGGGCTCGACGCTCAAGCAGTTGCACGACGACCCTGACCGGGTGCGTAAGCCCCTGGTGAAGCGCAACGGGGTGCACGTGGAGGTGGAGTGGGCCGAAGCCTGGCAGGTGGTCGAGCAGGGGCTGAACGGTGTGATCGAACGTCATGGACGCGAGTCGATCGCCACCTATCTCGGCAATCCGGGAGCGCACAGCCTGTCGGCGATGATGTTCAACCGCGTGCTGCTGCAATCCATCGGCACCCGCCACCGCTACAGCGCATCCACCGTGGACCAGATGCCCCGGCAGGTGGCGGCCGCCTACGTGTTCGGGACAGCGGTCAGCGTGCCCATCCCCGATCTCGATCGCACCGACTACTTGATGATCCTCGGGGCGAACCCCTATGCATCGAACGGCAGCCTGTGCACGGCGCCCGACTTCCCCGGGCGCATCGAGGCAATCCGCGCCCGTGGTGGAAAGCTGGTCGTGGTCGATCCGCGCCGCAGCCGCACCGTCGAGGAGGCCGATGAGTGGTTGGCCATTCGTCCGGGGGCCGATGCGTTGCTGCTGATGTCGATCGTCAACGTGTTGTTCACCGATGGCCTCGCTGACCCCGGTCCGAAGGTGGCAGCGCTCCTGAACGGAATGGAGGAACTGCGCGAGCTCAGCGCGCCGTTCACGCCGGAGGCGGTTGCACCGGCCACCGGGCTCGACCCCATCGTCGTGCGCCGCATTGCGCACGAGCTCGCTGCGGCTCCCACGGCCACGGTGTACGGGCGCATCGGCACCACCACCACAGAGTTCGGTACCACAGCGTCATGGCTCATCGATGCCGTCAACATCCTGACCGGCAACCTCGATCGTCCCGGTGGGGCAATGTTCACCCTGCCGGTGGCCGGCGGCGCCAGCACGCGTGGGGCCTCGGGCACCGGTTCGGGCTTCAAGACCGGTCGTGGGCACACCCGCGTGCGCAACCTGCCCGAGATCATGGGGGAGTACCCGGCGGCAGCGATGGCCGAGGAGATGACCGAGCCGGGGCCCGGGCAATTGCGCGCGATGATCACCGTGGCAGGCAATCCCGTGTTGTCCACTCCCAACTCGACCCGCCTCGACGAGGCGCTGGCGCAGCTTGAGTTCATGGTGAGCGTCGACATGTACCTGAACGAGACCACACGCCACGCCGATGTCATCTTGCCCCCACCTTCGCAGTTGCAGCGGGGTCACTACGACCTGCTCCTGTTGCAGTTCGCAGTGCGCAACGTGGCCAACTACAGCCCCGCCCCGTTGCCGCTCGACGCCGGCCAGCCCGACGAGTGGGAGGTGTTGGCCACCTTGGCGGCGGTGCTGCAGGGCCAGGGGCCTGATGCCGACCCTGCGATTGTTGACGAATTGGCAATTTCTGGCTTGGTCCGTCACGCTGTGTCAGATCGCAACTCGCCCATCTACGGCCGCGATGCTGATGAGATCCTCACTGCGCTGGCCGCCACCGGGCACCGTGGCCCGGAGCGAATGCTCGATTTCATGCTCCGCACCGGCCCCTATGGGGATCAATTCGGCGTCAATCCACAGGCTGTGAGTTTGCAGACGCTGATCGATCATCCCCACGGTGTCGACTTCGGTGCGCTCGAGCCCCGACTACCGGAGATCCTGCGCACACCGTCGGGTCGTATCGAGCTCGCCGCGCCCGTGTTGGTGGCTGATGTGGAGCGCCTGGCGGTAGCGATGCAGACCCTCGCCGAGCAGCCGCTCGTGCTGGTCGGCCGCCGGCATCTCCGCTCGAACAACTCCTGGATGCACAACATCGAGGTCCTCGTGAAGGGTAAGCCTCGGTGCACGTTGCATGTTCACCCCGATGATGCCGCTGAGCTGGGACTTGTGCACGGTGGGTACGCCCGTATCACGAGTCGTGTCGGCAGCGTCGAGGCGCCGGTGGAGGTCACTGACGACATCCGCCCCGGTGTGGTGAGCCTGCCGCACGGGTGGGGTCACGGCGTGGAGGGAGCCCGCCTACGGGTGGCAGCCGAACGCGCCGGAGTGAACTCGAACGTGCTCTCGGACCATCAGGCGATCGATCCGCTGTCGGGTACCTCGGTGCTCAACGGTATCCCGGTCAGCGTCGAGCCGGTGGCGGTCGTCGTCAGCGTTTGACGTGTGCTCCCTGTGGACAACATCTGTCGTTCACTTGGTATCCGTCGGTGTCCACACGGTATCCACGGCAAATTCACATGGTTATACCCCTTCCTCCCCACAGGCATGTACGCGTACGCTGCTTGACGTGACGGCTGCGGTGTCGAGGCGCGGATGGGAGGCGCGCCGAGTTGATCTCACCCTCAGCAGTAGTGCGACTCAGGGCGTGAGCCCTGAACCTGTGACCTCGCACCGCGGCCAAATTGCGCCCGCTCCCTGCCCGGGAGACGATTTCGGCGCCAACCAGCACGAAGCAAGAATCGATCGTGCAGACAAATATCTATGTACAAGTAGTTCTTGACAGCGGTGTAACTACAGTGCTGTAATCTTGCAACTGCTTGTGGCTCGATCGGGGGATCATGGGCAACAGGCACAACATCTTGTGGTCGGCGAGCAACGTTGCCCGCCGCTCACGCTCTACACGACCGATTTCGTAACTCATTGGCCCCCGCAACCTCGTTGCACACGCACCCGCAGAAAGCAGGAACACAACATGTCCTTGGCTCCAGAACGACTGTCCATTGGCTTGAGCCGGCACTTCACCACGCCGGGTGTGCATCCGTATGAGCAGGTCGCCTGGGAGCGTCGCGATGCGCGTATCAGCAACTGGAAAGACGGCACCGTTGCCTTCGAGCAACTCGGCGTCGAGTTCCCCGTCGGCTGGTCGCTGAACGCCACCAACATCGTTGCCCAGAAGTACTTCCGGGGTGCTCCCGGCACCGCCGAGCGCGAGCAGTCGCTTCGTCAGGTCATCGACCGTGTGGTCGACACCATCACCACCTGGGGTATCGAAGGCGGCTACTTCGTCGACGACGCCGAGGCCGAGAACTTCAGCAACGAACTCAAGTTCATCCTCGTGACCCAGCGCGCCGCGTTCAACAGCCCGGTGTGGTTCAACATCGGCGTGAAGGGTGTGCCGCAGCAGGCCAGCGCATGCTTCATCCTCTCGGTCGACGACACCATGGATGGCATCCTCAACTGGTACCGCGAAGAAGGAACCATCTTCAAGGGCGGCTCAGGCTCGGGCATCAACCTGTCCAAGATCCGCTCCAGCCAGGAGCTGCTCCAGGGCGGCGGCACCGCCAGCGGGCCGGTCAGCTTCATGCGCGGCGCCGACGCATCGGCAGGCACGATCAAAAGCGGTGGCAAGACACGCCGCGCAGCCAAGATGGTCATCCTCAACATCGATCACCCCGACGTCGAAGAGTTCATCTGGTGCAAGAGCAAGGAAGAAGCCAAGGCCCGCGTGCTTCGCGACGCCGGTTTCGACATGGATCTCGATGGTGCTGATTCGTTCAGCGTTCAGTACCAGAACGCCAACAACTCGGTGCGCGTCACTGACGACTTCATGCAGGCCGTCGTCGAGGACGCCGACTGGAACATGGTGGCGGTCATCGATGGCCGCGTCATCAAGACCGTGCGTGCACGCGATCTGTGGCGTCAGATTGCCACCGCGTCGTGGGAGTGCGCCGATCCTGGACTGCAATTCGACACCACCATCAACAAGTGGCACACCGCACACGCAACGGGTCGCATCAACGGCTCGAACCCGTGCAGTGAGTACATGCACCTCGACAACTCGGCCTGCAACCTGGCGTCGATCAACCTGTTGAAGTACCTCGACGAAGAGGGCACCTTCGACACCGATGCCTACAAGCACACCATCGAGGCCATCTTCACCGCCCAGGAGATTCTGGTCGGCCGCGCCGATTACCCCACGCCGTCCATCGGCGAGACCAGCCGCCAGTTCCGCCAGTTGGGCATCGGCTACGCCAACCTCGGCGCACTGTTGATGGCGCTTGGCCTGCCCTACGACTCGCCCGAGGGTCGTGCGTGGGCGGCGTCGCTCACCTCGCTCATGACCGGCCACGCCTACGCCACCAGTGCCCGCACCGCCAGTCGGATGGGTCCCTTTGCCGGATTTGCCGACAACGAGGTGCACATGCTCAACGTGTTGCGCATGCACCGCGACGCCAGCTACGAGATCGAAGCTGTCGGCGCTGTGCCGGGCGAACTCGTGGCCGCCGGTCAGGCCGCCTGGGAAACAGCGGTTCGCGACGGCGAGGAATACGGCGTGCGCAACAGTCAGGCCAGCGTGCTGGCCCCCACGGGCACCATCGGATTGATGATGGACTGCGACACCACCGGCATCGAGCCCGACCTCGGCCTAGTCAAGATGAAGAAGCTCGTCGGCGGCGGCAACATGAGCATCATCAACCAGACCATTCCGCGTGCGCTGCGCAAGCTGGGCTACACACCCCAGCAGATCGACGAGATCGCCGCCTACATCGATGTCGAAAAGAGCATCCTCGGCGCACCGCACATTTCCTCCGAGCACATCGCAGTGTTCGCCTGCAGCATGGGTGACAACACCATCCACTACGAGGGTCATGTGCGCATGATGGGCGCCACCCAACCGTTCCTGTCGGGGGCCATCTCCAAGACCGTGAACATGCCCGAGGACGCCAGCATCGAAGACATCGAGGCGCTGCACCTGCTGTCGTGGCAGCTCGGGCTGAAGGCCGTGGCCATCTACCGCGACAACTGCAAGGTCGCCCAGCCCCTGTCCACCGGTAAGAAGGGCGACGCCACCATCGGCGCCGACGGCATGTTCAGCGGCGGCACTGCTGATCCCGCAGCTGCAGCGGCCACCCAGACCATCGAGCGCATCGTCGAACGGATCGAGCATCGCCCGGTCCGCCAGAAGCTGCCCCGCAGCCGTCGTGGCCGCACGTTCGAGTTCCGTGTCGCCGACTGCAAGGGCTTTGCCACCATTGGCGAATACCCCAATGGTCAGCCCGGCGAGATCTTCCTCACCGTGTCGAAGCAGGGCTCCACGCTCAGCGGCATCATGGACGCCTTCGCCAAGAGCATCAGCTACGGCTTGCAGTACGGCGTGCCGCTGCGTGCCTTCGTCGAGGCTTTCACGAACATGCGCTTCGAGCCCGCCGGCATGACCGACGACCCCGACATTCGCTTCGCTTCGTCGATCATGGACTACCTGTTCCGTCGCCTCGGCCTGGAATATCTCACCTACGACGAGCGCTCCGAGCTGGGCATCTTCTCGGTCGACGAGCGCCTGCAGCCCACGCTGCCCGGCGTGTACGAGAGCGCGATCGAGACCCGTACGGGCAGCGACATCGTGAGCGATCCCAAGAGCATCCCCTCGGCCGGCGACCTCGCCACGCAGATGGAACTCGGTCTCGCCCCCGAAGCACCCAAGAGCGACAACACGCCAACGGCGGGAGTGCCCCGGGTACGTCAGTCCGACGCCCCGATGTGCATGCAGTGCGGCGTGCAGATGGTGCGGGCCGGCTCATGCCACGCCTGCCCCAGCTGTGGCAGCACCAGCGGCTGCAGCTGATGACAAGTGACTCCGAGATTTCAGTGGAAATGACACACTGATTTCAGTGGAGTGACACGCGAATTTCAGTGGAATGACACGCACTTTCAGTAGATGATCCTTCGTCGCTGGCCCTTGGGATG
>WLMZ01000065.1 GCA_009726095.1 Actinomycetota bacterium
GCAACTTCATTCCCGCCGACGAGTTCCCCTACGCAACGCATTCTCCGTTGGCTGTGTATGACAGCGGTAACTTCGCAGGGGCAATGACCGAGTTGCTCACCTTGTTCGACTACGACGCACTGAAGGCCGAGCAGGCCCGTCGACGGAGCACCGCCGACGAAAAGCTCATCGGCATCGGTTTTTCCAGTTGGTTGGAGATCGCAGCGTTCGGCCCTCCCGGGTCGCTCGAGGGCTTCGGGCATCTGGGGTCATGGGAGTCGGTGCAGATCCGCGTGCAGCCCGACGGCAGCGCCATCATCTACACCGGTGCATCGCCACACGGTCAGGGCACCGTCACCACGTTCGCCCAAATCGCGGCAGGCGAGCTGGGTATCCCGTTTGACAAGATCAGCGTCCGTCACGGAGACACTGCCACGGTGCCGCAAGGCATCGGAACCATGGGCTCACGAGCCACCGCAGTTGGTGGTGAGGGTGTCAGGACCGCAAGCCTGCGCGTGGTCGAGCGCGCAAAGGTGATCGCTGCACACATCCTGGAGGCCGACCCGGCCGACATCGTGCTCGAGGGAGATGGCTTCGCCGTCAACGGCACTCCCAGCCACAGCGTGCCGTGGAGCGAGGTGGCCTGGAAGAGCTTCCGGCCGTTGGAGATTCCCACCGACTCCGAACCCGGATCGCTGGACATCACCGTGTTCCAACAGGTTCCCAACTTCAGCTTCCCCTCGGGTGCGTACTGCTGCACGGTCGAGATCGACCGTGGCACCGGTGAGATCGAGATCACGGGCATGTACCTCGTCGACGACTGCGGCACGGTGATCAACCCGCTGCTTGCCGAGGGTCAGGTCCACGGCGGCGTCGCCCAGGGCATCGCCCAGGCGCTGTACGAAGGCATCAGCTACGACGAGAACGGTCTTCCCCAGAACAGCACGCTGATGGACTATCTCATCCCCGCTGCAACCGAGCTCCCGTCGTACACCGACGGCCGGGTCAACACGCCGACGCCCAACAATGGTCTCGGTGCCAAGGGGATCGGTGAGTCGGGTTCGGTCGGAACGCCACCAGCAGTTGTCAATGCAGTCGTCGATGCACTCAGCCACCTCGGTGTGCAGCATCTCGACATGCCGGTTACGCCGCTCGCGGTGTGGAAAGTCCTCGAGGAGGCCAAATGAGTACCGTGCCAGTTTCCGTCACAGTCAATGGTGAGCCCCGCACACACGAAGTGGAGCCGCGGGTTCTGCTCGTGCATTATCTACGCGACGTCTTGCGCCTCACGGGAACGCACGTCGGTTGCGACACCTCGAACTGCGGGGCATGCACCGTCATCCTCGACGGCGCAGCGGTGAAGTCGTGCACAGTTCTGGCCGTGCAGGCACGTGGGTGCGAGATCACCACGATCGAAGGCCTTGCAGCCCCGGGTGAGCCGTTCAGCGCGGTGCAGCAGGGCTTCCATCAAGAGCACGGGCTGCAGTGCGGTTACTGCACGCCGGGCATGATCATGGCGTGCACGGCGTTGCTCAGCGAGAACCCCGATCCGACAGAGCACGAGATCCGTCATGCGCTCGAGGGCAACCTGTGCCGTTGCACCGGCTACCAGATGATCGTGAACTCGGTTCGTTGGGCTGCGGAGCACCCCGATGGCGTCGTTCCTGAGTCTTCCGATGCCGTTTCGTCGGCACCCAGCATGCAGGGGGCAGGATCGTGATCCCAGTTTCGTTTGACTACGTCGAGGCAACATCTGTCGAGCATGCTCTCGCACTGTTCGCAGAACACGATGATGCGAAGTTCCTCGCCGGTGGCCACTCGTTGGTGCCGATGATGAAACTGCGACTCGTCTCCTCGGCTGTACTGATCGACATCGCCCGCATTGCTGAACTGTCCTATATCGAAGACCGCGGCGACCACGTCGCGGTGGGGGCACTCACCCGGCATCGCGAAGTAGAGGGTTCGGCGTTGCTCGCCGAGCACCTCGGCCTGCTGGCCCACGTCGCTGGCCACGTCGGCGACCCGCAGGTGCGTAACCGCGGCACGCTCGGTGGCTCGCTGGTGCACGGAGACCCGGCAGCCGACCTTCCGGCGGCTGCGCTTGCGCTCGGCGCCTCAATGGTCATCACCGGAGCCGCTGGTACCCGCGTCGTACCTGCGGCGGAGTTCTTCGTCAACTTCCTCGAGACCGCTGTCGGCGATGGTGAACTGCTCACCGAAGTTCGCTTCCCGAAGCGCACCGGTGATGGCTGGGCGTACCAGAAGTTCAACCGCCGGGCCATGGACTACGCAATCGTTGCCGTGGCCGTGCAACTCGGGCAGAACCCGGGCATCGCCCTGGTCAACATGGGCTCGACGCCACATCTGGCAACAGCGGCCAGCGCAGCGCTCGCGGCTGGCTCACCGACATCGGTGATTGCGGACGCCGTTGTCGAGGGCACCGAGGCATGGAACGATGCCAACGCAACGCGTGAGTACCGCGAGCACCTCGCCCGGGTGCTGACCGTTCGCGCGTTGGCGCAGGCCGGCTACACCTCGTAGCGTTCGCTCGCCCAGGCCGGCTACACCTCGTAGCCGGCCTGGCCGAGCAGCGGATTGTTACGACTCGCGCAGGCCTGCATCGATGAGCATCGGGCGCAGGACTTTGTCGTACTGCTCGACGCCACCGAGGTAATCGACCCAGCTGATGCTGATGCCGTCGAGGCCGGCATCGGAGAAGGCCTGCATACCGGCCACCACTTGCTCAGGAGTACCCACGAGCGGCAATGCGCCGTAGCCGGCGATGAGGTTGGAGGCCATGCCGCGCCAGCCGTCGCCGAGCGCACTCTGTGAGTTGGGCACGAGCACGTCGAGCAGGTTGCCCACGCCTTCCCAATCGCCCATTTCGTTCACGTAGTGATCACGGTAGGCAATGGCTTCTTCTTCGGTGTCGCGGCACACGATGTAGCCCTGACCGAAGACCTGGATGTCACGGCCGTACGTGTCGCGGGCGAGCGCCTTGACGTTCTTGGCGATCTCGCCAGCCGTGGGGATGTCGGGTGCGACCACGAAGTTGAGGTCGGTGTGCTTCGCCGCGAAGTGCTGGCCGCGCTCGCTGTTGCCTGCGCTCATCAGTACTGGGTACTGGCTCTGCAGCGGTTGCGGCGCCGAGTATGCGCCGGGCACCTTGAAGTACTCGCCGTCGAAGTCGAACTCCTGATCGCGGGTCCACAGCTCCTTGCAGAGGGTGATCCACTCGTCGGCGAGCTCGTAACGCTCGTCGTGCGGGAGCTGCTCGGCTCCGAACATGGCGATTTCCTTGTCGTTCCAGCCGGCAACGAGGTTGAGGCAGAACCGACCACCTGAGATGTGATCGATGGTGGCAACTTCCTTGGCGGCGCGGACCGGGTGCACCGTTGGTACGTGGAACGTGGCGAAGATACCGATCTTGGACGTGACGGCCGACAGCCCGGCAGCCCATGTGAATGGGTCGAAGTTGCGGTGGTTGAAGTTGACCTTTCCGCCCATTCCCTTCCAGCGGGCGACAGGAATGATTGCTTCGATCCCGGCCCTCTCAGCAGCCTGCGCAATGGCGACCGACTCTGACCATTCAGCCTTGAGTGTGTTCGGAAGATCGGTCATCGTGCAGCCACTGCTCACGTTGACGCCGAACACCCCGAGCTTGAGCTTGTTCTTGCTTCCCAACAACGGGTTGGTCTCGCGAGTGACTCGTTCATTCATCTGTGGATCCCCATCCTTCACGCGTCCGGTCCCTGCCGAGCGATCAGCGCGCAGCATAACAGGGCCGTGGTTGTCGTAGCTAGACAGCTGACGACGCACTGCTATATTGAGGCCTCAGCACGGACAACGAGCACGGGCAACGAGCACGGGCAACGAGCAGGGGGAACCATCGTGAGGATCACGTTCAAGACAATGCCGCAGGATTCGGAGTGGGCGCCGATCGAAGCAATCTGGCGGGCCGCCGACGAGATCCCCGAACTCGACGGTGGGTGGCTCTTCGACCACTTTTACCCGATCATGACGGATGACCCCGCCGGGCCATGCTTTGAAGGTTGGACGGCGCTCGCCTACCTTGCCGGCGTCACGAATCGGCTCCGCCTTGGATTGATGGTGTCGGGTAACACCTACCGTCATCCGGCGCTGTTGGCGAAGATGTGCGCCACGATCGATGTGGTGTCGAAGGGTCGCTTGGAGATCGGGCTCGGCGCAGCGTGGAACGCTGCCGAGCACGAGGCATATGGAATGAACTTCCCACCACTGGGCAAGCGGATGGACGCCTTGGACGAGGCCTGTCAGGTCATCGACTCCCTGCTCACCAAGCCCGTGTCGAACTTCGCCGGTGTGCACTACCAACTCACGGATGCGTTCTGTGAGCCCAAGCCCATCCAGAAGCCGCGGCCACCGTTGGTGATCGGCGGTGGTGGAGAAAAGCGCACACTCCTGATTGCGGCGAAGTATGCCGACCAGTGGAACTTCCCGGGTCGTACCGGTGATGAGCTGAAGGCGAAGCTGGAGATCCTGCACCAGCACTGCGCAGATGTCGGTCGCGACCCGGCCGAGATCGAGGTGTCGGTGCACCTGTTCGAGCCGCTTGAGCCGGTCTCGGCCGCTGCAACGGCGCGCGAGCTGGCCGCTGCTGGATGCAACCATGTCATTCTCTATCTCAAGGCGCCCTATGACGTCGAACGTCTTCGCGTCGTTGCGAGCGCTGTGGCGGATGCCGTCTGCTAAGTGGTTGCGTGGTCGGGCGGCAACTGCCGCTCGACCCACACCCACTCGACACCGTCGAAGCCCTCGACGCCGGATGCGACGACCTTGCGTTCGGCAATGCGCCAGCCGTCGTCAGTCTCGGTCAGCCGGTCGAGGTAGCGCACGAACACCCGCTCGCGTGATCCATCCCAGCGCTCGTGCCACGCGGTGAGGTAGCTGAGTGCTTCTGCTGTGCCCCCATCGGCGATGGTGATCTTCATCTGACCATGCTGATGATGGGTCAACCGGAACTCTGATTGTCCGCGGCGAATGCGGTTGCGGACATTGTCGCGTCCGATCACCAGGCCACCGCGACCCGGGCCGTAGTCGGTGACACAGTCGGGGGTGAACAGCGCCGCCACGCCGTCGATGTCGTAGTGATCGACCAGGATCGTGTACTCGGTCAGTAGATCGATGATGGCATTGCGCGCTTCGATGCGGGCAACACGGTGCTCCAGGGTGACAGCGTCGGGCGACATATTTCTCCTGCTCGGTGGGAATAATTCGTCACCGCGAGGCGGTGACCTCGGCGTCGGTGGCGCCCGCCGCCCAGAGCGCGCAGCGGCGCAGCACGGTCACATGATCGGTGTGCCCGAGCGACCGTTCGTCGTGCCCGAGCGAGTCATACACGACTCGAGCAGCGCCAACACTGTGTGTCCAGATCGCTGCCTGCCGATCGTCGGCGACGGTCCAGGCAATGACATCGACGTCGGGCGAGACATCGAGGTCGGTGTAACGCTCGTCGACCACATTGAACGGGTGGATGCCATGGACAATCGGGTGGTCGCCGTCGGGCTCGACGGACATCTCCGCGGGTTGCGGGTGCCAGGACCGTTGCCAGTTCCAGCCGCCGCCGACGATGCCGGGCCACTTGTCCCAATCGTCGAAGCAGATCGGCGCAGTATGCAGCGCGAGGACGCCGCGTCCGGCGTCGAGGTGTGCTGCAATGCCATCACGGAGTTCAGCCGACGATGTACGCGCCCATTCGGACCGCACAGCGTCGTAGCGCTTGTCTGACATGCCGAACCAGCATGCGTAGACGGTGATGAGATCGAACTGGCCGTCAGCGAGCGCAGCGGCTGCCTCGTCGAGGTCGTCGGCGATGACGGACTCGAATCCGGCTGGGCGCAACACGTCGGCGAGGAACGGGGTCGTGCGCTCGAAGGGATGCGCCCATCCGCCGGAGATGATCAGCTGTCGACGCGTTGTGCCGCTCATCAGTTTGGTCCTCCCGCCGCCGGGGAGCAGCAACACATATGCGGTGAACCGACATGATACGTGGAGCGGGTGACGGGAATCGAACCCGCAAGGCCAGCTTGGAAGTTTGGCCCCACCCAACCCCGTGACCAGCGACAATACGAAAATGTCCAGCTCAATGGCCGGATTTGAGCACCCGCTGGACACCGCTCACCGCCAGTGACGACCACCAACTGGGGCGCGACTGGGGCGCGAACGGGGAGCCGATCGCTGATGTGGTGTTGGCGGGTGACAACACTGCCGTAAGTAGCTACTCTGATGGCTATGAAAGTAGCTACCTCAACGCGAATTGAAGTCGGGGTTCGCGACCTGAAGAACAACCTGAGTCGCTACCTCGGTCAGGTCGAGGCCGGCATCGAAGTCGTCGTGACCGACCGCGGCCGTCCGATCGCGCGCCTGAGTGGCATCGATGTTGTCCCGAGGGACAAGCTCGGAGCGTTGATCGAGGCCGGTCTCGTTCGTGTGCCGACATCGAAAGTGCGTCAACGCCCCGTGCCGCTTGTATCAGACGGACCGGTGAGCGACTTGGTGGCTGAGCAGCGCGGATGATCACCTACGTCGACACTTCCACCCTGATCAAACTGCTCATCGATGAGGTCGGCACCACGGAGGCTGGACGGATCTGGGATGAACCAGACGTCCTCGTTGCGGTGAGGATTGGCCACGTCGAGGCTCGGGCAGCCCTGGCTGCTGCGCGTCGACAGGGACGGATCTCCGCCGCCGTGCTTGGCAAGGCAGTGATCGGGCTCGATGTTCTTTGGTCACAATTGTCGGTTGTGGAGATCGATGAGGTCCTGATGCGTCTGGCCGGTGACCTCGCTGCTTCGCGTCATCTGCGTGGTTACGACGCCGTCCATCTCGCCGCCGCGCAGCTCGTCGGAGCTGACGTGTTCAGCAGCGCGGACCGCCGCTTGTGCATGGCAGCTAGCGCGTCCGGCCTTCACGTGGCCAATCCAATCGACGCAGTCCAATGATCGACGAAACCCAGCGCCGTCGAGAGCGTCGGCGAATCCTGGTTTGAGTCCGACGTGTTCGAGTACGGCGGTGATATTGAAGTCGAGGTTGTCGCGGTGGTGGATCTGTCGCTCGAACTCGGCGTACAGGTCGCCGATTCGGTCAACCCCGGTGACCAGCGGCGATACGAATGTGACCAGCTCGGATCCTCGGATTCGAGCACCCGTGGGCACCATTCGCCACCATTGACGACCGCTCAACTGGGGCGCGACTGGGGCGCGAACGGGGCGCGAGCACTGCCATCGGACCCTAAAAGGACAGGGTAAATAGGCCGTGAGCTGGCACGATCTCTGGAGCGGGTGACGGGAATCGAACCCGCATGGCCAGCTTGGAAGGCTGGAACTCTACCATTGAGCTACACCCGCGTGTCCCGACAGGCTAGCGGTGTCTACAGTCAGCCACCATGTCCATTGAACGCCTCACCTTCATCTATGACGCCGATGGCTCGCTGGTGGGCGAGCTGAAGTACTGGCTCGGATCGTGGATCGGCGTTGCGCATTGCGCCCTGTGCGACATCACCCACCACAAGTTCGGCAGGCGCCGGTCGTTCACGGCATGCGCCGACCAGTTCGGTTTACCAATCGAGTACCTGCACCGAGATCAGCTGTCGCTGGCGCTCGGGCAACTGACGGCCGGGAAGCTGCCATGCGTGGTGGGTCACGCCGCAGGGGGAGACGTGATCCTGCTGGGTGGTGATGCACTCGAGTCGTTGGCCGGCGATGTCAGCGGATTCGAAACTGCACTGCGGGTGGCGCTCGCCGTCCGCTGATCGGCCGATTGCGACGTAGCCCCGGCGCGCCCGCCAGACTGGGGAACATGTACGTGCCTGACATCCTCACCGCTCCCGCAAACGCAACCGTCGGCTCCATCGGCGAGTGGTCGTTCCTCGATGACGGCGTGGCGCGCATCGGCGTGCGCGAGCGTGCGCCGGGTACATACAGCGACAGCGGTGCTGGTGTCGACGAAATGATCTTCAGCGCAGCCGGGCGCTACAGCGTTGCGCATGACGGTGGCGCGTTCGATGTGGTGCCGGGAAGCTCGTGGGTGAAGCCCCGCAACTGGGCGTCCACCACCACGGTGCACCAGGCCTCGCGCGAGATGTATGTCATCGACACCCGCGCAGGCGAGTCGGCGCCGCCGGCATTCCTGTCGAACGCGTACACGCTCGACCTCGGCACGCCGAACCCCAGGGCCAACCCGCGTGCGGGTGAGCCAAAGGACTCGCTGCACATCATGTGGGAGCACAACGGTCTGGAGACCGGCGTGTGGGAATGCACGCCCGGCAGCTTCGGTATCTCACGTGACGGCTACGACGAGGTGATGATGATCCTGTCCGGCCGTGCCACCATGCACGCCACCAACGGTCATATCTTCACGTTGCAGGCCGGTTCGGTGCTGCTCACGCCTGAGGGCTTCGTGGGCTACTGGATCATCGAGGAGACCATCCGCAAGGTGTACACCAAGGTGCTCCGGCCGGCCTGACGCTGGCTGCTGCTTGGGCGTCGGACATGTGAGCTGTGCATGATCGCGCCCCGGTGTACGTCCCGCTGACCCCTCCGAGTGTGCCGGCCCATGGCGAACACGATGACGAGTAGCTGCCGTGCAGGACGTGGTTGCGGAACAGCAGCCATGTGACATCTGTCGCTGGACAGCCGGCGTTGTCGGGACTTTGGCCCCTAATCCCGCAGAGTCCAATCTCCTTACGATGCGTGGAGCGCATCGGCTCAAATCGTGAGCCCGAAGGGAGAATCATGACCGCAAGGCATGAAGGCCGAACCCCACGAAGGCTCTCGTCAGCAGTGGCGGTGATCGCCGCCACCGCCCTTGGGATGGTGGTACTTCCCCCCGCAACTGCGCCAGCAGCGGCGGCGGCGGCGGCTCTGGTCGGCAATGGAATCACCACGACCGATCTCAGCGCCGTCGGGATCAGCCCGACAGCCCTGGCTGCCGCCTTGGTGGGCGGTGGCGTCACCGTGTCGAACGTGACGTACTCGGGCGCTCTCGCTCAAGCGGGCGCCATCCACGTGGTCGACCCAGCCGTGGTTTCGTTCAACGACGGCATCATCCTGTCCAGCGGCAACATCGCCGATGTCGTGGGTCCGAACAAGTCAGACGGCATCACCGGCGACATGGCCGGCCCGGCCGACGCTGACCTGAATGCCCTGATTCAGAACACCCAGACCGTGAACCCGGTCACGTTCGACGCGGCCTCGTTGGAGTTTGATTTCGTGCCAAGCGCGAGCCAGGTGTACTTCACCTACACATTCGGCTCGGACGAGTACCTCGAATGGGTGAACCTGTTCAACGATGTGTTTGCGTTCTACGTCAACGGCACCAACTGCGCCACCATCTCGGGCGGTGCCGCCGTCAGCATCGACACGATCAACAGCGTCGTGAACCCGAACCTGTTCCGAGACAACTCGTTCTCGTCGCCCCCGGCGAATCCGATCAACATCGAATCCGACGGCTTGAGCGTCGAGCTGATCTGCTCGGCCCCCGTCAACGCCGGTCAGACCAACCACATGAAGCTGGCCATCGCCGACACCAGCGATCAGATCCTCGACTCGGTCGTCATGATCAAGGCAGGCAGCCTCAGCACGACAAAGCCTGAATCGTGCAATGACGGCGTCGACAACGACGACGACACGCTCGTCGATATGAACGACCCGAGTTGCACCTCGACCGTCACCCCGCCGCCGACCGGTTCGGGCGGCATCGGCGCATCGAATAGTGCGCCGCCGTTCACCGGTAACGAGGGTACGCCCATCCAGCTGGACGCTGCGGCGCTCGGCTGGACCGCCAGCCCCGATACGGTCAGCACCTCTTGGACCGTGCATGGCATCAACGGCACCACCGGTACGTGTGACATCACGCCGTCGGTTCCGACGGCCATGAACCCGGATGGCTCCATCGCCGTGGCCACTGCCATCTGTCCGAATGAGGGCGAGTACGTGGCCCGCGTCGATGGTTGGGACAGCGAGGGCGGCTCGTCGTACGACACAGACGTCGACTTCTTCGTGCACAACGCGCCGCCCTCGGTCACGATCGACACCCCTGCCGCTGGGGCACAGCTCGACATCGCAACACCAGTGGACCTCTCGGCCACCATCACCGATCCGGGTATCAACGACGTGGTCAGCTGCGAGATCTCGTGGGGTGACGGTGTGAGCGAATCCGGCGCGATGTCGGGCGGCACGTGTACCGGCTCGCACACCTACAGCGGCACCGGATCGCAGGTCGTGTCCGTCACCGGTACCGACGACGCTGGCGATAGCGCTGCGGGTGCCATTCTGGCGGACGTCATACCCGCCGTAGTACCCAATACTCCGCCGACGGCCGGAGCGGGTGGGCCATATACCGGGACCGAAGGTACCCCTGTCGCCCTCGCCGGATCCGCCAGCGATGCTGACAGCGATCCGCTCACCACCGAGTGGACGATCGTGCCCATCTCTGGCGACAAGGCCGGTACCGCCTGTGTCGTCGCCGACCCTGCGGCGCTCAGCACCACGGTCACGTGCAATGACAACGCCAACTTCACCGCGACCCTCTCTGTCGACGACGGTCAGGCCCTGGTCAGCGACGACGGCGCGTTGACGATCGACAATGTTGTCCCCACGAACGTCGTCACCGCGCCCGCCCCGAACGCGACCGTTCTGGCGAACTCGAGTATGGCGATGTCGGCAACGGTTGGCGATGTGGGCAGCAACGACTCACTGACGTGCAGCGTCACCTGGGGCGACGGTGGCTCGAACACCGGCACGGTCGCCTCGGGTGAGTGCACGTCCAGCCACACGTATATCCAGTCGGGACCGTTCACCGTCAGCGTGACCGCCACCGACGACGACGGTGGAGCCACGATGGCCACGCGGGCCATCAACGTCGTGTTCCCGTTGCCCACGATCGTCTCCCTCAACCCGCTCCTGGGTGGGGTGGGAACGTCGGTGACCATCAACGGGTCGGGTTTCATCGGTGCTACCGCAGTGAAGTTCAACGGCAAGGCGGCTACGGCGTTCACCGTGCTCTCGGCCACGTCGATCTCTGCCACCGTGCCCACCGGCGCCACTACGGGCACGGTCAGTGTCACCACGCCGGGGGGAACCGCGACCAGTTCGATGAGGTTCACGGTGGTGCCGGCGCCCACGATCACCCGGTTCAGCCCGACGTCGGGTCCCGTTGGTACCTCGGTGACGATCACCGGCACCAACTTCACCGGCGCCACCGAGGTGAGGTTCAACGGCACCGCGGCCACGGTGTTCACGGTGACGTCAGCTACCAGGATCACTGCGATCGTGCCAGCCGGAGCGTCCAAGGGGGCGTTGAGCGTGACCACCGCCGGTGGTATCGCCATCAGCACCGGCCAGTTCACCGTCACGATTCCCGTGCCCGTGATCTCCAGTTTCACCCCATTGTCGGGTGCGGCCGGAGCGCTGGTCACCATCGCCGGCAGTGGGTTCAGCGGTGCGAGCGCAGTGAAGTTCAACGGTGTGGCAGCCGCGGCTTTCACCGTGGTGTCATCCACCAAGATCACCGTCGTCGTACCCTCGGGTGCAACGAGCGGCAAGATCACCGTCACGACGCCCGGTGGTACCGCGACATCGAAGAAGCGCTTCACCGTTCGCTGAGTTCAGCAGCGTCGGCCGCTCTGCGACACGACGCAGCCAGGGGTGATATTGGTCGGAATGAGAGGATTTGAACCTCCGACCCCCTGCTCCCAAAGCAGGTGCGCTACCAAGCTGCGCCACATTCCGTAACGCCTCAACCTTATCGGCCGGTGGCGGCCAAGCGCTCGACAGCGACGAGGAGTCGCTGGACATCGGCGTGTTCGATGTAGCGGGCGATACCGGCGCGGATGACGCCGCCCGACTCCGTCAAACCCAACTGATCGACCACGTCGAGCGCATAGTTGTGGCCGTCCCATACAGCGATCTTCTCGGCGGCGAGGGCTACTGACGCGTCGGCGGGGGAGATGCCGGCAATGGTGAATGCGGCTGTCGGCGTGCGGCCCTGCATGCCTGCTGGGCCCCACACGCAAACGCCGTTGATCGATTGCAGGCCGCTGAGCAACGGCTCGAACACGCTGTCCTCGTACGCCTCGATCTGGGGTAGACCTTCCTCCAGCAGGAACCTGGCTGCAGCATCGATGCCGGCGATGCCCTCGAAGTTGGGCATGCCATTCTCGGCGCGGCGCGGGCCCGATGGTGCTGCGGGTCGCACGTGGAACAGGGGCAGCGAGTCGAGGAGTTCGGGTTGCATGTACAGCACGCCGGTGTGCGGCCCGTACCACTTGTAGGGCGAGGTCACCAGCGCGTCGCAGCCCAGTGCGGCGATGTCGATCGCTTTGTGCGGCGCCCACGCAACCGCGTCGATGTAGACGCGTGCGCCGACAGCGTGGGCGGCCTCGATGATCGGTGCGTGGTCGGGCACGGTGCCCAGGAGATTCGAGGCACCGGCGAGCGCAACCCATTTCGTGCGTTCGTCGATGAGATCGATCACGTTCTGGACGGGCAAGGTGCCGGTCACGGGATCGAAGGGCGCCAGCACGTGTTCGGCGCCGGCCTGCTGGCAGGCCAGGCGCCACGGCGTGACATTGGCGTCGTGGTCCAACTTGGTGCCCACGATGCGATCACCGGGCCGCAGCGTGGCGGCGATGGCCCGGGTGAGCGCAAACGTGATGGTGGTCATGTTCGCCCCGAAGCTGATGCCCGTGGGATCGGCACCCAGCAGTTGACCCACGGTGGCGCGAGTCCGTTCGAGCAGGGCAGCACACGCCTCGGCGGCATCGAACGGTCCGCCCGCGGCAGCGTTCAGCCCGCTGGACATCCACTCCGTGGTGGCCTGGATGGCCACATCGACCATCTGGGTGCCAGCAGGTCCATCGAAGCGGGCCCAGCCATCGCGGACTCCGGGAAAGCGGTGGCGCAGTGAGGAAAACGTCATGCGGCCAGCCTGCCAGAGCAGACCGGCCGCATGCGAAGCCTTCGTGTGGTCGGCGCGATCGCAGCCGCCCGGGATCAACGATCTATTTGACGATGACCGCCGTCACCATTCCGAACATGCCCTGCGGGCCCTCGGCATGGTTGAGGATGTGGCAGTGCCACGCCCACACGCCTGGATCAACGAAGTGGTACAGCACCGTGTACCGCTCGCCTGGGGCGACAAGAATGGTGTCCTCGGCCATCGGCTCGGCCAGGGGTACGCCATCTTTGGCAATGACCCAACCCACCGGCTGATGCATGTGCATCGGGTGGGCCATGAGGCCTTCGTTGAAGTAGGTGACCTGCATGGTCTCACCGACCTTGGCGGTGTATGGCTCGGTGGCGGGGAAGCTCTTGCCGTTGAGCGCAAGTCCGATGGTGCCGGCGTCGTTGAGCATCATGTTCACGTACTGGTCGACCTTGGTGATGCCCTTCGAGGCCAGTGAAGCGGGGATGGGCATGTCGCCGATCAAGAAGGCGCCGGCCAGACCGTTGGGGATCTGCTGCTGCGCGTCGTGGTGCGAGTGGTACATGCCCACCGATGCCTCGAGCGCGGTGAACTCGTAGGTGAACGACTTGCCCGGCTCCACCGGATCCTGGGTGAACGGATCGACGCCATCCATCGCGTTGGGCACGCGGATGCCGTGGAAGTGAATGTCGGTCGATTCCGGAAGCTCATTCTTCAGGACGACCTTGACCTTGTCGCCGACGTTGACCTTGATCTCCGGGCCGGGAACCATGCCGTTGTAGGTCCATGCCTTCACGATCTTGCCTGGCTCGACTTCCCAATCGACGATCTTGGCGGTGAGGTCGAACTCCTTGGTGCCGTCGGCGAGGATGATCGGCTCTAGGCGGGTGCCGCCAAAGGTGCTCTTCGGTTCGTTGACGAAGCGCAGCGCCCGCTCGGTCATCGCTTTGTCCATTTGCTGGTACGACATGGATGTCGGCGTGACGGCGGTGTCGGTGGTGGCCCCGGCGCCGGCCACGACGTGAATCATGCCGGTCATGCCAGACGCTGCGTGGCCCGGGATGTTGCACTGAATGGGCAGATCGCCCACGGTGGCGTTCTTGAGTTCCAGCGTCTGGGTCTCGCCGGGCTGCAGGTCGCGTGTTGTGAGATTGCGTGAAGCGATGGCCAGGTTGTGCACGGCGAGGCCACCGTTGTGTACCTGGATGGTCACGTTCCCTGGCGGGACCTCAAGCATGTTCGGCGTGATCGCGAACTCGGTGAGGGTGAAGTCGATGGTGGTCGACACCGCTGCTGGGGCACCGGGCGCTGCTGCGGTCGAGGTGTTCCCCGAACGCGAAATGGCAAAACCTGCAAACGCGAGCGCCACCACCCCGAGTCCGAAACCGCCGACAGCAAGTACAGATCGTTCGTCGTTGTTCATAGCGGCCAGTCTGATCCCAGCATGGGGCGGCCCGAAGGGCCTGCAGCCTCAGGGCTGTGGGACTAAAGTCCCAAGTTCTGACCCGGGCGACAACCGGCGAGTCCCGTGACCTAGACCGGGACGCACCACGAGAGCCGCGTCCCGCCGGTCGCTCGTGCGCGAATATCGAACGTGCCGCCGAGTCCCGTGGCTCGGGCTGCCAGGTTGCCCAGGCCGTTGCCCTTCCCCAGCGAGTTGTCGGCGATGCCCACACCATTGTCGTCAACCGTGACCATCAGGTCCTGCTCGACGCGAATCTCCACCAGTGCCTCGGTGGCGTGAGCGTGGCGGGCCACGTTGCCCAGGGCTTCGCGTAGCGCAGCGAACAACTCGACGCGCACGGCCAACGGCACCAGCAACTCGGCAGCGCCATCAATGACCAGCCGGGGTGAGAAACCGAGCACCCGCGTTGCCTGGCGCACGATGTCTTGGATCTCTTGGCCGAACGAGCCGTGGCGTTGCGCCGAACCGAGTGTGAACACGGTGGTACGGATCTCGCGGATCGCATGGTCGATCTGATCGACTGCCGAGGTGACGCGGGCGGTCAAGGAGTTGTCGACGATCATCTCGAGCGATTGCATCTCGAGGCCGAGTGCGAACAGGTGCTGTAATACGGTGTCGTGCAGGTCGCGGGCGATGCGCTCGCGCTCGGCGGCCAGGGCAAGCGCCTCATTGGAGATCTGGAGGCGTCGCTCCTGATCCATGCGTTCGGAGATATCGCGAACACTCGCTACGACCGATCGGCCCGAGGCGTCGTGGATCGTGCTCAACGCGACAGCTACCGCCAACTCGGTGCCATCGCGGTGCCTCAGGCGAACATCGCCCGATGGACCCATTGGGCGCGAGGCGTTCGTTTGCAGGAATTCGCCGCGCAGGTCCGGATGCCGCGCTGTGGCGTCGAGCGGGACGAGGACTTCGACCCGCTGTCCGATCAACTCGTTGGCACCGTACCCCGACATCGAGCTGAGCTCGTCGTTGACGTAGGTGATCACGCCGTGTTGATCACAGATCACCAGTCCGTCGGGGGACTGCTCGATGACGGCGCGAGCCAACTTCTCGGTCAGCGCGATTGGCTCCATCTGGCAACGCTAGCTCAAAGGACGCCGGGTCGATCAGATGACCAAGGTCCCTAGTCGCACCCCACGTGCCGTGATCAAATGGTGCGATGGATGGCAAGGTGCGTGTATTTCTGCTCGATGATCATGAGGTCGTGCGACAGGGCGTGCGCGCGCTGCTGGAGACCTCGGGCCAGATCGAAGTGGTCGGCGAGGCATCGAACGCTCAAGAGACGCTGGGCCGGGTGGGTGCCTGCCAACCCGATGTCGCCGTACTCGACGTGCGCGTCCCTGACGGCAACGGCGTCGAGGTGTGCCGTGAGATCCGCAGTGAGTTCCCCCACATCCGCTGTCTGATGCTCACGTCGTACAGCGACGACGACGCTCTGTTCGAAGCCATCATGGCCGGAGCGTCCGGGTACGTGCTGAAGCAGATCCGCGGTTCTGAACTGGTGTCGGCTGTGCTGCGGGTGTCGCGCGGCGAATCGCTGCTGGACCCGGCGGTGACGGGCAAGGTGCTGGCCCGGCTGCGGTCCCCGGTTCCCGAGGACGAGCGTCTCGGTCGGCTGAGCCCGCAGGAACGGCGCCTTTTGGAGCTCATCGGTGAAGGACTCACCAACCGCCAGATCGGCGAGCAGATGTTCCTGGCCGAAAAGACCGTGAAGAACTATGTCTCGAACCTGCTGGCAAAGATGGGTATGCACCGTCGCACCGAGGTGGCCGTGTACGCCGCCCGGCTCGAAATGAACCAGGGTCGCCGCTCCGACGAGCGGTGATCACCATCAACTCAGGTGCTGGTTGGTACGGACATCAACCGGTCGAACATCGCCGGCGGATCGCGCTCAGGGGCGTTTGGCGGCCTTCTCGAGGCGTTTGGCGGTCTTGCCCGCTGGGGCGATGTGGCGACGGTCGAGATCGCCCAGTTCCTCGCCGTTGGCGAAGAGCACGCGATATCGCTGCCAGTTGAAGCCGTTGGCCAAGATGACCTTGCCCGCCGTGCCGGCAGGAACCTGGTGGAGATCGGTGGTGGCCGTCACACGGTCGCCCATACGGAGCTCGAGTTGATTGGCATGTGGCTTGGCGAGGGCGTGGGGTTTCCAGAACGTCACGCTTCCTATTCTGCCTGAAGAGGGGGAGTCGTTGCATCTTTCGGCGCCGATACACTTGGCGATCTGTGAAAAGCACGCTCGAACCCCTCGAGGGGAACAAAGTCAAGCTGTCGGTTGCGGTGGATGAAACCGAATTCGACCGCGACATCGACTCAGCATTCAAAAAGATCGCCCGTGAGGTGCGTATGCCAGGCTTCCGGGCCGGCAAGGCGCCGCGCAAGGTGCTTGAGGCACGTATCGGCATCGCCGCTGCGCGCGAGCAGGCGCTCCGCGACGGCATCCCCAACTACCTTGCCCAGGCAGTGCGCGAGCACGACGTCGATCTCATCGCCACACCCGATGTCGAGATCACCGGTGGCGAGGAAACCGGTCCTGTTGCATTTGACGCCACGTGCGAGATCCGCCCGGAGATCACCATTCCCGGCTACGGCGGCCTTCGGGTCGAGGTGCCTGCGATCACGGCCGCCAATGAAGACATCGACGAAGCCGTGAAGAAGGAAGTCAGCCGTCAGGGCAGCCTCGCTGATGTCGATCGCCCGATTGTCATCGGCGATCAGGTCACGCTCGATCTCCAGGGCACCCGCGAGGGCGAGCCCGTGGTTGGGCTCAACACCGAGGAATGGTTGTACGAGGTCGGCAAGGGCTGGGTGGCCGGCGGCTTTGACGACGAGCTCGTGGGTGCCAAGGCGGGCGACGAGTTGTCGTTCACGCTCACCCCCAACGGCACCGAGGAGCCTGCAGATTTTGCGGTCACCATCACCAAGGTGCAAGAGATGGTCCTTCCCGAGCTCAACGACGAATGGGTCGATGCCAACATCGCCGAATACGACACCGTTGCCGGTTGGCGCAGCGCCCTGGCCGACCGCATCAGCGAGACGCGACTCAATCAGGCCCGGAGCCAGATCATCGAGCGGGCCACGTCGTCGCTCGCCGAGCTCGTCGAGCTCGACCCGCCCGAGGCCATGGTGCAGGGCGACCTGCAGGCCCGCGTGCAGAACACGGTCGAGCAGTTCCAGAGTCAGGGAATCGCCATTGATCAGTGGCTGTCGGCCACCGGCCAGGATGCCAACAGTTTCGTCGAGGGCCTACGTGTGCAGTCGCAGAAGGCCGTCAAGGTCGATCTCGCACTGCGGGCCATTGCCGTTGCCGAGGACCTCACGGTCAACGACGACGACCTCGAGACCGAATACGAGCGCATCGCGATGCAGGTCCGCCAGAAGCCGGCACAGGTGCGCAAGGCCTACGAGCGCAACGATGCCGTCAGCGAACTCACTGCGCAACTGCGCAAGAGCAAGGCGCTCGACTGGTTGCTGCATCACATCGAGATCGTCGATCCCGCTGGCACCGCCATCGACAACGATGTCATCCTCGGCCACGATCACAGCCACGATCACGATCATGATCACGACGGCGATGATCACGAGGCCCACGACCACGCTCATGCCGCTCACGATCACAAC
>WLMZ01000066.1 GCA_009726095.1 Actinomycetota bacterium
CGGCCTCGGCCGCCTCGATCAGGTCGGCGCCGCGGTGGGCGACGCCTTCGAGTACGGCGCGCACGATGTGGGCCCGACCGGTACCACGGGTGATGCCGAGCAGCGTGCCTCGGGCGCCGTAGTCCCAGTGCGGCGTGCCGAGGCCGAGTAGTGCTGGTACGTACACGACGCCGTCGGTGTGCTCGCATTGAGCAGCCACAGCGTGGCTCTCGGCCGCAGTGGCGATGATGCCGAGGTCGTCGCGGAGCCACTCCACGTTCGTTCCTGCCGACAGCATGATGGCCTCGACGCCCCAGGTGGCCTCGCCGTCGCGGCTCCATGCCACGATGGGGAACGTGCCATGTGCGGTGCGGTTGGGGTCGGTTGGGGAGTTCGCCCCGGTGCACAGGTCGAGCATGCCGCCGGTGCCGAAGGTGATCTTGGCCTGCCCGGGGCGTACGCAACCCTGCCCCATCATCGATGCCTGTTGATCGCCGGCCAGGCCGGCGATCAGCGGTGCGCCGGGCAACGCGCTGGCAACACCGTGCTGGCCAATGGAGTCCACGATGGTGGGCAGCATGCGCATGGGAATGCCCAGCACATCGCAGGCGTGGGTCGACCAGGTGCGCCGTGTGATGTCGTACAGGCCGGTGACCGCTGCGTTGGTGTGGTCGGTGATGTGCAGGGTGCCGCCGGACACGACCCACGCCACCCAGGTGTCGACCGTGCCGAACAGCAGGTCGCGCGAACGATCGGCATCGTAGGTGTTCAGCAACCAGGCCAGCTTGGTGGCCGACTGGTTCGGGGCCAATGCCATGCCGTGGTCTGCCTTGGCCATGATGCAGTCGAACACGGTGCGCAGATCCTGCCAGCCGAGCGCAGGGCCGATCGGCTCGCCGGTGCTGCGGTCCCACACGACGGTTGACGCACGTTGGGCGGTGATGCCGAGCGCGTCGATGCGGTCGGAGTTGGCACCGAGGGTGGCGTTGGTGGCCTCGAGGATGGTGCGCGCCATGGCGGCGGCATCGAACTCGACCAGACCCGGCGCCGGCGTGGACGGAGCGAACGATCGGTAGTTCACGTGCTGCACCCGGGCGTCCGGGGTGACCACAGCGGCGCGCAGGCCGCTGGTACCGACATCGATGACGAGAATGCTCATCGCCTGGGCTCCAATCCTTGGCGTTGCAGGGCCATACCCAACAGTCCCCCCATGCATCCAGCAGCGAGCGTGACCGTGAGGTTGAAGAAGATGGCGAACCACCGAATGTCGGCGCCCCGAACGAGGTTGATGATCACGAGCAGCGATTGCACCACTGCGTAGGTGCCGACCGCAGCGACGATGCCGTGCGACAGCGGGGTCTGCGAGCGTTGGCGCCAGGCGGCCACCCCTGCGCCGAGGACGAACCCCACCACAGCCGCAAGCACCAATGGCACGATGGCGCTGCTGTTGGGGTTGTCGTCGTGAATGAGACGTGCTGCGATTGAGAACGGTACGGCAAACACCAACGCGACCGCTGCGCCCTGGCGGAGTGCCACGAGATCCCAGCGGTCGCTCATGGCCATGCCACGTGGCCGAAGGGCGACGGTAGCGCCATCTTGCCCGGGTTGAGGATGCCGTTGGGGTCGAGCGCGTGCTTCATCGCCACGAGAATGCCATGGGCGGGCCCGAGCGCCTCGATCATGAAGCGGCTGCGGTTCAGTCCCACCCCATGGTGATGCGAGAGGTTGCCGCCGTGGGCGAGCACGGCCCGTTGCCCGGCGTCCCACAGGGCAACGTACGTGGCCTCCACCGCGTCGGGTGGAGGCGTGGCCGCGAACGTGAAGTACAGGCAGGCGCCGTCGAGGTAACTGTGGCTGAGATGGCAGGTGGCCGCACGCGCGTGGGGCACGGCGAGCATCTCGGTGCGCACGGCGGCGAAGATGTTGCCGAGCGCTGACCACGGTGCGGCAATCTCGAGCGTGTCGACCACGAACCCCTTACGGGTGAGGGCCTGCAACGCGCTGGTGTCGTTGCGGTGATGCATCCAGGCATCGACCAGGGCCGAGCCGAGGTTCTCGGCGCCGAGCGACACGGCAACGTCGTCGACGATGGCCATGACGGCGTCGATGACCACCGGGTCGCCTTCGTCGAGCACCAACAGCATGTTCTGTCGTCCGTCGCCGCCCTGTCCGCGGGCGGACTCGGCGGCGTCGTACAGGCGCAGTACAGCGGGTGTGGCGCCCCGGCGGATGATCCGCCGGCACGCCTCGAGCCCGTGTTCGAAGCTGTCGAACGCGTAGGCGGTGCGGCGGCCCTCGGCCGGTACCGGATGGGCGCGGAGCCACACCCGGGTGATGATGCCCAGCGTGCCCTCTGATCCGAGGAACAACTGGTTGAGGTCGGGCCCCATCGCCGCAGCGGGACTGCCGCCGGTGGAGATGACGCTGCCATCGGCAAGGACCACCTCGAGGCCCACGACCATGTCCTCGATCTTGCCGTACCGGGTGCTGTACTGCCCGGCGCCGCGGCACGCCACCCAGCCGCCGACGGTGGCGATGTCGAAGCTCTGCGGGAAATGGCCCACGGTGAGGCCGTGCGCGCTGCGGAGTTCGTCTTCCATGTCGGGCCCGAACGTGCCGGGCAGCACCTCGACAATGCCGCTGACCTCGTCGACCGAGACGATGCCCTGCATGGCGGTGATGTCCAAGACGACGCCACCGAACACGGGCACGCTGGCGCCACACACGCCAGATCTCCCGCCCGCAACGGTGAGCGGGACCTTGGCGAGATTGCACAGACGGGCCACGTCGCTGACCTGCGCAGTGGTGGTGGGCCGAGCCACGGCTCCGGCCCGGCGGGGGACCTCGCCGGCCAGCGCCCAATGCATCGACATCGGCCACCAGTCGCGGCTGACGTCGGCGGTGACCGCGACGCTGACATCGATGGGGCAAACGGCGCCGAGCGATTCGATGAAGGCGTCGTCGAGGACTGCGATGTCGCCGACCAGATGGTCGGCGGTGCCGGCGAGTTCGATAGGCGGGGTTGGTTGGATCATGACATTGTCTCCATCAGGTCGTCTCCATCAGGTCGTCTCCATCAGGTCGGCCTCGCTGAGGTGCCCAGCGGCCGACTCGTGTGCACAGCTGGCAAGGAAAGCCTCGACCTGGGCACGTTGTTGCGCGGCGTCCCAGCCCAACTCGGGCGCGATGAGCTCGGCCACGCTAGTCGCGGCGCGTACCGTGGCCTCGCGGTCGAACAACCTGGCGCGCGTGCGTCGGGTCAGTACGTCGTCGAGGGTGAGCGCCATCTCGTATCGAACGGCGTACACGGCCTCGGCGCGTAGGTAGGGGAGGCCCTCCACCAGTGGCTCGCCCAACGAAGCATCGCCTGCGATGAGTGTGCGCACCGCGGAGAGCTCGCCGCCGAAACGTGAGGCGAGGTGGGCATCGGGGGAGTTGGCTGCAGGCTCGCGGAAGCCCTGTGCGCCCAACAGCCTGAGCGACTTCGTGCGGCAACGGGCGCGTCGTCCCAGCTGGGTGAGCGCTGCATCGACGGTGTCCTCGGCCATCTCCCGGTAGGTGGTCAGCTTGCCGCCGGTGACGCTGATGACGCAGGCATCGTTGGTGGTGATGCTGTGCCGGCGGGAGAGGTCGGCGGTGCGCTCTGATCCTGCCGCCTTCACCAGCGGACGCAACCCGGCCCACACGCCGGTGACGTCGGCTTCGGTGACACCGGTGGTGATGGAGGCATTGAGCGCCCGAAGTACATAGGCAATGTCGTCCTTGGTGCACTGGGGATCGTCGACGTCGCCGTTGTAGTCGGTGTCGGTGGTGCCCACGTAGGAATACTGGAAGGTGCCATCGGGCCGGGGGCCCCACGGCACCACGAACAGACTGCGCTTGTCCTTGGGGACGGGAATGACCACGGCGATGTCGTTGCGCACCTTGTCCCACGGAACGGTCAGGTGGACGCCCTTGGCCGGTCGGATGGAGTCGGGATGTTGGGGTTCGCAGAGCGCTCGGACGTGGTCGGCCCAGACACCTGATGCGTTGACCACCACCCGTGCCCGCACGGTGATGTCGCGCCCGTCGGCACGCACGGTCACGCCGGTGGCGCGACCGGCGTCATCGGTGGTGACGCCGGTGACCGGACAGGCGTTGACAACAACGGCACCGTGGGCGGCGGCGGTGCGGGCCACGGTCAGGCAGAGCCGGGCATCGTCGGCGGCGGCGTCGTAGTACAGGTATGCCGAGGCCAGGCGGGACTCGGGCATGGTGGGCAGGTGGCGAACCGCTGCCTTCTTCTTGAGGCGCTTGTGCAGCTTGCCGATGCGCCACCCGCCGGTGAGGTCGTACATCCACATCGAGGTGCCGAGCACCCGTGCGATCTTGGCCGGGATGAGCCCGTCTTTGGTGAGGATGGGAATCATGAACGGCATCACCCGCACGAGGTGCGGTGCATTCTTGCGGAGTCGCTGGCGCTCGTGGAGTGCCTCATAGACCAGGCGCACCTCGCCCTGCTGGAGATAGCGCAGGCCGCCGTGCACCAGCTTCGAGCTCTTCGACGAGGTGCCCGACGCAAAGTCGTCACGTTCGACCAGGGCGGTCTTCAACCCGCGACTGGCCGCGTCGAGAGCGACGCCGACACCGGTGATACCACCGCCGACCACCACGATGTCGAAGGTCTCCTCGGCGAGGCGCGTGAGCATGGTTGTTCGATCGAACAGGGCGTCTGTTGAAGGGGAAGTCATCGGCTGCGATCCTAGGTGGGCCCACCCCGTTGGGTGCATGGTCAAGGGCAGGTTGGTCATCGTTCGCATGATTTGGCGATCTGCATGACATGCAGATACGGTCTCGTTCATGCGCAGCCCGGCCGAACTCTCCACCGAGTTCCGTTCGCTGGGACTCAAGGTCACGCCTCAGCGTCAGTTGCTGTTCCGCCTGCTGCACGACAACACCTCGCACCCCAGCGCCGAGGCGCTGTTCGACATCGCCAGCAACCAGATGCCGGGCATCTCGCTGCGCACCGTGTACCAGACGCTCACCGACCTCGCCCTGATGGGCGAACTGCAGTCGTTCGATTTCGGCAACGGCGCCGCCCGCTTCGACCCCAACACCGGCGCCCATCATCATCTGGTGTGCACGGCGTGCGGTGAGGTGGCCGATGTCTACGTCGATGGCGCCGACCGGCTCCACCTCGCTGGTGGCTCCGGGACTGATGGCCCCGATGGGTTCGACGGTTTCGTCGTGGCGTCGACCGACATCGTGTTCCGTGGTCGGTGCGCCAACTGCTGCGACGATCCATCTGCTGCAGCGAGCCGGCCCGCCGAGGCCACGCCGCCCGGTGGGTCCCATTCCCCCCAATTCACAGATCCCGCATTACCCACAAGGAGAAAGCCATGAGCCTCGAAGGCACCAAGACACACGAGAACCTGAAAGAGGCATTCGCCGGCGAGAGCCAGGCCAATCGCCGCTATATGTGGTTCGCCCAGAAGGCAGATGTCGAGGGTTACCCCGACGCCGCGATGCTGTTCCGCTCGGTTGCCGAAGGCGAGACCGGTCACGCCCACGGCCATCTCGAGTACCTCGCCCAGGTCGGCGACCCCGCCACGGGCGAGCCCATCGGCGAGACCGAGGACAACTTCAAGGCCAGCATCGCCGGCGAGACCTACGAGTACACCCAGATGTACCCCGGCTTCGCCAAGACCGCCCGCGATGAGGGCTTCGGCGAGATCGCCGACTGGTTCGAGACGCTGGCACGTGCCGAGAAGAGCCATGCTGGCCGTTTCCAGCAGGGCCTCGACAACCTGTCCTGAGCCGAACCACCCCCATACGAATGAGCTGCTGCGCGGGTGCTGGTCACCCGCGCAGCAAATCGAGGCGCCTCCATGACCACCACGTATGACCCCTTCCATCCCAAGTACCTCGACGAGGCCGACGTACGCAGCGAGCTGACGCGGGTCTACGACCTGTGCCACGGCTGCCGCCTGTGCTTCAAGTTCTGCACCTCGTTCCCCACGTTGTTCGAGATGATCGATCGTCACGACGACCAAGATGCGGGTCGGCTCACCCCGGCGCAGCAGGACCAGGTCATCGACGAATGTTTCCAATGCAAGTTGTGCTATGTCAACTGTCCCTATGTGCCGGGCCAGCACGAATGGGCACTCGACTTCCCCCGTCTGATGCTGCGCGCCGACGCGATGCTGCACGAGAACGGGCACGCCCCGCTGCGAGACCGCTTGACCACGCAGATGATGGGCCGCACCGACCTGCTCGGCACGATCGGAAGCGCTGCTGCGCCGTTGATGAACAAGGCAATGGGTGCCAAGCCCGGCAGTCTTGTCCGTAAGGTCATCGAAAAGACGGCCGGCGTGTCCAGCGTGCGGTTGCTGCCACCGTTCGCCAGGCAGCGCTTCTCCACCTGGTTCAACCGTCGCCCGAAGGTGCGTATCGGCAAGCGCCAGGGCCGGGTTGCACTGTTCCCCACCTGCCTGGTGGAGTACCAGGAGCCCGGCATCGGCCAAGATCTGGTGAAGGTCTACGAGCGCAACGGCATCGAGGTGTCGCTCGCCGACGCCGGTTGCTGCGGAGCGCCCTGGTTGCACAGCGGAGACATGCACGAGTTCAAAAAGGTCGCCGCCAAGAACGTGAGAATCCTCGCCGCCGAGGTACGCAAGGGCAACGACGTGGTGGTGCCACAGCCCACCTGTGGCTACATCTTGAAGAAGGACTACGTGGACTACATCGGTGGGGCCGACGCCCAATTGGTGGCCGACAACACCTACGACGCGGCCGAATACCTGATGAAGATCCACCGCGGCGAAGGGACCATGCTCGATACCGAGTTCGAGGGTCATGTGCCCGAGACCATCACCTACCACACGCCGTGCCACCTTCGGGCCCAGAACATCGGCCTGAAGAGCCGTGACCTGATGAAGCTCACTGGGGCGAAGATCAAGCTGGTGCAGCAGTGCAGCGGCATCGACGGCATGTGGGGCCTGCGTGCGGAGAACTCGGACATCTCGGTGCCAATCGTGAAGAAGCTGGGCGATGAGATCACCCGCGCGAACGGCGAGGTGGTGGCGGGCGACTGCCATTTGGCCAACACGGCCATCACCGAGCAGACCGGCGACGTGCCGTTGCACCCAATCCAAGTGATGGCCCGGGCGTACGGCATTGCTGTCGAAGTGGCTCCCCGATGAATGTGGCAGCGAACGCTTCAGAGAATAATGCGGGGCAGAACACCTCTCAGAGCCGCAAATTGTCACTTGCCGACATCGCCGACGTTCGCGCCTACGAACGCGAGCGGGCCGAGTTCCGTGACGCCGTGCTCGAACTGCGCCGTGTGCGCAGGGTGTCGCTCGGCACGATCATCACGGTGTCGTTTGAATCGCGCGACACCATCCGATACCAGATCCAGGAAATGGCCCGCGTCGAGAAGTTGATGACCGACGACGACATCCAGGCCGAGATCGACACGTATAACCCGCTCATCCCCGAGCCGGGCCAGCTGTGCGTCACGATGTTCATCGAGCTCACCTCCGACGACACGATGCGAGAGTGGCTGCCCCGGCTCGTGGGTATCGAGAACCAGGTGGTGATCCAGCTGGCCGACGGTGGGCAGGTTCGTTCGGTGCCCGAGGCGCAGCACGCCAGCCAGCTCACCCGCACCACCATCACCAGCGCCGTGCACTACCTGCAGTTCGAGTTCACGCCGGCCCAGGTCGAATCGCTCGCCGCCGGGCCGGTGCAGCTGATGATCGATCACCCGGCGTACCTCGAGGTGGCCGAGCTCAGTCCCGCCACGGTGCAGCAACTGCTCGTCGACCTGCGCCCCTGACCGGCGCCCCTGACCGGCGCCCCTGACCGGCGCCCCTGACCGGCGCAGATCGCTTCGGGGCGCCTCGGCCCCGTCGGGTCGCCTCATTTGAGTGTACAAATTCCCGCATTGCCTCTGGCAGAACTGCGTGGCGCCGCGTAAGTTACGTGTGTTGTCGCCGGGGGTTGGCGTCAACGCGATTCCACCTCACCAAGCGCAAGTACTGACTGAGAAGGACTGGGGCGATTGTGTCGGCCAAAGTAATTGTGTGGCGGGAACTCGGTGCCTGCCGTGGGCTTGATCCGGGGATGTTCTTTCCCGAAGACGAAGAAGAAGCAGCAATAGCCAAGGCGGTGTGTGACCACTGTGATGTGCGGATTGCATGCCTCGAACATGCGCTGGCATCTCGCGAGAAGCAGGGTGTCTGGGGCGGAGCCACCGAGCGCGAGCGACGCCGCATTATTCGTCAGCGTCGCCGCACCGCCTGACGCCTAGTCTTACTCTGTGTCACATTTTGAAGATATTGGTGGTTGGCCCGCGCTGTTGACGCAGTTGCTCGAACGCAGGGATCTCACGTCCGCAGATGCGCGTGAGGCGATGTCCACGATCCTGTCTGGCCAGGCAACAGCGGCGCAGTTGATCGGATTCGTCGTGGCGCTGCGCGCCAAGGGCGAAACATCCGAAGAACTGTCGGGGTTGCTCGATGCCGTGCTGGCGGCCGCCACGTTGGTGCCGCTCGGCGACGACCTGCGCAGCCGAGCCATCGACATCGTGGGTACCGGCGGCGATTTCAGCCACTCCGTCAACGTGTCCACCATGGCCGCCATCGTGGTGGCTGGCGCCGGGGTACCGATCTGCAAGCACGGCGCCAGGGCGTCGTCCTCGCAATGCGGCACGGCCGACGTGCTCGAAGCGCTCGGCGTGGCCATCGAGCTCTCACCCGAGGGGGTGCGCCGCTGCGTCGAGCAGGCCGGCATTGGATTCTGTATGGCCGCAAAGTTCCATCCCGCCTTCCGCTTTGCGGCGCCGTCACGGCGCGAGATCGGCATCCCCACGGTGTTCAACCTGTTGGGCCCGATGGCCAATCCGGGTCGCGTCCGCCGCAATCTGATCGGCGTCGCGAATCCGGCGTTTGCCGAGCGGATGCTTGCGTCGCTGCGCATCCACGGCGCGGTGAAGGCATGGGTGGTGCACGGCAACGGCCTCGACGAACTGACCACCACGGGGCCCTCCACCGTGTTGGCGCTCGACGGCGATGAGGTCTCCACGTTCACGATCGACCCGGTGGCATTGGGTCTGCCGCCGGCGATCGCAGAGGAACTCGTCGGTGGTGATCCGGCATTCAACGCCATGGTGGTGCGCAGGGTGCTCGACGGCACGCGCGGGCCCCACCGCGACATTGTGCTGCTCAACGCTGCGGCGGGCCTGGTGGTGGGGGGCGTTGCCGACAGCCTCGAACGCGGTCTCGAATTGGCCAGCGACTCGATTGACAGCGGCAATGCCGCCGCGACGCTGCAGCGCTTTGTCGAGGTCTCGCAGGCTGCTGCTGCTGCTGCTGCGGCGTCGTGATTGCCCGGGTCCCGGCCTCGTCGGCCAACCTGGGCCCCGGTTTCGACGCGCTCGGCATGGCACTGTCGCTGTGGGCTGAGGTCGGCCTCATCGCGAGCGACGCAGCGGATGCCGATGCCGTTGTTCCCGAAGGCGCCCACGTGGCCGACGAGCACCACCTGGCAACCGTGGCATTTCGCCGGCTGCACGGCCAGGGGTCGCTGTGGGTGCGTTCACCGATCCCGATGGGTCGCGGCCTCGGTTACAGCGCGGCGGTACGCGTGGCGGGACTGATGTTGGCCTGCGCACAGCGAGATGGCGTCGGCGCCGACGTTGTCGCTGGCCATGCCGACGAGGTGCTGCATCACGCCAGCGCGCTCGAGGGTCATGCCGACAACGCTGCGGCTGCGGTGCTCGGTGGAGTGGTGGCCACAACCGGTGAGCGTTCGATACGGGTACCGATGGGCTTCGACCCAGCGGTGGTGGTGTGGGTGCCGTCGTTTGTGACGCGTACGGATCAGAGCCGGTCGCAGCTCGGCACCTCGGTGTCGTTGGCTGACGCTGTGTTCAACATCGGCCATGTCGCGTTCCTGGTCGCAGCGTTTGCCGCTGGCGACGTGGCGGCCCTACGGCACGCCACTCAGGATCGTCTGCATCAGCCCGTACGGTTTGCCGCAGCACCGCAATCGCAGGCGGCGTACGAGGCGGCGCTGCAGGCCGGGGCATGGAGCGCCTGGTTGTCGGGTTCGGGTCCCACCGTGGCGGCATTGTGTTCGCTGGACATGGCTGCCGATCTCGCCGAGGCGCTTGGCGCCGACGGCCACACCAAGGTGCTGCGCATTGATCACGGCGGAGCCACGCTCGAAGCGTGAGCAGGTCGCGTCAGGCAGCGTTGCGGTGTTCGAACGACGCGAGCTGCATGAGCGGCTGGGCCCACTGCCCATCGCAGTGCAGCAGACGGATGCGGTGGCTGTTGGCGTCGAGATAGCGGGCGATGCACAACGTTTCGTCGGCAGCGATGCGGGGGAGCGGCCGATCGAGCGGGGTGAGCTCCGGGGCTGGTAGGGGGAGCGCTGCGGTCAGCATGCCCTCGACGCTGGCGTCAAGCAGGCGGCCGTGGTCGAACTCGAACCGAGTGGTGCCGATGCGCAGGTCGAGTCGTTGGGCACCGCGGAGATCGTCGATCATGCGCTGGCGGCGGATGGCGCCCGCCAGGGCCTGGGCGCGGTCGCGTGCTGCCGCAGCTTCCTCGAACCGTTGGGCTGCGGCCAGCCTGAGCATGCGTTCGCGTAGCGGCGCCAGCAAGACATCGGGTTCGCCGGTCAGGCCACGCACCACCATGTCGACGGCAGCGGCATAACGGATGGCGTCGGCTTCGCCGGCGCACGGGCATTCCGCCACACCCAATTGGGCAGCCGTGCACGCGCCGGCCCCCGGGGTGGGCACGAAGTTGCGGCCGAGCCGGGCGGTGCAGCGCCGGAGCGGGACCACGGTGTGAATGGCCTCGATGACGAGCGCGGCCATGGCCCGAGACGGCAACGGCCCGAGGTGCAACCCGAGTGCCGCCGGGTCTTTCACGATGGCCAGGCGCGGCCACGCTTGCTCCAGTGTGAGGCGGACGTAGCAGTATCGCCCCCACGTGGTGCCCTGCTTGTTGTAGCGGGGTGCCAACTGGTGCAGGTAGCGCAGTTCGAGCACGCCGGCGGTGAGCGGGTCGGGCGTCTCGATGTAACTCACCCGGTGGGCCTCGCGCAACATGGGCCCGATCTTGCGACGGTCCTCGCTGCCGAAGTAGCTGCGCACCCGCTGGCGCAGGTTGGTGGCCTTGCCGACATACAGCACTTCGTCGCGTGCATCGTGGAACAGGTACACGCCCGGGGTGCGCGGCAGGTGGTTGGTGAGCTTGAGCTTGGCCGCCTGTGGGTGCCCGCCGATCTTGGGCAGCAGGTGGAGATCATCGAGGCCGAGTACGCCGAAGCTGGCCGCTCGCTCGATGAGCAGGTGCAGCAGATCGGCTGTGGCCAGCGCGTCGTCGAGCGCACGGTGGCTGGGTTGATGGTCCAGTCGGAACCGGCTGGCCAGCGTGGCGAGCTTGCAGTCGGGCACCTCGTCGCGTACCAGCCGACGGGCGAGCGCAACGGTATCGATGGTGGCGTTCGACAGCGCCGGGCGTTGCGAGCGGCCGAGCGCAGCATTCAAGAAGCCCACATCGAAGCGCACATTGTGGCCAACGATGACGGCGTCACCGCAGAACTCAAGCAGTGACACCAGCACGCCTTCGATCCGTGGGGCCGGCATGACCATGGCATCGGAGATACCGGTGAGCACGGTGATCATGGGCGGGATGGCCCGCCCCGGATTGACCAGTGTCTGGAACGTACCCAGACAGGCGCCCCCGCGCACCTTGACGGCTCCGATCTCGGTGATGAGGTCGTTGTTGCGGTCGCCGCCGGTGGTCTCGAGGTCGATGACGCAGAACGTGACGTCGCTGAGCGGCGTGCCGAGATCGTCGAACGTACGTTGCATGCCACTACAAGACCACGAACGCCTGTTCGTTGTCAAGGACGATGCCTGGCGCCGGGGCGAGATACGCTGCGGGGATGATCGGGGAGCGGGGCGACGACCCGGGGGCTGGCGAGACCACACCGCAGACGAACGAGATCGTGGCGCCCGGCGCGGTGGCGCCCGCCGTGGCGCCGGAGACCGTGCCACCGGAGACCGTGCCACCGGAGACCGTGCCACCGGAGACCGTGCCACCGGAGACCGTGCCACCGGAGAACGGGCCGCCCGACAGCGTGATGGCGGTACGCGCTGCCGACGTGGCTGGTGTGCCCGATATCGCCCTGCGTGACGCCATGGAGTTTGCCGTGGGCATCGCTGCGGCCGGGCAGAAGCTGCGCCCTCCGCTGCCCTTTCCGGCCGGGCTGAAGACGTTCCTGCGGTTCCAGCGGCTCGACAAGACATCATTGCCTCTGGTCCGCCGGACCGTGGCGGCCGACGACGAGTTCCGCGATCGGTTGGGCCTGGTGGCAACCGAGGAACTGCTCGATGAGATCAGCGTCGTCTGGCTGAAACGCCCCGATGGCTGGCAGGAGCGCGTCGTGCAACTGCATGCTGCTGCCAGGGCCGAGGCCCAGGCGGAAGCTGGCGACGTTGCGCTACGCAAGGCCGAGCGGCGTCGCGATGCCGCCGAGCAGGTGGCCGCCAGGGCGCTGGCCGAACGGCTCGCGCAGCGCGACGAGATATCCCGCGAGCAGGCCCGGCGAGAGAAGGCCGAGGCGAAGGCGTCGGCCGCCGTGGCCGAATCGGAAACCGTGCGCCGCGAGCTGCAGCAGGTGCAACGCGAGCTCGAGAAGCTACGCAGCCGTGTGATTGCCGAGACCGAGCGGGCCGATCGTGGCGCCGCTGAGGCCTTGGTTGCGGCCGCCCAGGTGCAGTCGCTCGAGCAGATGCGCGACGACATGTTGGCGTACCGGGCGACAGCCCTCCTGCCGTCCAGCGCCGCCGAGCCGGTCGCACCCGACAACGCCCCGGCTGCGCAGGCGCTTCGTCAGGCGGCTGCCGCAACGCGCGATCTCGCCGAGGCGCTGGCGTCGGCAGCCGGCGCGTTGGCGTCGGGTGACACCGCAACGGCGCACAGGCCGACGCTCGAGGACACCCCCATGGCAAGCGCGAGGGGAAGCGCCAGCTCTGGTAGCAGGCCGCGCCCGCAACGTCGTCGGCACATCCCGATTCCCGGCGGCGTGTACGGCGACTCGACGGCTGCGGCCGAGCACCTCTTGCGCTCGCCGCAGGTGGTGGTGATCGTGGATGGCTACAACGTGGCCAAGCTCGGCTGGCCGCAACTCGGGCTTGCCCAGCAACGCGAGTGCTGTATCAGCCTGCTCGAAGACCTTGCCCGGCGATTCGGCACCGACATCCGCGTGGTGTTCGACGGTGCCGATGTCGTGGGGGCGTCGTCGCCGCGCCGGCTCATCCGTGTGCAGTTCTCGCCTTCGGGCGTGACGGCCGACGATGTGATCAGGGTCGACGTTGCTGCGCTGCCCGCCACCACGCCGGTGGTGGTGGTCACCAATGATCAGGCCATTGTCGCCGATGTTCATGCAGCCGGGGCCAACGTGTTGTCGTCGGACGTCTTGCTGCGTGCTGGTGGGCGTTCGGCGCAACGCTGACCCGGCGTGGCCGGGCTGTGTCGACATGGGTTCCGGCTGGGACAACGCTGTCACACCCCTGTGTCACGGTGTGCGTGGCTGGGGATCCCGACGACACCGAAGCCATCTGGAGAAGCAATGAACAACCTCATCATCAACTGTCACGATTGCGTCATGCGGGCAACGCCGGCATGCACCGACTGCGTCGTCACCTTCGGGTGTGAATCCAGCGAACACAGCGCCGTCGTGTTCGTTCTGGCCGAGCAGCGAGCGGTCCGTTTGTTTGCGGAAGCCGGTTTGGTGCCTACGCTTCGCCACCGTGCCACAGCAGTCAACGAATGAACCGGTGTTCGACAGCGACTATGTGGCGTCGCTGCGTGCACTGGGCCTGAAATTCGGGCTCGATCACGTGGGTATTGCCCCTGCAACGGTCATGCAGCGGGCGCGCGACGTGTTACTGCAGCGCAAGGCGGCCGGTCTGGCCGACACCATGCAGTTCACCTATCGCAATCCGATCCGATCCACCGACCCCTCGGCAGCGGTTGCCGGGGCACGTGCCATGGTGGTGGCAGCGCGTAGCTACGTCATCGACGAGCCCGCCCGGCCCGACGGCCCGTACGGTGCTGTAGCGCGCTACGCCTGGGTCGATCACTACGAGCCGCTGCGCATCGGCCTGGCGGCCATCACCGCACGACTACGCGCCGACGGCCACAAGGCGGTGGCATTCGCCGACGACAACTCGGTGGTCGATCGCGAGGCAGCCTGGCTCAGCGGCCTCGGCTGGTTCGGCAAGAACGCCAACATCTTGCTGCCGGGGTCCGGCAGCTTCTTCGTGCTCGGTTCGGTCATCACCACCGCCCCGTTGCCGGTGGCCGACGAACCCGTGGCCGATGGGTGCGGCTCGTGCAGCCGCTGCATCGACGGCTGCCCAACTGCGGCCATCGTGGCCCCCGGCGTGGTCGATGCAGGCCGTTGCCTGGCATGGTTGCTCCAGCGCCCCGGCGTGTTCCCGCGCCAGTTCCGTGCGGCGCTCGGCAACCGCATCTACGGTTGCGACGAATGCCAGGTGGTGTGTCCGCCCACGGTGCGCTTCGAGCGGCGTGCCCAGCCGAACCAGTCCAAGCATGTGCAGGCCTGGGTGTCGCTCCTCGATCTGCTCGAGGCCACCGATGCCGAGCTGCTCCAGGCCTATGGGCGCTGGTATCTGGCCGACCGCAACCCGCTGTGGCTGCGTCGTAATGCGCTGGTTGCGCTCGGCAACAGCGCAGCGGGCGCCCAGACGCATGTGCGCGCCGTGCTGCAGCGCTACCTTGGTGACCCCGACCCCATGCTCCGCGCCCACGCCGTGTGGGCTGCGGCCGAACTCGGGTGCCATCACATGCTGCCCGCCACCGACCCCGATCCCCAGGTCACCGACGAATTGGTCGCCGCCCGCCCATGAAGCACCTCCTCGTCACCAACGACTTTCCGCCCAAGATCGGGGGCATCCAATCGCTGCTGTGGGAATGGTGGCGGCGCCTGCCGCCCGATTCGTTCGCAGTGCTCACCAGCCCCTACGCCGGCAGTGAGGTCTTCGATGCAGCGCAAGCGTTCCGCATCGAACGGGTCCGCGAAACCGTGCTGCTGCCGCATCCAGTGATGGTTCGCCGCATCAACGACATGGCCCGCGAGATGGGTGCCGATCTGGTGGTACTCGACCCAGCGCTGCCGCTCGGCCTCGTCGGGCCATCGCTGGAACTGCCCTACGACGTGGTCCTGCACGGAGCCGAGGTCACCGTGCCCGGTCGGCTGCCGGGCAGCAAACAGACCCTTGCCTACGTGTTGCGCAGGGCGCGCCACATCGTGGCTGCGGGCGGCTACCCGGCTCACGAGGCCGAACGCGCAAGCGGGGGTCCGCTGCCGATCACCATCGTGGCGCCGGGCGTGGACACCGATCGCTTCCGCCCACTCGACGCCGACCAGCAAGCGGCGGCCCGCGAGCACTTCGGCGTCCCACAGGGTGCCGAGCTGATCGTGAGCATCAGCCGGCTTGTGCCGCGCAAGGGTTTCGATACCGCCATTCGCGCCGTTGCGATGCTGAAGTCGTCGCGGCCGAACCTGCTGCTGGCCATCGCCGGCGGCGGGCGCGACCTCCCACGCCTACAGAGGCTGGCCGCCGAGCTCGATGCCCCGGTGCGCTTTCTCGGTCGCGTGAGCAACGACGACCTGCCCCTGCTCTATGGCTGCGCCGATGTGTACGCCATGCTCTGTCGGAATCGATGGGGCGGACTCGAGCAGGAGGGGTTCGGCATCGTGTTCGTCGAAGCAGCCGCCTGTGGCGTGCCCCAGGTGGCGGGCGATTCAGGGGGCGCAGCCGAGGCGGTGGCCGACGGCGAAACAGGCATCGTGGTGCGTCAGCCCGACGACCACCGTGAGGTGGCCAGAGCATTCGAGGCGCTGCTCGACGATCCGGCCCGCCGGCTGGCCATGGGCCTGGCCGGGCGGCAGCGTGCCGTTGCCGAGTTCTCCTACGACGTGCTGGCCGAACGGCTGGGTAAATCGTTGGGAGCGCTGCCATGATAGTGGGCATGCAGGCCCCTGTCGGAGCGGATGTCGGAACGGGTGCCGAAGCGGGTGCTGGAGCGGGTGCCGAGACGGGTGCCGAGACGGGTGCCGAGTCACGTTCGTCCTCCCGGATCCAGCGCCTCAACGTGGTGGGCACGGCGGTGTTCGTAGTCTCTGCGGTCGCTGCAGCCGTGGTGTTCACCAAGCCGATCCGGCTCGTCGGCGTGGTGGTGGCCCTCGTGCTGTTCGCCGTGGGCGTGTTTTGCTTTCTGTGGAGCTACTGGACCGCTGTGCAACGCAGTCGCACCGACAACATTGCGGTGTCGCAGCTGTATTTCCTCAGCGGTACCTCCACGCCGCCCCAGGTGAAACGGGTGATGAACGCCGCCCTGCTGGTGCAGGTCGTGACCTGTCTCGCCACCGCCATCGCCCGCAGCAGCACCGATGGCCGACCCGGATCCACGCTGGCTTTTGGGATTCTGGTGCCCATGTTCGGTCTCGGACTCAACGGCTTGTGGTGCGCAAACCACGGTACGTTCTCGCCCCGTCAGCAAGAACCAGCCCCGATTTCACCGAGTGTCCCCCCATCGACCGACGAGATAGAGCAGAATTCATCCCATGGCTGAGACCGCATTCCAGACCATCACCACGACCGCCCCGATGGCGCGGGTGTGGGAGATCGCCACTGACTTCGAGCGTTACCCCGAATGGGCCAAAGACGTGAAGGAAGCAACCGTGCGCACCCGCGACGACCAAGGGCGCGCGATCGAGGTTGAATTCCGTACGTCAGCGCTTGGGCGCAGCACGCACTACACGCTCAGCTACGACTTCGCCAACGCCCCGCACGTGCTCGGATGGCACATGCTGCGCGGCGACATCATGCGCGCCATCGACGGCGCCTACACCCTGTCCGACACCGCTGATGGCGGTACCGAGATCCGCTACGACCTCGCCATCGAACTGGTGGTGCCGTTGCCCGGTTTCGTGAAACGGCGCGCCGAGCAGCGCATCCTCAACACCGTGCGCGAGCTGAAAGTCCGCGCCGAGTTGTGACGCGAGCGGCCGGCATCGATGTCGGCGGCACGAAGTTTCTCGGAGTGGTGCTCGACGATCAGGGCAATGTCCTGGTCGAACTGCGGCGGCCAACTCCCAAGGGCAGTGAGGCGCTCATCAGCGGTCTTGTCGACTTTGCCCGGGAACTCGCCGCTCACGACTCGGTGGGTTATGACACCCTCGGTGTCGGCGTGCCGGGGCTGGTCACCAGCGAGGGGGTCATCCGCGCCTCACCGAACCTGGTCGGAGCGTTCGATCTGCTGGTCGGCCCGCTGCTCATCGAGGCGCTCGGCCACCCGGTGTCGGTGGACAACGACGCCACCTGTGCGGCCCTGGCCGAATGGCAACTCGGCGCTGGCAGGGGTTTCGCGGATCTCATCGTCGTCACCCTTGGTACCGGTATTGGCGGTGGGTTGATTCTCGGCGGTCGCCTGCAGCGTGGCACCAACGGCTTCGCCGGTGAGTTTGGCCATATGGTGGTGCAGCCCGATGGCCCGCTGTGCCCATGTGGCCGTCGCGGGTGCTGGGAACGGTTTGCCTCCGGTCGCGGCCTGCAGATGCTGGCCGGCGGTCGCCGTGGCGAGGACGTGGTTGCGGCCGCCCGGTCCGGCGACCGCGAGATGCTCGCCGTGATCGATGAGTTCGCCCGCTGGGTGGCGCTCGGCCTGGTGAACCTCACCAACATCGTCGACCCTGCGTGCATCGTGCTGGGCGGCGGCCTGTCCGCTGACCACGACCTGTTCTTGCCGTTGATCGGGCGCGAGTTCGCCAGCCTGCTCTATTCGCCCGAGCACCGTCGGCACCCGGAGTTGCGTTTTGCAGCGCTCGGTGAACGTGCCGGTGCGGTCGGGGCTGCGCTGTTGCCCACCACGCACCACTGAGTCACCGGCGCGACCGCTCGAGTGCGGTCACCGGCCGGGTTGGTCAGTGGCCGGGTTGGTGAGTGGCC
>WLMZ01000067.1 GCA_009726095.1 Actinomycetota bacterium
AAGAAGGGGTCGACCGTCGGCCACTGGAACCCGAGCGGCACGGTCTGCAGCACGATACGAGACACGCCGATCAGCCTAGGGCCCCATGCGCCGGCAGCCGTTCGATGCCTTCTGTCAGCGGATCCGTGCCCTCCAGGGCACGAATCCGCGACCAGATCGGCCGAGAACGGACTGTTCTCTGCAACGCAGCGGCTCAGGCAGGATCGGGACGATCTTCCTCGCGCAGGCGGGGCACGCCCGTGCGCCCGGGGCGAAGCCCTTCCTTGCCGGCATAGAACGCCCGAATCTGGTCCATGTCGGTGCGCACATTGCCGGTAGGAACCAACGTCGGGCCGAAGCCGCCGGTACGCGTGACTGAATCGACGAACGCGCACAGGATCGGGACATCGGCGTCATGCGCAATGCGATAGAAGCCCGACTTCCAGTACTCGCTCTTCGAGCGCGTGCCCTCAACCGGCACCACCAGACAGAACTTCTCGCGTGTCGCAAACTCGGCGACGAGGTCGCGCACCATCGAGCCGGCGTCGTCGCGCCGCACCGAGATACCGCCGAGGCGGCGCATGATCGGGCCCAGCGGGCCGCGGAACAGCTCGGCCTTGCCGAGCCACGCGATGCGGACACCGCCGAGTTTGGCAATGGCCAAGGTGAGCGGGAAGTCCCAGTTGCTGGTGTGCGGCGCAGCGATCATCACGCACCGATCAGGCACCGGTGTTGCACGCTCGACGAGCTCGAAACGCCAGAGTTTGAACCACAGGCGGGCAATCAATCGAAGCATGCGGTCACCGTAGCGGGGCCATCCGCCGCGCACTCACCGCGTTGCTGGTTCAGCGTCGCATCCGTCGCCCGGCACTCAGGCTCCGGGCACGGCGTCCATCACCGACTTGAGGGCCTGGGCAGCACCCAGCAACGCGGCGCTCTCGAACGGCACCACGATCTTGGTGTTCGGACTCTCGGCGAACTTGGCCAGCGTGTCGAGTTGCAGGATGGCGATCAGGGCCGGATTCGGGTCGGCCGCACGAATGGCGTCGTACACGCTGGCAATCGCCTGCGCCCGGCCTTCGGCCTCGAGAATGAATGCCTGCCGGTTGCCCTCGGCGCGCAGGATTGCCGCCTCACGCTCGCCCTCGGCAGCACGGATGGCGGCCTTGGCGGCGCCGTCGGCGATGTTGATGGCCGATTGCTGGTTGCCTTCGGACTGCAGGATCTTGGCGCGCTTTTCCTGATCGGCCTGCTTCTGTAGCGCCAACGCCTCGAGGATCTTGGGCGGCGGGGCAATCTCGACGATCTCGATCCGGCTGATGCGAATGCCCCACTTGTCGGTGACCGCTTCCATCTGCGACTGCACATCGGTATTGATGCGCTCGCGCTCGGACAACGCCTCGTCGAGCGACAGGGTGCCGATGACCGATCGCAACGCGGTGCGCGCCAGCGCATCGATGGCCACATCGAAGTCGGCAATGCTGAACAACGCCTGCTTGGCATCAACGATCTGGGTGAAGATCGTCGCGTTCACGGTGACCACAACGTTGTCCTTGGTGATCACTTCCTGGCGATCCCCGGTGCGCGGAATCTCGCGCATATCGACACGCTGGAGCGCCTCGATGAACGGAGCGATGATCACGAGGCCTGCATCGTGGGTCTTGCGATACTCGCCCAAGCGCTTGACGACGCCGACCTCGCCCTGTTGCACGATGTTGATCATCTTGCGCAACATGAACAGCAGCACCAGCACGACCAGAGCTGCCACCACCAGTCCGCCGATGGTGACGTTGCTGATCGCGATCATGAGTTCTCCTTGATGGGCACGGGTTGCACCGTGAGGGTAGTTCCGGCGACATCGGTGACCTGCACCAGTGTCCCCGGCGAGATCGTGGAATCGTCGGCGGTGACCGCCAGCCATGTCTCGCCCAGCAGGCGCACGTGACCAGCGGTGTTGGTGGCAACCTGGTCGACCGTCATCGCATGCGCTCCGACCAGGCCACCGTGTACGCCATGCACGATTGCACCCTCACTGCGATGGGCAAAGGCGCGGCTGACGAACGGCCGCCCCGCACTGACGCCGAGTGCGGCCACGATCACGGCCACCACGACCTGCAGCAGATACTGCGAGGGCCACACCGCCGCAACGACCGCACCGGCAACTGCACCTGCTGCACCGAACATCGCGAAGAACGCCATGTGATGCATCTCGATCGCCAGCATCAGCACGGCGATGATGATCCAGACTGCCACGGTCGGCACCTCCTCCGACCACTCTAGACCCGTTCTAGGAATGCATCGGCGTGAAGCCCGACGGCGGTGCACCGTGCCGGGGACCGCGATGGTGCGTTCCACCGAGTTCGCTCCGCAGCCGGCCGCTCATTCGGGTCAGGAGCACCGCAACGCCGATGATCAGCGCACCGGACACCATGATCAGCAACGGGGCCCGCCCCTCGCCGGGGAAGTAGCGGCTGATCGCCCATGGCACGTTGATCAGCAAGCCGAACGAGCCGAGCACCGACATCAGCACGCGGCCCGGCAACATGCCCAGCCCGATCAGGGCGAACGCAGTCACGATGCCGAACAGCGGAGCGACGCTGTGCCATTGCACACCGGTCAGCGCCGCCCCGCCGATGAGCGTGACCCCACCGGCGATCTCGCACAGCACCGGCACGCGGACCATCCGTTGCGACGCGACGAACAGCAGCGATGCACCAGCCAGCCAGGTGATGACGCCCGTCGTCACACCGGCGCCTCGGGCGTAGTAGACGAGCGCAGCAACCGTTGCCTCGAACGTGACGATGGTGCCGACGATGGCCGCCAGCACGATGTATGCGGTCGAGGGGGCCAAGCCAGGAATCAGCGCGACGGCGAGCAGCAGCAGGCCCGTGGCGACGGCGAAGATCAGCGCAGGACCCTCCCAGGACGCCGCAGCGATCAGCGCACCGACGGCCAGCGCCCACATACCGATCAGAGCGGTCAGTACCGGGTTCGGGGTGACCTCGCGCAAGGCGGCGGCCATCAGCAACGCACCGACGGTCCACACCGCCAGGCCAGCGGTCCCGGTGGACACGAGCTGAGCAAACACCACGCCGGCGAACACCGCCACGCCAGCGAGACAGGTGAACTGTTGCACCGGCCGGTCTCGCCACCACCACAGCAGCCCACTCAGCACGGTCACGGCGGCGGACACTCCCAACGCGATGCGTAGGCCCTTCTCCACATCGAAACCGTCACGGAGCATCACCCCGACGAACAGCCCGGTCGCCACGGTTGCGATCAGCCAGAGGAACCACCGCAACCGGGCGAGGGCCGGATCGGTGTGCTCGCGAACAAGCACACCGCCGATCAACACTGCCACAGCACCGCCACCGCTCAGACCGAGACGACCGGCAACAGACATATCGGTCCAGTACCGAGACAGCACCAACAGCAACCCGATGATGGCCAACATGCCGCCGAGATAGCCGAGCGCCTCGGCGACCGGCGGTACTCGATGCCGGGGCGGTGCCTCGCTCAGCGGGGCAACCATGACCGGTGCGGCGGCAGCACGTTCGCCGACCTGAATGGCCGCAGACTGTTCAGCCGTGATCAGGCCCTCGCTCACCCAGCGGGAGAGGTCGTTGGGCAGGTCCGCTCGGACAGTCGGCGCAGCAGATGGGTGGCCACGGCGCCCCGCCTGCACGGCGAAATACACCACGGCACCGATGATCGCGAGGAGGAACAAGGGAAACAGCCCGAGGATCATGGCCTTCTCCTTCACTGTGTTGGTACTCGCAGTGTCGCCTTGTTCCACGCAGACCGCTAGGGCCGAACGTCACGCAACTCGTTGTCGATGGCCGCCAACGGTCAACGCCAGAACCATCGGGGCGAGCCGGTCACGGTGGGATGGCAGCGTCGAGCAACCCGAAGTGCTCAGACAGCGGCGTGCGGTTGCGCAGTAATTCGGCAACGGTGACGCCGGCAAGCGCCACCACAACGCCGAGCACCTGAGTGATCGTGAGCCGTTGGTCCAGCGCCACCCAGGCCAGGATCGACGCCGCGACGGGTTCGATCATCCCCGTCACCGAGGACGCCCCCGGGCCGATGCGAGGCGACCCCGAGACGAGCATGGTGTAGGGGATCACGGTGCCGAACACGATGATGCCGGCCACCAACAGACCTGCGGGCAGACTGCCGGCCACCCGTGGGCCCAGATCGATGGCGGCGCCGAACGAGGCAAAGGGCAGGCGCCAGAACGGTGACAGGAACGTCCAGAAGATGGATCCGGCCATCATGCCCAAGCCCGTGCGCACCAGTGGGTGCAACTCGGGTGGCTGCACGGCCGCCACCATGATCTGGGCCGCGTACGCGAACGCCGTGACGATGGCCAGCACCACGCCCAGCAACTCCAGCGCCCCCGCACCACCCCTGCCGCCGGTGACCGCGAAGATCACGCCGACCACCGCCACGCCGATGGCCAGGTACACCACCTTGGGCAACTTGCGATGCCGCACGAACCGTTCGAACACCGTCACCAGTACTGGAGCGGTGTAGACGATCACCAACGCGATGGGCACGGGGATTCGGGCGATCGCCTCGAAGTACACCCACTGAGGCACGCTCACCCCGAACACGCCGAAGGCCGCCACCTTCAGCCAACTCCGCCGGCTCAGCCGGGGGCGGGCACGGATGACTGCTGGCGCCAGCAAGATGGTGGCACCGTAGACACGCAGCGCTGCCAGCGTCCGGGGCTCGATCTCTCCCGAATCGAACACCAATCGGGACAGCAGGCCGTTCGTGGCCCACAGCAGCGACGCCGACAACACCAGTACATAGCCGAGACGCCTCGAGTCGTGGGTGACCGATCCATCCGCATACACCGTGCTTTCTTAGTCGCACGTGGGCCCTCCGGCCCTATCCGAGTTTTCACGTGCCGACGTACCATCAGCGCGGAGGTTCCCATGCGCAGGGTCGCCGTATTTGCAACCGTGCTGTTGTTCGCCGGACTCGGTGGCTGCGCGACGTCGAAGCACGCCAGCCCGGCAGCGGCTGAGTTCTCGCTGGAGTCCAGCCCCGCACACGTGAACCGGATCATCGCTGGCCGACGGCCACTCAACATCATCAGCGCCAGCGGCGAACGGGCCGCGACCGCAATCACCCTCACCGCATCGTCCTCGCTCAACGGCATGGCCGTCTCGTTCCAGTCGCCCACCATCGATCCCGGCGGTAGCGCCGTCGAGCTGTGGGCCTCCGTGCCCGAGGTCAGCGAGGACACACCGGTCACGGTCACCGTCACCGGGCGACGGGGTTCCACCGAGCACACCATCACCTTCACCGCCACCATCATCCCGGGCGTGGACGACATTGCTTCCACGGCGAACGACATCGTCGCCATCTTCCTGCGCGATCTCCAGGGCAAGGTGGCAGGACTCGCCGACGAGGCCTCCGCGTTGCCGAACGGCACGCCGGTGGCGGGCCTGCTCGTGGTCACGCACTATGCATGGTTCACGGATCGATACGAGATCGGCCTCGCCTGGCACATCATGGTGGCACCCAACGACTTCGCCGAGTTCTATGTCCGTCCGCGGAATGGTCTCACACCGTCGCAGGCCTACCGGGTGAACTCGTGGAGCACCGCCCTGAAAGGCGGGGCGTACACCATGTCCGAGATCACCGTGGCCGAGGTGACCCGCTGAGGTCACCTCAGCGGTCGGAGGGTCTCAGCGCAGCGCCAGCCACCAATCCGCCACCTGGGCGGCAAATCGCACCGCATAGTCGCGTGCGAGTTGGCTCGACTCTGGGAACGCCTCGCCGGGTTTGGTGGCGCCCAACGGGGACGCACCGGCGATGGGGTCGACCCACTCCAGCCGGATGCGGCTGATCACCTGACCCAATGCCGGCGAGGCGGACTCGTGGTGATCGCTCGTCTGGTGCGCCAGGAAATCAGCGAAAGACTCGAACGACAACAGCGAGTAATAGGTGTTCTCCTCGGCGCCACGCCAGTACTCGTACCGGCGTACTCGCGGTTCGAGTTCGTGAGTGCTGGCGTACAGCCCCCTGGCGATCTCCTCGAACCGATCGGCCATGCCGGGCCGGACCGCGATGTGGGCGAGCAATGTGGCCATCGCCCCGACTGTAGCGGTGAGCGCCGAACGAGCTAATCAGTAGGCGTGACCATGCGCAAGCAGGAACCCGCGACATCTGCCGACGACATCGATCTCTACGACCCCGCCACACAGCAGGACTGGTATCCCGCCTACACCACCCTGCGAGATGAAGCACCGGTGTACCGCCTACCGGGGAGCAACACCTATGTGCTTTCGCGTTACGACGACATCGTGTACGCCAGTCGGCGCACGGACATCTTCCTGAACGGCCCGGCCCCCGGAGCGGCGCTGCTGCACGACCCCGAGGCCTTGCGCATCTACCGCGAGCAGGGCCGCTCCAGGCGGGCCCCGCTCAGTGTTGACCCTCCGCTCCACCGCCGCTACCGAGACATGGTCGATGGCTTCTTCAACCAGCGCGGCGCCGATCATCAGCGCTCCCTGATCGAGCGCGTCGTCAACGAACTGATCGACAGCTTCATCAATGACAACGAGATCGAGTTCGTCAGCCGCTTCGCTGCTCCGCTGCCTGTTCGCATCATCACCTCCATGCTCGGTTTCCCGTTGGCCGACATCCCCCGGCTCACTGTCTGGTCAGCCGCCTGGGTCATGCCCTTTGCCGGCCGACTGACCTCAGTGGAGCAGCGCTACGTGGCCGAGCAGGGCGTGGAGTTCCAGCAGTACATACTCGGCCAGATCGCCCAGAAGCGTCAGGCACCGGACGACTCCGTCATCAGCCACCTCGCGCACGCCATGTTCGAGTCGCCCGATGGCCCCCGCCCGCTCACCGACGACGAGATCCTCTTCACCACCGATCACCTCTACATCGGCGGCAACGAGACCACCACATTTGCCCTCGCCTCTGGGCTGTGGCTGTTGTTGTCGAACCCCGCGGTCGAGGCCCGGCTGCGCTCTGACCGTTCGAAGCTGCCGCGTTTCGTCGACGAGGTGCTGCGCCTGGAATCGCCGACACAGGGCCTGTACCGGCACAACACCGAAGACGTCGAACTGCACGGCGTCACCATCCCCAAGGGCTCCACGATCCACCTTCGCTTCGGCGCAGCGAATCGCGACGAGCGCGTCTTCGCCGACCCCACCGAGCTCGACCTCGATCGCACCAACTCAGCGCGCCATCTCGCGTTCGGCCAGGGCGAGCACCATTGCCCCGGCGCCGGCCTGTCGCGGCTCGAGCAGGTCGTTGCCTTCGACATCCTGCTCGACCGCATCGCCGACTGGCGGCTCACGCCGGGGCGCAACGACTTCCACCACACGCCCGGTTTCGTGCTGCGCGCCCTCGATCACCTCCACGTCGACATCACGCCGGCGATCCGCCTGAAGGACGGGCTCTAGGCGAAGAGCCGCAGCAGCGTGAAGGCGGCCATGCCCACGGCCATCATCAGCATCATGTTGCGCTTCAACGCGAACACCCCGGCAGCGATGAGCACCGCCCACATCTGATTGTTGTGCACGCTCAGAAACAGCGAGCCGTGGCGCGTGAACACGCCCGGGGCCACGATGGCGGTCAGGGCACACGCCGGCGCATACCGCAGGGCCCGTTCGAGGCGGGAAGGCAACGTGACCGACGACGGCAGCATGAAGAAGCTGCCGCGGGTGATCACCGTGGTCAGCGCAAGTCCGACCATGGCCAGCGACATGTACCCCCAGTGGCTGGTGGCGTTCATTGCGTGGGCTGCTTCTCGACTGCGGCCGAGGAGTCGGCGGGTTCCAGCAGGACGGCCACCAGCACCCCGGCGAGCACCGAAACCACCAGACCGAGCTTCAGCGGCATCCGCACCGTGGCCACGGCGAGCACCCCGGTGACGATCATGCCGAGCACCGCCGGGAGGCGGCGGACCATCGGCACCAGCACGGCGACCAGCGCAAGCACCGCGGCGAGCTCGAGACCCCAATCAGTGGGAGCGAGCCCGGCCAACAAGATGCCGGCCACCGACGACGCCTGCCACGACAGCCAGTTGACGGTTGCTACACCATAGAAGAACCCCCACTGATACGGGTTCCCGCGTTCGGAGGCATTCCCGAAGCGGCCGGAGAACAACGCAAAGCCGACATCGCCGTTGAGGTACGACGAGAACAATCGTTGCTTCCACGGCAGCCCGGAGAAGTAGCTGCGCGTCGCGGCAGCGAAGATGACGAAGCGAAGATTCACGAGCAATGCCGTCGCCCACACGATGGGCAGCGGCGCACCGCTGACGAGCAGCGGCAGCACGGCGAGCTGCGCCGATCCGGCGAAGACAACGATGGTCATGGCCAACGCCATCGGCACCGAGAGGCCACCTTTCACCATCGCCACGCCGGTCACCAGACCCCACGCGGCAATCGCAATCCCCGCAGGGGCCATGGTGCGCACCCCTTCGCGTACACCGACACGATCCAGCGGTGGCACCAGCGTGCGACGGAGCCCGGACGCTGGATTCACCCTGACAGTATGGTCGGCGGGTCACGCTGCGCCACATCACGATCTGGTCCAGCACGGATCGCCAGGCTCCGCCATCACCCCATCAGTAGGCTGCAGGGGTGGACGGACGTCGAGCTCGAAGAGTCGCGAACCACCAGTACATCGTCGCCGCCGCCCGCGCAATGATCCATGAGGGCGGACTCGATGCCCTTTCCATGCGTGCGCTCGCGCAACGGGTCGGCGTCAGCGTCACCACGCTCTACAACCTGTTCGATACCCGCGAGGCAATCGTGCGGGCAGCGCTTGATCAGGTACTCGCCGAACTCGTCCCGCTCGTGAGCTCGCTCAAACCGACCACCGACCTGGGTCAACTGTGCGACAACTCGGCCAGCATCATCGACGCGACTTTGAACGCAATGACGGGCCCTCTGTTGCTCGCAGTGATGAACGATCCGACGAACGCCAGGAGATTCATCGTCGGACATCGCGCAACAGAGGCATTCGTGCCATTCCTGCACGAAGCACAGGATCGCGCTGAGCTCACGAACCCTGCCGATTTCTCCGCAATCGCAACAGCCTTCGAAGCTGTGGTGTATGCCGCTGGACGAATGTGGGCAATGGGGCTCATCGAATCCGACGAGCGCAACCGCCGGATTCGGTCCGGCATCAAGGTGGTGCTGCTGGCCTACGCAACTCCGCTGGGGCGGCGCGCCCTGCAGGACTGACAGCGCTCAGGCAGCCGGATACCGGGTGATGCCGAACACCGAGCCGTGCACGATGCGTCCATCACCGTCGATGAACAGTGCGGCGAAGTTCGTGTTGTAGCGAGCACTGCCGGTGATCCAGGTCAACGTCGACGTTCCCGTGGTCCAATCGACACCCTCGAGCGACCACTGACCGGCACGCGAGCCGACCGTGTACAACGTGTTCGATCCCAGGCTCAACAGCGGTACTCCGTTGGCGGAGCTGACCTCTTGATTCACCCAGGCCGACTGGAACACACGCTGGGTTGGGTCCCAGGCAAACTTCTCCATACCGTGGGGCGCGAAGGCCGGGTCGTTACCGGAGAACGCCACGAGCAACCGCGCAGCTCGCGCCGGATAGCCATCAGGAATGCTCGGCGACTCGTTGTTGACGACCAGCGCCCCGCACCCGCCAACGATCACCCCCTGTTCGCTTTGAATCGCTGTCAGGTTGGGATCACCCATCGTCACGAGCGCTTGCCCGGCGATCCGTTGGCTCACCGTGCCAGTGATCTGTTGCCAATCCGCCGGAATCGCGTCCCTCCAGAACAGCACCACGTTCATCTGCTTCTCGCCATCGGTGATCACCACGAACCGATCATCGCAGTAGCCCATCAATGCTGGGGTCGCACCGCTACCCAAACCACCCCCATTCAGGTACGGCACTGACCATGCACCGTCGGCCGCAGATGTCGAGAGTTTGGCACCATCCCAAATGACCTTGTGCATCGCGTCGAGCGACACTGCGTAGATGCCCCCCTGCTCGTCGACAGCGATCGAATTGCGTACCCAGCTCGCCGAACCGAGGTTGGCTCCGCTGGCCAGAACCTTGGCGTTGTGTGCTGCAGCAGCCTCTTGCCCGGGCAACGCCACGGCGACATACTGCGAGAAATCGCGACTCAGCACCACGATCCACCCCTCGTCGGTCACCACCACGAGCTTGCCGTCGAAGGTCATGTTCACACCCACGAATCCGCCTGTCACCTCGGCGGGTCGCTGCCAGGTATCGCGCACGACGATCGGCGAGCGCCGGTCGCCCTTGACCGCGTCCTGGTAGGCAATCACCGAATCCTCTCCGCCGACAAAGAGGGTGTTGTCCACATCGAGCGCGTAATAGATACCCGTCAGTCCGAGCAGGTACTTGATGCCAAATCCCAGGCCGGTCATTGCGAGTTCGCCACCATGCTGTTGATCCAGCAGGGCGATGTTGGCATCGGCTTCCACACTCGAGAGTTGGGCTTTGCCCGCGAGGGCGAACTCGGCCAGCACCTCGAAGGTCTCGGCGTCAACCTTGCTGACCCGATCGGCACCGTTGCTCCAGATCACCCGTGAGCCATCGGGGTACTTGGACGAAATGGCCAGTCCGGCATGGGCCGGCCCGAGGTGCGCATATTGCAGGTCACCGGCCTCCAGGGACCTGCTCGAGTCGCGCGGCCCGGCAATCGGCGAGGCGTTCGACTGGGACGAATCGACGTGCCCGATTGGCGCTGGACTGTCGGCGAAGTACGGGTTCCGTGGTGGGGCGCCGCAGTCCGTGGATCGCGGATCCGAGGTCGTCGTCAGGGGCGCTGTGGGGCTCGGCGGCAACGTCGTTGGTGTTGGTGTTGACAGAGGCGTTGGGTTTGACGTCGGGGCGGGCGACGACCGGCTCGCGCTGCACGACGCCGCCACAAGGCCCGTGAGAACGGTGGCCCCGATCAGGTCACGGCGAGAGATGGGGACACGGGGCAGCGAGACATTGGTCACATGCCGACCGTAGTGCAGATCCGCATACTAGTTGGAACAACGTACAACTATCTTTGCGAGGCACCGTCGCGGCCCGTCACCCGGGTCGACCGTCACACCCACTCTGTACGGTGAGCGCATGGTGAACTCCCGCTTCCTCCATGCCGCCGACCTCCACCTCGGCGCACCGCTGCAGAGCCTTGGCGATTCCGTCCCGGCCGATGTCGCTGCGGGCATCCGCCAGCGGGTGAACCGTGTGTTCGACAACCTCGTGCAGGTGGCAATCCGCGAGCAGGTTGCGTTCGTGGTGCTCGCCGGCGATGTGTACGACACCGCCGAACGCGATCCCGGTGCGCGGCGGCGGGTCATGCTCGGCCTTCGTCAGCTCGACGACGCCGGCATCCCGGTGTTCATGGTGCACGGCAATCACGACCCGCTCACGTCTCAGTTCGTCGCCGGCGCAGCGCTGCCCCCCAACGTCACCGTGTTCGGTGCAGGCGGCGTCGAGTCCCGGGTGGTGACCATGCCCAACGGCGTACCGGTCACGGTGGCCGGCATCAGCTACGCCACAGCGGCCGAGACCAACAACCTCAGCGAGCAGTTCTCGGGCGTCGTCGGCAGCACCGTCGTGGGTGTGCTGCACACCAACGTCGGCGGCAACAGCCAGCACGGCAACTACGCCCCGTGCAGCGCAGCCGATCTCGAGACATCCCCGGTGCACTACTGGGCGCTCGGTCACGTGCACGACCGCCAGGTGCATGCAACACCGAAGGGCTTCTGGGCGTACCCGGGAAACCTGCAGGGCCGCAGCGCCAAGGCCACCGAGTGCGGGGCCAAGGGGGTGCTGCTGGTCGATGTCCACGCCGATGGCGGGTTGGGGCAGCCACTGTTCCAGGCGTGCGATGTGGTGCGGTTCCAACGGCTCGCTGTCGACCTGTCGCAGGTGGGCGAACTCGACAGCGTCCACGATCACGTGATCGCCTCGTTGCAGCAGGCGGTCGACGCTGCCGAGGACCGATCGCTCATGGTCAGGCTCTCGCTGTGCGGCGCCACCGGCATCAACGCCGAGCTCGGCAAGAACTGGCAGTCGGTCCGGGCCGCCATTGTGGAAGAAGCGGCCGACGTCCTCACCGACGGCGGCGTGGTGAAGGTCATCAACTCGTGCCGACCCGCAATCGACCTGGTGGCCGAACGCGCGAAGGACACATTGCTCGGCAGTGTGCTCAACGAACTCGACCTGCTCGAGCAACCCGATCTCGATCCGGCGTTACGGCTCGAGGTCGAGCGCCTGCTCGTCGACGCCTTGGATGGTGCTCGATGAGTTCGCTACGTATCGCCGGCGTCCACGATCTGCAGTTCGGCCGCCATCAGGGCCGTTCGTTCACCGATCTCGATCACAACATGGTCGTGTTCTTCGGGCCCAACGAATGCGGCAAGTCCACGCTGGCAGAGTTCCTCAGCTGGGCCATCGGTGGGCCGTGGCGTTCGTTCAAAGATGGCAGCGACTGGTTCAGGGTGTCTTCGGGCGACCTGGTCAGCGGCCGTGTCACCGGCACGCTCGATGGCGATGCGTTAGACCTCGCTGCCTCGTTCAAGCTGCTCAGGCTCGGGCAACCCAATGACCTGCGCACGGCAACGCTCGGCGGGCGCAGCCTCGACAACGCACAGGTCATCGCTGCGCTGCGTGACCTCACGGCAGCTGACTACGAGTTGGTGTACCGGGTGTACGGCGTCGAACTCGGCAGGCGGGGCAGCAGCGAGGCCTTCTCCGATCTGTTCACCCGGCACGCCATCAACTCCGTCAACGCTTCCTTGAATCCCCGCGAACGCCAGAAGGCACTTGCCGACGCCGCTGCACGACTCGAACGCGAACTCAAAGAACTCCACACATCCCTGCGTGCCACCGCCAAGCAGATTCGCGAGGCGAGCAGGAATCCCGAACTGCTCAGCGACGTTCGATCCCAACTGGATCAGACCGAGCTCGACGTAACCGACACGAACACCCGACTGTCCGAACTGTCGAACAACAAGGCCTTGGTTGTGAAGGCACGCGACGGCATCGGCGCCCGACAACGCCGTGACCAGTGCGCTGCGAAGCGAACAAGCCTCGACGATGTCCCAGCGGCATGGATCGATGTCGTGCTTGCCGCAGCCGACGTACGCGCAGCCCACGACGCCATCGACAGCGCTACGGGCCAGGTGGCCGAGGCGCGCGAACTCGCCGTGGCTGCCGCCGCACGGGTCGGCATGGCCCCATCGCAGTTCACCGAGCAGACATTCGACATCGCCGATCGACAGCAGTTACAGAGCGCTGGCAGCCGACGGGTTCAGGCACAGGCGGCGGTGAACGGGGCCATCACGCTTCTCCGAGCCGTCGAGCACAACGTTGAGACGGCAACCGCCGACATCGCCCCGCTCGCTGCGGGCCTGGGAATCGATCCCCAGCACGTCGATCAGCTCACCGATCAGATCGAGTTCGTCGATGCGTTGCACGCCCCAATGGCCGAGTGGCAGGCAACGCACCGTGATGTACAAAGCAAGGCTGCCGTCGTCGCTGGCGCGCAGGCGCAGCTCGACACGTTGCAGCAGCATCAGCCACTGCGCTCGGATCACAACCCCTCCACGTTCGATATCCGGGGCGTCATCATCGCAGCGGTTCTCGCAGCCCTCCTTGCCTTCGTGCATCCAGCAGCCGCAGTGGCAGCAGAGGCGCTGGTCGGCGTCGTTACCTGGTTGCTGTGGCGGCGCAGCTCACTGGCGCCCGCCGCTGGCCCGAACCACATCGACGACTCGGGCACCCAATTGGCCGAGGCAACGCGGCGACTGTCCACCGCCACAGGCGAACTTGCGGCGGCAACCCGGCACGAACACGATCGACAGCGTGTCCTCGCCGACCGACTGGGCACATCCGGTGTTGCCATGCCGGCTCCAGATCAGGCCCAGGCCTGCCTTGCACAGTTGCGTCGGTTGGCAACGGCCGTCACGACACGTTCAACGGCCCGCAGTCAGTTGCCCGCCCAGCAACAGGCGCTGCACGACGCGCACGCCGAACTCGCAGCGAGCCAGTCCCAGCTTGGTGCCCTGCTGGCCGATCGCAGCGTTGATGTCGTCCCCTCCATTGATGGCTTCGCTGAATGGCTGGCCGGCTACGAGACGGCGCACACCGCAGCGTTCCATCTCAGCCGTTGCGAGCAACGTCTCCACCAGGCGTCTGACGCATTCCACAACCTGTTGCGCCCGGTGTTGGATCAGGCGCAGACCATGCCATGGCCGCAACTCGATGCCCGGCTGCACGACCTACAGCAGTCCGCCGCCGACATCGCTCTAGCCGATGGAGCACTGCGCGACGCGCAGGCCCAGGTCATCGGCGCCGGCGCCGATTCACCTTCGGTGTCCGCTCTGCTCGATCAGTTCCCCACAACAGAGGCGCTCGGCGCACGGATCCAACAACTCGATGACGACATCGCAAGCATTGAGCTGCATCGCACCGCCGCTGTCGAACACCGGGTCGCCCTGCGAGCCCAGATCGACGAACTCGAAGGCACCGAGGTGCTACCAGCGTTGCAGCTCTCGAAAGCCAGCACCGAGGACCGCATCGAAGAAGCGGTCCGAGAACACCTCGCCGCCCGCACAGCCGCCACGTTGCTGGCCAGGGTCATCGACAGCTACGAGCGCGACAACCAGGACCCGTTGGTGCAACAAGCCCAGCAACTCGTTCAGCGCGTGGTCAGCGGCTGGGGCTCCCTGCTGTTCTCGCGCACCAGCGCCGGTAAGCCCGTGATCGAGCGAGACGGCCCCGATGGCCGGCTCATCGACGACAAGCTCTCTGATGGCGCCCGCGCACTGTTGTATCTCGCCATCCGGTTGGCCTTCGCCGAACGCGATGCGCAACGCCGCGGGCTGCACCTGCCGCTCATCTGCGACGACCCGCTGCTGCACTTCGACGACCAACGTTCCGTCGCCGCTGTCTCGATGCTCGCCCACGTTGCGCAGCAACACCAGGTGCTGATGTTCACCTGCGAGAAGGCGATCTGCGAGCTCGCAGAAGCACGCGGTGCCCACGTCATCCCCATGTGACCCACACCTCCCCGGCACTGTCCGGCAAAACAGTGTGGAATACTCCCAACGCTCGATCGGTGACCCGGTATGTTGCGGCGATGAGCCAAGGTCCATCTCCCAGCGCAAACTCCTACCCAGCCGCGTGGCACCCCACCCCCAACGGGCACGACGAGCGCTACTGGGACGGAACCAGTTGGACCGATGCCTACCGACCGCGGGCCGGCGCCGCACCGGCGTACAGCAATCAGTACGGTGCGCCCGCCGGGTATGTGCAACACATGGCGCCCAACCACGGCCCGGCCGTGGCATCGATGGTGCTCGGCATCTGTTCACTCGTGCTGTGGTGGTTCGGGATCATCACCGGCATCATCGGGCTGATCCTCGGCGCCACCTCGCTGAAGCATTGCCAACCCCGGGGCATGAAGCGGGGACGAGGCATGGCGATTGCCGGCATCGTCTGCTCGTGCATCGCCCTAGCGCTCTGGCTCATCGTGCTCTTGGCAATCGGCGCCGCCAGCAACTCGAACGGCTACTGATGCGGACCACATCGATCCGCATCGTCATCTGTGTCATGGCCGGCGCCAACCTGCTGAGCTACCTGCTCTTGGGATCAGCGCTGTACGGGCTCAAGCACTTCACCGGCATCGCATACTTCAGTGATTTCGGCTACCTGGAGAACAAGGCGAAGATCAGCACGGTCCTGCACGTTGCCGCCAACTACCTCTCGATCGTGGCTGTGGTGCTGGCGTTCACGCTGCGCCAGCACGGCCGGCCTCAGGCCTTTGTGCCGTACGCCTCGGCGCCGACGGCGTTCTCACCGCCCACTGCACCCACACCTCCGGGCATCGGCAGATAAGCGTTCCGCTCACCTCAATGCGGTTCGTGTCGCGAACCGCCCTGGTCAGCCTTGAGTGGCCCGGGCGCCATCGCGATCTGCCCAACGCCCGAAACTGAACATGGCGTAGAGGAACCCACCGGTGAACACGATGGCGGACACAACCGTGCCCGCAACGAAGATGGCTGTCTGGCTCATTGCGGTGTGCGCCGATGGGCGAGCAAGAACGTGCCCAACGCAAGGATCGACGGAACCCAGACCCCGATGAAGATGCCGTTCAGCCGACCGTTCGTGTCGTCGCCCGCATTGAAGTAGATGATGACGCTCAGCAGAAAGCTGGCGAACGCAGCAAACAACAACGTTCCCTTGAGGATATTTTCAGGTTTCACGCTCCTCACCCTGCCACCATCGCCGACGGCGCGCCTGACTGTGGACGGGATAGTTCGACAACTCATCGCATGTCGACCACCGGCGGCCGGGCGCAACAGCGGCGCTTGCGGCTAACCGGTTCCACTCGTACTCTGTCGGCATGGCGAGGGTGCTGGTGTTTCCCCGGGTCCGTGCCCGCAACCTCGAGGGTGTCGATGTGGATTTGCCCGACGCGTTCGTCGGCGATCGCAACATCGTTGCCATCGCATTTCGGCGAGACCATCAGGGCCTCGTCGACTCATGGGTGCCATGGTTCGACGCGCAGGCCGCAGTCGATCCTGGTCTGCGTTTCTACGAAATCCCCACCATCGGGCGCATCTGGGCGCCGGCGCGAAACCTCATCGACGGTGCAATGGCGGCAGCCATCCGCGATCCGGTGATCCTGCAACGCACCCTCACCGTCTACGGCGACGTGAACCGTTTGACCCGCCCGCTCGGCATCGACGACCGGTCGACGATCACGCTGATCGCCGTGGACCGTTCAGGGCAGGTGCTCTGGCGCGGCACCGGCAGATGTGCCGCACCGCTCGCTCACGATCTCGAGCGGGTCCTGGCCGAGAACCGTCGCGGGTACACGGGGTAGGTCCAGCTGGAACCCGACAAAGACAGGTTCTGGGTGGGCGGGCCGCGCGCGACGCGCTGCGTCGCTACCGCCGATGAAGCTGCTCGAAGCCGCCTGCCACCGAGCACCGAGCACCGAGCAAGGTCCACGGCGACGTCACGGATCTCCCCTCACGCTCGGCTCATGCCGTGGAAGTTGGCGGCATCTGGCCCGTTACCGTCCAGAGGGACGTATCGACTGAGCGCAGCCAGTTGATATCGGGAGGCATGGTGACGAAGACATTGATCGACATCGACGAAGCGGCGCTCAATGACGCAAGGCGGGTTCTGCGAACCACGACAAAGAACGACACGGTGAATGGAGCCCTCGCAGTAGTGGCCGCCCTGAGCGCCCGGCGCCGAGACCTCGAGCGCTTCGCGGCGGACGCCCGTTACCTCGCAGACAAGATCGCCATGGCCCGCCTTCACCCCAGTGCGGTCAGGTCGGCCCTCGCACCGCTCATCGAGGCGGGCCTAGTAGCGACCTGCGCCGTGATCGAGTTCGAGGTCCTGTGGTCGACACGTTCGCCCGAGGAGTTCACCAACGTTCGTCACGATCGCGGCGATCACGGGTCAGCCAACTCAAGGGGTAGTCGAACGCGGCACGCTGCGCGGCGCCGTCAGCGTCGCGCTGGTTTGATCAAGATCGTCAACGAAGCTGTCGCACGGACAGACCAAGCGAGGAGAATCTTCTTCGGCTGGGAAGATACCCTCTCACCAGCACACAGAGGGAAGGCTGAAACCAATGTCTGATGGAGAGAACCCGGCCGTTTCGCCGCACCAGATGCTTGCGGTGTTCTGCGCGCCGTCACGATACGTGCAGGGCGCCAACGCCACATCAGAACTCGGCGAGGTGTTGACAGC
>WLMZ01000068.1 GCA_009726095.1 Actinomycetota bacterium
GCTGCTCGCCATCGCCGGTATCGCCACCGGGTTCGCCTCACTGCACATGATCAGCTGGATCTCGCCGATGTCGGTGTGGTCGATGAACTTCTCGATGATGATCGGCCTCGCAGTCGGTATCGACTACAGCCTGTTCATCGTCAGTCGCTACCGAGAGGAGCGGGTCGAGGGTAAGACCGCGCTTGCAGCCATCGAGAACACCATGTCCACCTCCGGCAAGGCCGTGTTCCTGTCAGCGCTCACCGTTGTGTTGTCACTGTCCGCCGTGTTCCTGGTGCCGGTCATGGTGTTCCAGACGATGGCACTCGGCATGATCCTGTCGGTCATCGCCGTGGCTCTCGCCGCCCTGACGCTGCTACCCGCGGTGCTCGTCGCCATGGGCGACAGGGTGCTGGTGTCGCGTCACAAGAAGGACCCCGACATCGTTGCCGAGAGCCGCTGGGCGAAGTGGACCGGTGTGGCACTGCGCCGCCCAGGCATGGTGCTGGCGATCGGCCTCGCCGTGCTGGGTGCGCTCATCGTGCCGTCGTTCGGCATGAAACTCGGCATGCCGGGCGCCGGCGTGGTCGACACCGGTCGCACGAGTCGCGACGGTTACGAAACTCTGGTTGCCTCATTCGGGCCCGGCGCTGCCGCACCCGCCTTCATCACCGTCAACGCTGCCGACGCGCAGACGGTGATCGACACGGCGAAGGCCACCACGAACGTGGTCGATGCCCGCATCGTCGCCGAGCCCGCCGCCAGCGGACGGGTCGTGGTGCGTGTCATCCCCGGCACGCCAATCGATAACTCCGCCACAGCGACCATGGTGGACAACCTGCGGTCACAGCTTGATCGCACGGTGCCGAACGCGCTCGTCGGCGGTCCGGCGGCGCAGAACCGCGATCTCACCAGCGTGCTCACCGGTCGCGCGCCCTACGCGATCGGGATCATCCTGATCGTCGCCTTCCTGCTGCTGTTGGTGGTGTTCCGCAGCGTCGTCATCGCCACCTTCTCCGTACTGATGAACCTGGTCACCGTCGGCGCCGCGTTCGGTTTCGCCACGCTCGTGTTCCAACACGGGTTCGGGACCAGCCTCATCGGCATCCACTCTCAGGGCTTCGTCGACGCTTGGGCGCCGCTGTTCTTCTTCGCCCTGCTGTTCGGCTTGTCGATGGACTACCAGCTGTTCCTGCTGGCAGCGATCAAGGAGCGCTACCAGGCCACCGGTGACACCCGCCGCGCGATCGGCGAGGGCATCGCCCGAACGGGGCGACCCATCACCAACGCCGCAGTGATCATGATCATCGTGTTCATCGCGTTCGGCGTGACGGGACCGATCCCGCCCACCGAGCTTGGCCTCACGCTGGCCATGGCGGTGTTCCTCGATGCCACCGTCGTGCGAGTCATGCTCGTTCCAGCGACCATGGCCCTGCTCGGCGAGAAGAACTGGTACGCCCCGAAATGGCTCCAGAAGATCCTGCCCCACGTCAACTTCAGTCACTGACCCACGTGTCGTTCAGCGGGCGCCGACGGACCGACTCATCCCCGGAACCGTTACCGGTCCGTACAACACAGAACCCCGGCCTTTGCAGGTCGGGGTTCAAAAGAAGCACTGTTGGTGGGCCATCAGGGACGGCTTACGAACCCCCTTCCGTCATTCGTCCAGACAGTCGCGCTGCTACCTGCCCTCTTCTGGCGGCCTGACCCTCCGTCGATCCGTCGACCCGGCCGGACACAGTCGGGCCGAATCGCGCCGAGATCGGCCACGGGCGATCAGTCGCCGAGTACGTCGTCAGCCGCCGCTAGGAGCTGGGATCTGAGCGCAGGAACATCACGATCGACCACCTGGCCGATGACGTCTTGGTCGATGTGGAAGTACGCGTGAGCCAAGATCACTCGCGTGCCGATGATCTCGCGCCAAGGAATCTCGGGATGCGCTTGCCGCGTTTCATCGGAGACGTGGGAGGCAGCTTCGCCAAGGACCTCGATCCAGCGTTGCGCGGCCGCCTGGATCACTGGGTCGCTGGCCAGCGCAGCGCGATCCGATGCATGCCGGATCAGGAGATCGCACATCTCGATCATGTCGAGCAGGCGGTCTCGGTCGCCCCTCACAGCTCGATGGCGTCGGCCAGCACGCGCTCGGCAACCCGCGGACGAAGCCCAGCTTCGGTGACGACATCGACCTCATGACCGAGCAGGTCGCGAAGATCCATCAGCAATCCACCGAGGTCGAACAGCCCCCGGCTCGACTCGAGATCGACAAGGAAGTCGATGTCACTCGCCTCGGTCGCGTCACCCCGGGCCACCGACCCGAACACCCGGACCCGCGAAGCACCGCGAGCGTGTGCAATGCGGAGGATCTCGCTGCGACGAGACCGCAGGTCGATCAACATCGGCACGGCCATAGGTTTTGGAGGATACCCCGGAACTGGAACGCATGCGGGGAGCGAGTTCGACTGTTGTCAACTCCACAACGACGAGTGGACCTTATGGGACGGCTTTCAAACCCTGTGCAGCGCCGACTTACCGACGCAGAGATTGAACAAGTAATCCAGCAGTACCGAGACGGCCACTCGATCGACAGGCTCGCCCAGCGCTACACGGAGCACTGTTTGTGGGCGAGAGGGGACTTGAACCCCTACATCCTTTCGAATACTGGCACCTGAAGCCAGCGCGTCTGCCATTCCGCCACTCGCCCGAGTAGACGCACCCACGGTAGCAACTCTGCTCACCGCCCCCAACCCCCGGTGCGGGAAGCGGTGCGCCCCCGATGGCCGAAAAGCCCACTACCCTTTCAATTGCAATGGGCTTGCAATCGTTTGAGCGTGGTGTAGAGCGTATGGTCGATGGTGTGTTTACGCGTTCACGAAAGAGCAGCATCCGCCCCATCGAACTGGGCCGTCGGCTTGTTCGCGAGATGGATGACCACCGGTCCGTCGACGTGAAGGGTCGGCGCATCGTGTCGAACCAGTTCGAGTTCCACATCAGCCCCCGCGATCACGCCGGCTTCGCCGACATCGAAGAGGCGCTGATCACCGAACTCGGCGAAGCGGCCCGCGAGCACGCTCGCGAAGAGGGGTACCACTTCATGGGTCCCGTGTCGGTGACCCTGCTGGTGGACAACGAGATGAAGCAGGGCCGCTTCGACATCGAATCGTTCATGCGTGAGGCCACCGGCGGTGCCGGCGCCGGTTGTCTGGTCATGCCCTCGGGCGAACGGTTGCCGCTCGCCGGACAGGTCATCACCGTGGGCCGGCTCCCCGACTGCACCATCACCATCAACGACGCCAACGTCAGCCGTCGCCATGCCGAGATCCGCTCGCAGGGGTCCAACTTCGTGGTCGTCGACAACGGCTCCACCAACGGAACCAAGATCAACGGCGAGCGCGTCACTGGCGAGCAGGTTCTCGCTGATGGCGACATCGTCAGTTTCGGCGGAACCCACATCCGCTTCGAGGCCAGCTGAACGCCCACCGGCGGACCTGCGTATGACCGACTCGCTCCTGAACATCCTCAAGTACGCCCTCCTGGCGTTGTTGTACCTGTTCTTCGCCCGTGTGCTGTGGGCGGTCTGGAGCGAAGTCCGCGGCCCGCGGCCCGGGGCAGCACCGGTCCCCGCATCAACGCGCGTCGTCGCCCCGAGTCCTGCTGCGGCGCCGGTGGCCCAGCGCACCGCCGGCAAGGCGCCAAAGGGCAAGCGCGGCGCTGTCGCCCGATTGGTCGTGCTCGAGCCGAAGGTCCGCAAGGGCACCGCGATCGGGTTGGCCAACGAGGTCACGTTCGGCCGATCGCCGGGCTGCACCATCAGCGTCCCCGACGACACCTTCGTGTCACAGGTGCATGCCCGGGTCTTCAACGATCAGGGCAGCATCACCATCGAGGACCTGGGTAGCACCAACGGCACCTACGTGAACGGCAACCGCATCTCCGCTCCGCTGATCCTGAGCCGTGGCGATCGCGTCCAGGTCGGCGCCACCGTGCTGGAGGCCGACTGATGCCCGAGCTGCGCTGGGGTGCGGCCACTGACCGAGGTCGCGTGCGCCCCGAGAACGAGGACACCTTTGTTGCCGAGCCGATGATCTTCGCCGTCGCCGATGGTATGGGTGGTCATCAGGCCGGCGAGGTCGCCAGCGCGCTGGCGGCCAGCATCCTGCGCGAGCGCCTCGGCGGCGGCGCAGCCAGCGAGGCCGCTGCAGAATCGGCCGTCAGCGAGGCCAATGCGGCCATCTTCGGTGCCGCACGGGCCAACACGACCCAGCGCGGCATGGGGACAACGCTCACCGCATTGGCCGTGCTGCACGCCGAGGGCGACGGCGACGAACGCCTGGCCCTCGTGAACGTGGGTGATTCGCGCACCTACCGCTATCGCCTCGGCCGGCTGCAGCGGATGACGGTGGATCACAGCTACGTACAAGAACTCGTAGCCACCGGACACATCAGCGACGAAGAAGCCCGCACTCACCCGCGCCGCAACATCGTCACCCGGGCCCTCGGCATCAACGCCGTCGTGCGCGCCGATGTCTGGAGCCTTCCCATTGTGCGCGGCGATCGCTTTGTGCTGTGCAGCGATGGTCTGGTCGACGAAGTGCCCGACCACGAGATCGCCGATCTCGTGGGTGCCGTCGCCGATCCCCAGTTGCTCGCCGAGGTATTGGTCGAGATGGCCAACCGTCATGGTGGGCGCGACAACATCACCGTGGTGGTCGTCGATGTGGTCGTCGGCGAGGAGCCTCCCGACCCCACCGACGAGATCTCGTTCGACCCGGCGTGGGCCGAGGGCGCCGAGGAGCCCGCTGCATGGGCCGACGACGCAACGGTTGCCACGGCCATCGTGGTGGGCGATGGCCACGAGACCGATCCCGTGCTGAGCGGCGCAGCGACTGCACCAATTGCTGCACTCGACGCAACGACCACACCTCGCCCACGCCGCAAGTGGCTCACGGTCGGCACCTTCTTCTTTGCGTTCGCCCTGGCGTTGATCGCGACCATCAGCATCACGCTGATTGCAGTGCACGAGCGCAGCGGCTACTTCGTCGGCTTCGATGGCGACACCGTGGTCGTCTACAAGGGCCAGCGCGATTCGCTGCTGTGGTTCGACCCCACCGTCGACGCCACCAGCACCCGGACACGCCAGGATCTGGACCCCACGATGGTCGATGTCATCAACACCAGACCGGTGTTCGACACCGCCGACCAAGCCGCTCAGTTCATTGCCACGCAGGTCACCCCCACCACGACCACCACAACAACGACCTCGACCACCTCGACCACGGTGGCTCCATCGTCCACCACGGGTGTCACCGGCACATCCGTCGCAGGACCTTGATGCAGGCCCTCTCCCGCCGATCGACCGAACTCGGCCTGATCATCATGGCGGGCACCATCACGACGGCCATGTACGTGTTGGCGTCGCTCGGCAAGAACTCCACGATCCCACCGATCATCGTGCCGTTCTTCCTTGCCCTCTTGGGCCTGCTCCTGGTTGCTCATTTCGCGACGCGCAAGTTGGCCCGTGGCGCCGATGCCACGCTGCTCCCGCTCGCGGCCATCCTTCACGGCATCGGTTACGTGATGATCACCCGACTCAATGATCACCTCGCCGGGCTACAGACCATTTGGACCTTCGTGGCGATCGCCGCCTACATCGGCACCCTGCTGGTGGTGCAGCGCGTGCCCGATCTGGCCCGCTACAAGTGGACCTTCTTCATCCTCGGTGCCGCCCTGCTGCTGGCCCCGCTCGTGCCCGGCGTCGGCCGGAGCGTTGGTGGCGCACGCATCTGGGTGAGCGTCGGCCCGATCAACTTCCAGCCCGGTGAGTTCGCCAAGATCTTGCTGGCGTTGTTCTTCGCCGGCTACCTGTACGAACGCCGCGAGCTGATCGCCGCCAGTACTTGGCGCGTCGGCCCGTTGCGGCTGCCCGAGCCCCGCCATCTGCTACCGATCCTGGCGGCGTGGGGCTTTGCGGTGGTGGTGATGGTGGGTCAGAAAGATCTCGGTTCATCACTGCTGTTCTTCACGCTGTTCGTGGTGATGGTGTGGGTGGCCACCGAGCGGGCCACATTTCTGGTCATCGGCTTTGCGATGTTCGGCGCTGCTGCGTACTCGTCGTTCCGGTTGTTCGCCCATGTGCAGGACCGCGTGCACATCTGGCTCGATCCGTGGAGCCAGTACCAGGGCAAGGGCTACCAGATCGTGCAGGGCCTGTTCGCAATGGGCGATGGCGGCGTCGCAGGCACCGGCCTGGGTCAGGGTCACCCCGGCCTGATCCCTGCCGTGCAAACCGACTTCATCTTTGCCGCCATCGGCGAGGAGCTGGGTCTGATCGGCGCGACGGCCGTGCTCATCTCGTTCGTCTTGATGGTCGGTGCCGGCATGCGCATTGCAATCCGCGCCGAGCGGCCGTTCGAGAAGCTGCTCGCCGTCGGGCTCACCACGCTGCTGGGTGTGCAGTCGTTCATCATCATCGGTGGTGTCATCCGCGTGGTGCCACTCACCGGTATCACGTTGCCGTTCGTGAGTTACGGCGGCTCATCGCTGGTTGCCAACTACATGTTGCTGGCGCTGCTCATGCGCGTCAGCGACAGCACCGCGCGACGCATCGGCGAGCTGCCCGATGACCCCACCATCATCGAGCGGTGGGCGGCGTGGAAACTGCGTCGCAGCATCGGCAAAGTGTCCGGCAACGACACCGTCGAAATGTCCACGACGCCATGAACAAACAGGTCCGACGCCTTACTGCTGCGCTGCTGGTGTGCTTTTTGATCCTGTTCGTGCAGCTCAACTTCTTGCAGGTGGCCCAGCGCGACAAGCTGGCAACCAACACCAACAACAACCGCGCCACACTGCGCGACTTCGACAAGCCGCGTGGCCCCATCGTGACCGCTGACGGCGCGGTGATCGCCAGCTCGCAGCCCACCGGCCCGAGCGATACCAAGTTCAAGTACCAGCGCGTCTACCCCACGGGCGACCTCTTCGCGAACGTGTCCGGCTACTACACCTACGCCTACGGGGCAACGAAGCTGGAAAAGAAGTACACCGAGGTACTGGCTGGGCGCACCACCATCCAGCAGTTGGGCAACATCACCAACATCTTCACCGGCCAGGACAACACCGGGTCGGTACGCCTCACCATGCGCGCCGACGTGCAGCAGGTGGCCAAGGACGCCCTGGCCAACCGTGAGGGCAGTGTGGTGGTGATGGACCCCCGCACGGGTGCGATCCTGGCGATGTTCAGCAACCCGACGTATGACCCCAATGCGGTCGCCGTGCACGACAACAAGCAGGCCAAGACGGTGCTCGAGTTCCTCAATGCGTTCCCTGGCAAGCCGCTGCTCGCCAATGCATACCAAGAGCGCTACATGCCGGGCTCCACCTTCAAGATCATCACCACGGCCACAGCCATCGAGGCCGGCCTGATCAACTTCGACAGCACGTGGGCCAACGAGACCAGCTACACCCCGCCGCAGACCATCGATCCCATCCAGAACTACGGCGGCGAGCTGTGCGGTGGCGATCTGCGAACGGTGTTCCGGCGCAGCTGCAACACTCCGTTCGCGCGTACCGCCGTTGAACTGGGTGCCGAGAAGATGGTTGCGGGCGCCACGGCCTGGGGCATCGGCGAACCGGTGCCGATCGACCTTCCCGGCGCAGCGTCGTCGCACTTCGGCGCGGTGGCCGATTTCACCAACGCGATCCCCAAGCTCGCCATCCGCGGCTTCGGTCAGGACGAGGCCGCCATCGTGCCGTTGCAGATGGCCATGTTCGCTGCCACGGTCGCCAACGGTGGCGTGATGATGAAGCCCTATGTGGTGGATGCCACGCTCGATCACAGTGGCAAGATCCTGTCGCAGACCGTGCCGGCGGTGTGGAAGACACCGATCACCCCACAGACCGCAGCGATGCTGAACGAGCTGATGGTCGGCGTGGTGCAGAACGGTACGGCGAGGTGCTGCATGCAGCTGGCCAACGGTATTCAAGCCGCAGCGAAGACCGGTACAGCGCAGCTCAACGCCAAGGGCGAGCAGCAACGCTCGCATGCGTGGATCACTGCGTTCGCCCCCGCCGCCGCTCCCCAATACGCGGTCGTGGTGATGCTGAAGGGCACCACCGATGAAATCAGCGCAGGCACCGGGGGTAAGCTCGCCGGACCGATCGCCAAGGTCATTCTCGACTACGTCCTCGCACACCCGCTGGGTGGGTGAAGACACGACGGTGGTATCCATCATGAACACACAGAATCCCGACAGAATCCGTTTGCACAGAACGGCCCGTCTCTCAAAGAACGAACTGGTAAGGCAGCAGTGACAGACAGCGGTGAACGCACGGTCATCAACGACCGCTACGAGATCCAATCGCGCATCGGGCGTGGGGGTATGGCCGACGTGCTGTTGGCGCGCGACCTGCTGCTCGATCGCCCGGTGGCGATCAAGGTGCTGTTCGCCGAGTTCGCCACCGATCCCAGCTTCGTCGAACGCTTCCGGCGCGAGGCCCAGGCCGCTGCCAACCTGAACCACCCCAACATCGTCGGTGTGTACGACTGGGGCAAGTACGGCGGCACCTATTTCATCGCCATGGAATACGTCGAGGGCCGCACGCTGGCCGACATCCTGCGCGTCAACGGGCGGGTCTCTGCCGTGCAGGCCGCCGAGATCGCCAGCGAAGTGGCGGCTGCGCTCGGTTTCGCCCACCGCAACGGTGTGGTGCACCGCGACATCAAACCGGCCAACATCCTCATCGGTTCCAGTGGCCAGGTGAAGGTGGCCGATTTCGGTATTGCCCGGGCGATGAACTCGGCCGCCGACAACAACCTCACCCAGGTCGGTCTGGTCATGGGGACCGCCACCTACTTCTCGCCCGAGCAGGCCCAGGGCGCCCAGCCCGACCCGCGCAGCGACCTGTATTCGCTCGGCATCGTGCTGTACGAGATGGTCTGCGGGAAGCCTCCCTTCGCCGGCGACAACCCGGTGTCGATCGCCTACAAGCAGGTGCACGAGGCACCCCAGCCGCTCAACCAGATCGCTCCCGACGTACCCAGGCCCTTCGAGGCGATTGTCGCCAAGTTGCTGGCCAAGAACCCCGCCCAGCGCTACGTCGATGGCGAGGCATTGCGCGACGACCTGCGCCGTTTCCGCAATGGCGAACCCGTCAAGGCACTCACCGGTGTGGCCCCCAGCGCCGCTGAGACTGCTGCACTGGCCGCCACCACCATCGTGCCCAGACAACCCGGATCACCGGTCGTGGTGGGCACCACCGCTTCGCAGCCGCGCGCCAGCCTGGTACCGGGCAGCACCGCAGCTATGCCGATCACCCAGGCGCAGCCACGCAGCCAGTACCCCACCGGAGCGAACGAGGCTGTCTACTATGACCCGCCACCGCGTCGTGGCTGGTACGGAATCGCTGCGTTCGTTGCCGTGTTGCTGCTCGCCGTCGGCGCCTTCGTCTTGTTCAAGGCGTTGAACAACGACTCCAACGCCACGTCGTTCGCGTTGCCCGATGTCACCCTGATGCCGCTCGAACAAGCCACCAAGGTGCTCACCGACAGGGGCTTGAAGCCCGAGGCTGTGCCAAAGGCCGATCCCAACGTGGCCGAGGGCGTGGTGTATCTCACCGCTCCCGTGGCAGGGGTCATCGTGAGCAAGGACCAGACCATCACGCTCACCTACAACCCCAAGAGCGAACTCGTCCCCGTCCCCGACGTCACCAACCTCACGCTGCTCGACGCGCGCAACAAGCTGGTCGGCCAGGGCTTTACGGTCGGCACCGTCAACACCGCCGAGAACCCTGCGGTGCCGGAGGGCTCGATCATCAGCCAGGACCCGCCAGCGCAGGCCATGGCCAAGCAGGCATCGGTCGTGAACCTGGTCGTCTCGCAGGGCAAGGGCAAGGTCACGGTGCCGAACGTCGTTGGTCAAAACGGTGTTGCAGCCAAGTCGCTGCTCGAATCCACAGCGTTCGGGTTCGTGGTCACGGTGATGCAGGAAGCCAACGACACGGTGCCACTTGGGGCGGTTATCCGCACCGATCCACTCGTCGACGCCCAAGTCGACAAGGGCGCCAGCCTGACGATCTACGTGAGCACCGGGCCCACCCAGGTGGCCGTACCGCCGCTGAAGGGATTGACCGAGAATCAGGCCAAGAGCCTCATTGCCTCGAAAGGCCTGCTCGTGGCGCCAACGATCTTCCAAGACGTCCCCTTCGGCAGCAGCAACGACGGCCGCGTCATGGCACAAGACCCCGCGACGGGCACGATGGTGAACTCCAGTTCAATCATCACCATCACCGTCGGTAAGGCGCTGCCTGCGCCAACCACCACCATGCCTGCCACCACAACCACCACCACACCAACGCCAACGACCACCACGGTCCATTGACATCTGGCCCTGCTGCGTTGCCCGTCAGGCCACCGGGTGTGCGGCGCGGGCCAAGAAGTTGCGCAGTAGGTCGTGGCCGGCGGCGGTGAGAATGCTCTCGGGGTGGAACTGCACTCCCTCGACCGGGAGGACGCGGTGGCGGATACCCATGATGATGCCGTCGTCGGTCTGCGCGGTCACCTCGAGGCAGTCAGGCACCGTGGACGGATCGATCACCAACGAGTGATACCGCGTGGCTTCGAGGGGTGACGGCAGGCCCGCAAACACCCCGAGACCGCCGTGACGGATCAGGCTGGTCTTGCCATGCATCAACTGTGGCGCACGAACGATCGTGGCCCCGTAGACGTGTCCGATGCCCTGATGCCCCAGGCACACGCCGAGCACCGGCACACCCCGCTCGGCGAAGGCCGGGATCGATGCGCACAGGATGCCGGCATCCTCGGGGCGGCCAGGACCGGGCGAGAGCAGCACGGCGTCGGGCTGCAGGGCAACGGCCTGCTCGACCGTGAGCGCATCATTGCGGTACACCAACGGCTCGGCACCGAGCTCGCCGAGGTACTGCACGAGGTTGTACACAAAGCTGTCATAGCTGTCCAGAACGAGTACGCGGGTCACAGATGACAGCCTGCCCGGTCGGACACTGCTGTGTCGAACGGGTTCTTCGCCTACACTCCTATTTTCGTGGCACCTCCTAAGCGCAAAACTGGCGGACGTACAACTCCGAAGGGCACCAAGCCTGGGCAATTGCCCACGGCCGGGCCTCCCCCCATGGGGGCCAACAGCTCATCTGCAGCGGGCGTGCATGCGTCGTCCCGCTACACCCCGCCCATCCCGAAGTCGGTGCATGAAAGCCCCACCTGGGTGCCGGTGCTGATGTGCGTGCTGTTGATCATCGGCGTGCTCGTGATCCTGGCCCGCTACCTGCTCGAGACGAGCAGCAACTGGCCGGTGTTCATCGGGCTTGGCTTCGTGCTCGGCGGTCTGTACACCGCCACCAAGTGGCATTGATCCCACCCCGGCAACTGCCAATTCGGTAATTACACAGGTGTTGTTTCTCAACACCTTTGTCCACAGGCTGTTGACAACTCGGGGTCACTCGATCGGTGCCACCAGGTCCATGTCCTCGAGGCAATGGCGCGGCGGCGGGGGGTCCTCGTCAGGTGCCAAGGTCATCTTGATCTCTAGGCCACACAGGCTGCAGCGGTACTTCACGTTGATTCTGCGCATCTCGCCCGCCGGTGGCGGTGGCGGCAACGGTGTGCTCATACTCCGCAGCATCCCGATACCGGTTTTCCACAGGAAGTATCCGAGCACAAGGGCACAAGCAACCCAGATGACGGTGGACAGTGCTGGCATGCGCTGAGGCTACCTAGCCAAGGCGTTCGATGATGGTGGCGTTGGCCATCCCGCCGCCCTCACACATCGTCTGCAGGCCGTACCGACCACCGGTGCGCTCGAGCTCGTTGAGCAAGGTGGTCATCAACCGTGCGCCCGAGCACCCGAGTGGGTGGCCAAGGGCAATCGCGCCGCCGTTCTGGTTCACACGGTCCATGTCGGGGTGCAGTTCTTTCTCCCAGGCCAACACCACCGAGGCGAAGGCCTCGTTGATCTCGATGAGATCCATGTCGTCGATGGTGAGCCCGGCGCGCTGCAGCACCTTGTGGGTGGCAGGGATCGGAGCGGTCAGCATGTAGCGCGGGTCGGCGCCGGCGAGGGAGAAGTTCACGAACCGGGCGCGTGGCGTGAGGCCCAACTGCTTGGCGCGCTCTTCGCTCATGATGAGAATGGCCGAGGCACCGTCGGTGATCTGCGATGCATTCCCGGGGGTGACCCGGCCGCCCTCCTCGACCGGGCGGAACGACGGCTTGAGCTTGCCCAGCGACTCCATCGTGGTGTCGCGCAGGCCCTCATCGGTGGTCATCATGTTGCCCTCGGCATCGAGCACCGCCAGGATCTCGCGTTCGAAGCGACCCTCGACCGTGGCCCGTAGGGCGTAGGCCTGGCTGCGCACACCGAAGGCATCCATGTCGTCGCGGCTGATGTCCCACTTGTCGGCAATCAGTTCGGCTGAGATGCCCTGGGGCACCAGACCACCCTCTGGCGCGTAGCGTGCGCCGACAGCGGGACCGAACGGGAACCCGTACTTGCCGTCCATCATCGACGAGCCCATCGGCACGCGGGTCATCACTTCGACACCGGCCGCCACCACGATGTCGTAGGCCCCGGCCATGACGCCCTGCGCCGCGAAGTGGGCTGCCTGCTGCGACGATCCGCACTGGCGGTCGATCGTGGTTCCGGGCACCGAGTCGGGCCAGCCGGCGGCCAGCACCGCATTGCGGCCGATGTTGGCGGCCTGCTCGCCCACCTGCATGACACAACCCATGACGACATCGTCGATCAGGCCGGGATCGACACCCGTGCGATCGATCAGTGCCTTCATCGTCTCGGCCACGAGATCAACGGGATGCCAGTTCTTCAGCTTGCCGTTCCGGCGGCCGAGTGGCGTGCGAATGGCGTCAACGATGACAGCAGTGTGCATGGGGCATGCTCCTCAGAGGACTGCGGTCCATCGGAAAGGACCGAACGTTCAGTGGTGAGTCTTGTGCCCGTTGCCGCCGCTGGACGAATCCAAGGGCGGGCGCACGCCCGACCTAACCGGCCTCGAACATCTTTGCGAGAATGCGGTGCAGATTGGTGACGTCGGTTTCGGTGAGCTGGTTCGTGAACTGACGCTTCACGACGCGCAGGTAGGTGGTGTTCGCCCGTCGCCACGTGTCGCGGCCATCCCGGGTGAGCACGATCACCACTGCTCGATGGTCGCCAACGACACCACGGTCTCGGCGGATGAAGCCCTCGTCCTCCATGCGGTTGAGCTGACGCGACAGGCTCGAAGCGCTGACAAGTAGGCGTTCGGCGAGATCCATCACCCGCAACTTGCCGCCGGCATGCTGGAGTGCATTGAGCACCTCGAACCATGGCAATTGCAGTTCGCGTTCCTCGTCGAGCGCCAGGGTGAGCGACCGTTCGATTGATGCATGCGCAACCAGGAACGAACGCCAGACCGCCAGCCGTTCGGGATCGGGGGCGGCCATTACGAGGTCGCCTTCAGCGCAGCGCCAAAGGCGGCCAGACCGATCTCAATCTCGTGTTCGTCCACCACCAGGGGTGGCATCCAACGCAGCGTGTTGCTGTAGGTGCCAGCGTTCATCACGATCATTCGCCCCTCCTCGAGACAATGCTTCTGGATCGCCGCCACGCGGGCGGGATCGGAGAACTCGGTACCGACCATCAGGCCCAAGCCGCGTACATCGGTGATGCCGGCATCGTGGCGCTGCAACTCACGGATACCCATGCGCAGTTGCTCGCCACGGTCGCGCACGTTGCGTAGAAACGCAGGTTCACTCATGATCTCGATGGTTGCCAACGCCGCCGCACAGCCCATGGCGTTGCCCCCATAGGTGCCGCCATGACTGCCCTTGGTCCATTTGGCATCAATGTCGCTGCGTGTGCCAAGCGCGCTGAACGGGAACCCCGACGCGATGCCCTTGGCCATACAGATGATGTCGGGCTCGATGCCGTAGTGATCGACAGCGAACATCTCGCCGGTACGACCGAAGCCACTCTGCACCTCGTCGGCGATGAACAAGATGCCGTGGGCCCGGCACCGTTCGACCACCCCGGTGATGAAGGCGGCCGGCGCGGGCACATAACCGCCCTCGCCCAACACGGGCTCGAGGATCATCGCCGCTGTTTCCTCAGGTGCCGTCATCGACTTCAGCAGGTGATCAAGGCCGCGCAGGGCATGGGCGACCTCGGCATCCTGATCGTCGGCAAGGTGATCTGGATAGGGCGCCACGAACACCCCGGCCGGCAACGGCGAATGGCCGGAGCGATAGCCGGTCTTCGAGGTGGTCATCGCCATGGCCATGTGGGTGCGGCCGTGGAAGCTGCCGCTGAAGACGATGATGTTGGGACGCTTGGTGGCCTGCTTGGCCAGCTTCACCGAGGCCTCGGTGATCTCGGCTCCCGAGTTGGCGAAGAAGAACTTGTCGATGCCTGCCGGGGTGATCTCATGGAGCTTGGCAGCGAGCGGTTCGAGCAGATCGTGGCGGTAAACGTTGACCTGGGCGTGGATGAAGCGTTCTGCCTGTGCTGCGATCGCTGCCACCACCTTGGGGTGCGAGTGCCCGGTGGAGTTGACCGCGATGCCGCCCGAGAAATCGAGGTACTCGTGACCCTCGGTTGTGGTGACCCAACAACCGCGACCGCTGGCAACCTGCAGTGGCGTGACAGAGAACCAGACATCAGAAAGGTGCGAGTTCATAGTTGGATGCTACGCCTCGTTGCCATTCCTGTCATCCGGTCATTCCTGTCATCCGGTCATTTCTGTCATCCGGCCAATTCCACTTTCTGGTCAGAACGCCGCGGCCGCCTCGATCGCATCATCGAACGACATGTTCTCCAGCAACAACTTGCGGCACTGCATCACGGGCTTGGCCATGGCCACACCGAGCGCGCCGCGCAGTCGGCCCTTCGATCCGTACAACGCAAGGAACGACCGCTCGCTCACCCCGCCCTTGACCACGCGCACGTCGTCGTCGCCGGCCGCACGGCCGATGAACTGGATGCGCGTGCCGTACTGCTCGCTCCAGAAGAACGGCACCGAACTGTATGCAACGGGCTGGTCACCACGCCCCACTGCCACGAGGTTGCGAGCGACCGCCAGACCCTGTTCGGACGCATTGGTCCAGTGCTCGACGCGCATCTCCTCGCCATCAAACTGTGCATTCGGCCAGCGGACAATGTCGCCAGCGGCGTACACACCGGGCACACCCGCGTTCAGCGTGGCGTCGCACACCACTCCATCGCGCAGGGTCAGGCCGCTGCCCTCGAGCCACTGCGTGGTCGGCGAGACGCCGATGCCGACCACGATCAGATCGCTCACCACGGAGTCGCCGTCGCCGAGGCGAACCACCAATCCCGAACCCGCCGGTTCGATACCGAGCACCTGGACGCCACAGCGGATGGCAACGCCATGATCGGCGTGCAGTTGGGTGACCGCCAAACCCATCTCGCCGCCAAGACCCCGCACGAGTGGTGCCGCAGCACCTTCGAGCACCACCACGTCGTTGCCGAGCAGGCGAGCCGTCGCCGCAACCTCGAGGCCGATGAAACCAGCACCGATGATGGTGACCCGCAGGCCGCCCGCATCGATGCGTGATCGCAGTGCCAACGAATCGTCGAGCGTGCGCAGCTCGAAGATGCTGTCGTGCTCGAGCTGATTGGGCAGTCGCCGGGTGGCCGCACCGGTGGCAATCACCAGGGCGTCGTACGGCACGGCTGAGCCGTCGCGCAGCGTGACCAGTCGGTCTGTCGTCGACAGACCCGTGGCGGGCGTACCCAGCCGTAGTTGCAACCGCAACGAATCGAGTTCTTCGGGTCGCACCAACGCGATGCGATCGGGCTCCCACTCACCGGAAAGCACCTTCTTCGAGAGCGGCGGGCGGTCATAGGGAAGATGCGGCTCGGCGCCGATCAGCGTGATGTCGCCGTCGAACCCCTCGGCTCGCAGACCGCCACACGCGCGAACGCCCGCCAACGACGAACCGACCACGACCACTTGTTGAATCACGGGGAGAAGGTTGCCACAAACATGATCGCGCCCACCAAGGCGCAAGGTGTTCTAATCAGAGGCAATGGAACCGGTTGCGATCACCAACGCCGAAGATCCCCGACTGGCCGATTACGTCGGCTTACGCGATCCACAGCACCGCCGCAAGTTGGAGGGCGACGAGTTCTTCATCGCCGAGGGCATCAACGTGATCGAGCGCCTGGTCGCGAGCGACTACGAAATGCGCTCGGTCCTCGTGACGAGCCAACGCTACGAACGCATGGAGCCGATGCTGTCGAAACAGTCGTGCCCGGTCTACATCGCCAGTCGCGACGTGCTCGCCCAGGTGGCCGGGTTCGACCTGCACCGCGGCGCCGTGGCGTCTGCGCACCGCGGCCCGGCAACCACGCTCGACAGCGTGTTGCCCGGCTGCCACACCATTGCCGTGCTCGAGGGGCTCAACGATCCCGAGAACCTGGGGGCGATCGCCAGATCAGCGCGGGCGCTCGGCGTTGATGCACTGTTGCTCGACCCCACCTGCGCCGATCCCTTCTACCGACGCACCGTTCGGGTGTCGATGGGTGAGGTCCTGTTTCTGCCCGTGGTGCGATCCATCGACTGGTCCACAGACCTACAGCGTCTCGCTGACTCAAACTTTCGCATGCTGGCGCTCACGCCCTCGCCGACGGCGCAATCGATCTACGACCTCACACGTTCCCCCGGTGACCGCATTGCGTTACTGCTGGGTGCAGAGGGCCCCGGCCTGAGCACGCGCACGCTGGCCAGATCGGAGCGGGTCCGTATCCCGTTGCGCACCGACGCCGATTCGCTGAACGTCGGCCATGCCGCCGCGATCGCGTTCGCCCTGCTGGCAGCGCCGTAGCAACCAGCGAACGACGCGCCAACTCAATCGGGCGACTGGTCGTGCCAGGCCTGCCAGCTGGGCATGATCTCGGGCAACAGTCCCTTGCCGGTCTGGCTCTGCGGCCAGTTGGCATCGGGCAGGCGGTTGGGCCGCTGCAGCATGTCAGCGCCGTACCACAGGTGATGACGGCGCCGCACGAACAGCCAGCGGCCCTCGCGTCGGGCGTAGGTGTCGTGGTACTCGATGACCTGTATCACCCAGTCCTCGCCGCGCTCGATCTCGGCACGCGTTCCCACGATGCCCGATGCGTTGTCGGCATCGGCGACATCGATGACATGGTTGCTGACCTGCAAGATGGTGCGGTGTCCATCGCGTAGCTGTGCCGCCATGTTGGCCTTCAGCGCCTCGCGCCCCATGGCGTCGCGTCCCACGCGCACATCGGCGACGAACAACCCGACGAGCGCATCCAGGTCACGATGGTTCAACGCCACGGCATAGCGCGAGGCGAGCTGGCGGATCTCCTCACACGCAATCAGCCAGGCGGTGGAATCCGTGTCACGAAGCGTTGTCACAGCACACAGATTGGCACGCTGGCCGACTGCGGGGTGATGCGGTCAGTCGTCGGAGTCGCCGCCATCATCATCGTCGTTGCTCGGGGGGAGCGTGAGCACCGTATCGGTGACGTTGTCGTGATCGGCGACGACCACTGTGCCGGCAGAGCCGGGTTGCTGTGGGTTCCTCGGTTGGAACGGCTGGTCGGGCGCCGACGTGTCGACGGAGACCTCTATCTGGCCGTTGACCAAGAAGGCGTTGAACGCCACCCGCTGATCAGCGCTGAGGAACTCGACCAC
>WLMZ01000069.1 GCA_009726095.1 Actinomycetota bacterium
CGGTGGCGAGCACCTGTCGGCGGGGCTGCCGACCATCGACGAGGTACGAATCGCGCATGGACTGAGCCACGTGAGTAGCAACGGTTTCACCGCCGCCGAATCTGCGGTGATGGCGAACGAGATCGCCTCGCTCGTTCGGGAGCGCTGTGGTGAGATCGGAACACTGGCCGTCGACAGCCTCCCGTTCGCTGCGGTGGATGCACTGCGAGCGGAGGGCTTCGCCATCTCCGACGCCGACGTGCTGATGAGCCGCACGAGGCGTGTGAAGTTGCCCCTTGAGATTGCCTACATGCGCGAAGCGATGCGCCGAACTGTTGGCGCAGTCAGACAGATGGAGGATGCGCTTCGCCCAGGAATGACCGAGAACGAGGTCTGGAGCCGCTTTGTCGGGGCTCTCATTGCGGGGCACGGGGAGTTGGTGTCGACACGCCTTCTCGAGAGTGGCCCGAACACCTTCCCTTACTTCAACGAGTGCGGCACCCGGGTGATCGAAGCCGGTGATCTGGTGTGTCTCGACACCGATGCGATTGCGTTCGAGAGCTGCTCGGTCGACTTCTCCCGTACCTTTCTCGCCGGCGACGGGCCGGCGCGTCCGCAGCAGCGCGAGCTGTACCAGCGGGCACATGAACAACTGCTGCACAACACATCGCTCATCGGTCCGGGCGTCGAGTTCGAGGCGGTGGCACGCAATGCGTGGCCAGTTCCTTCGGAACACCGGTCGAGCCGCTACTACTGCATCGGACATGGCCTCGGCATGATCGGCGAATACCCGAACCTCCCCTTCCACGTCGAAGGCCAGCCGTATCCCCTTGACGACGAGTTCGTGCCAGGCATGGTCTTTTGCGTTGAGAGCTACATCGGTTCGAGCGACAGCGGTGAGGGTGTGAAGTTGGAGGACCAACTGCTGATCACCGATACCGGGGTCGAGATCATGAACGACTATCCCTTCGAGGAGCGGCTGCTGTCTCAGACGCAGCGGCGCTGACCACAAGCGTTGATCGCAGCGTCCACTAGAATTCGGTGATGCAAATGGACACTCCCCAGCCGGACCTGCTCGACGACTATCTCGTCGATGCATCGCTCGCCAGCGGCGGTCAAAGTGATGGCGGCGCTGGCGCTGGTCGTCGTGATTCGCTGAAGGCCGAGCACGCGATCGCAGCGAGCTTCTGGGGCGGTTTCCAGCTGCGGATCGTGCTGACGTTCCTCGCGTTCTCCGTTGCGTGGATCGGGGTCATCTGGCTGGGCTCGGCTGGCACAATCCCTCTCTGGCTCGGCCTGATCCTGAACACGGTCATCGCGTCCAGCTTCTACATGCCGATGCACGAAGCGGTCCACAAGAACATCTGGGGTCGTTTGGCGCAGGGCCGTCGTGCAGAGGAACTCATCGGGATGGCCTGCGCCGTGCCACTCCTCATGTCCTTCGCGGCGCACCGGCCGTCGCACATGCGACACCACGCGTTCACGAACGATCCCGATCGCGATCCCGACCATTTCACCGATGGCCCGCTGCGAGAACTGCCGGTGAAGTGGGTGTCACTCCTGTTGGTGAACCTGTTCCTCCCCGTCGTTGCCCTGGTGCCCCCGGCGCGGCGGCTGTTGCACCCTCGGTTGCGTCGATCGATGGCGGCAGGCGGCAACCGAAGCGAGGGACTCGTTCAACTGCGATTCTGGGTGATCACCCATGTCGTGTTGCTGGCCGCCTGCCTCGCCGGGTTCGGCTGGCCGGCGCTGTTGCTGTGGTACGTGCCCGCACGACTGCAGTCGTTCTGGCTGCTCTTCATCTTTGCCTGGTACCCGCATCACCCGGCGAGCCAGGTTGGTCGTTACATCGATACGCGCGTCGCGGTGTTCCCGATGTCGCGTTTGCTCATCCGCGGCCATGACCATCATGCGCTCCACCACCTGTTTCCCCGTGTGCCGCACTACCGGCTACCAGGGCTGTGGCGCGAGATGGCGCATGACCTCGTGGCCAAGGGCGTGCGCGCCGAGGGTCGTGCCCTGGAGGCCGCCGGCCCCGTTGTGTGGTGAGTGAGTGAGTCAGTGAGTGCTGCGCTCCGAGCGTCGGCGGGTTCTCGTCCGATCCCCAAGGTGTTGCACATCTGTCAACGAGGCCTGACGCGGCGTCAACGGGAGATGACGGGATTCGCGGGTGTGTCACCAAGGGATGGCCTCGTCATCGGAGTTTGATGTGGCCCTTGCATTGCTGGCCCGCCCGGTGACGTTGGCGAGCAGCCGCGCAGCCTCGGTTTCCCACCGTCGGTGGGCAGCCATTGGGTCGTGGGGCAACGCAGGGGTGAGCGTCCGAAAGCGCTGATGCACCTGCTGACGGCTACGCCCGAGGAGACGGGCGATGCGGGCCCACGCCCATTCGTCGCGGCGGGCGAGCGCAACGACCCGTTGTTCAAGCCAAGGCAACTGCTCGCCGCTGAGCTCGCGAAAGGCAATGAGGGCGGTTCGAGGGTCGTCGCCGAGGATGTCGTCGACCATGACGTGCAGGCGGCTGCGGATGTCCATGGGGGCGACGGTACGCCCCGGGTGTCGCAGGCGTCAGTGGCTGGCATCAGCGGCAGCGGCAGCGTCAGCGTCAGGCGTCAGCGTCAGCGCCAGCGGCAGCTGCGGGTGTCCGGTGTGCTCAGTCGGGTTCGAAGGTGGTTTGGGTCTCGGCTTGACGCGGTTGGATGAAGATCGAGGTTGCGCGCGCCAGTACGTGCTCGCCATCAGCGAGCTCGCCCGACAGGAACAGCTTGCGACCCTCCCGGCCGTCGATTCGGCAGGTGCAGGTGAGCGGACGGTACAGCGGTACCGGTGCCACGTAGCGGACGGTGAGCTCGCCGGTGAAGGCGCCCTGGCCGATGACGCTCAGTACGGACCCGAGGATGTCGTCGAACAGACCGGCGACAATGCCCCCGTGGCAGCGCTCTGGGGCGCCCTCGTGGGCGGAACCGAAGCGCACGGTGGCGCGTACGCCCTCCGCGTGGCGGCGGACCTCGGGTTCGACGCTCCATGGGCTGCTGATGCCGGAGAATGGTCGGTCGCTCCAGCTCTCGACGAGTTGGCCCTCGGCGATCTGGGTGTCCCAATGATCGTGGAAGTCCTGCTTGTCGCGTGACCGCGGTCCGCCGCCGGAGAGCCTGGCCGAGTACTCGCGCAGCGTGGCGGCAAGGTCGTCGAGCAGCTCGTCATCGGCCTGGTGGCCGACGACATCGTGGCCGAGCTGACGGATCGCTGCACCGAGGAGCGCTCGAGAACTGGTGGGGGAGGAGATCACGTTCCCAAATCTAACGCCGCGTCAGATTCTTTACCGAAGGCGGACTACGGTTGCGGGCATGCCTGACGCACAGACACAGACCCCAGCACAGATCGACTTCAAGGCGTTCGACGCTGACAACCATTACTACGAGGCGCTCGATGCGTTCACGCGTCATGTGCCCAAGGCCATGCAGCCGCGATGTGTGCAATGGTGCGATATCGATGGCCGCCAATACCACGTGGTCGGCGGGCGGGTCAGCCGGGCCGTTGCGAATGCAACATTCAATCCCATCGCCAAGGCTGGTGCGATGCACGAGTACTTCCGCGGCAACCCCAACAAGCGGAACCCACTCGAGATGTTGGCCGATCGTGAGCCCATCCCGGCCGCCTACCGCAATCGCGATGCCCGCGTCGCTGTGCTTGATCAGCAGAACCTCGAGGCGTGCTGGCTGTTCCCCACCTTGGGCATCCTCTATGAGGAGCAACTCAAGCACGACATCGAAGCCGTCACCACCACATTCCGCGCCTTCAACCGTTGGCTCGACGAGGACTGGGGATGTAACTACCAGAACCGTATCTACGCGGCGCCGTACATCACGCTCGCCGATGTGAACTGGGCCTGCGAGGAGTTGGACTGGGCGCTCGATCGCGGAGCACGTTGCATTGTCATGCGCCCGGCCGCACCCAACACCGCCGCCGGCCAGTTCGCAGTCAGCCACACGATGTTCGACCCATTCTGGGCGAGGGTCAACGAAGCCGGCATCACCGTGGTGGCACACGCCGGCGACAGCGGTTACAGCTCAAACGGGTACGCCGTCGATGGTTTTGGTGCCACGTTCAGCAGCGGCTACGGGCCCACCGTGAAGGCGTTCCACATCGAGCGCGCTGCATACGACTTCCTCATCACGCTGTGCTTCGACAAGCTGTTCGAACGCTTTCCCAATCTACGAATCGCTTCGGTCGAGAACGGCTCGGAGTTCCTGCCCGATCTGATGCGCAAGTTGAAGAGCTACGACGGTCGTATGCCCGGCTACTTCAAGCACAGCCCCATCGAACAGTTCCGCGAGCATGTCTGGATCAACCCGTTCTGGGAGGACAACCCCAATGAGATCGCTCAGATCGTGGGCGCGGATCGCGTGCTCTTCGGCAGCGATTGGCCCCACATCGAGGGCATGCCCCATCCGCTCGACTATCTCAGCGAGCTCACCAAGTTCAGCGACGCCGAACGCCAACTGATCATGCGCGACAACGTGCGCTCGCTGACCCGTCTCGCTGCCTGATCCGCCCCGCTGTTCAGCTGTTCAGCTGTTCAGCTGTTCAGCTGTTCAGCTGTTCAGCCTGTCCAGATCGGCCAGCGCAGTGTCCTTGGCCCAGCGATAGTCGGGCTTGCCCGCTGGTGAGCGCACGATTGCGTCCACCATGGTGAGCCGGCGTGGCACCTTGTACCCGGCGATGTGGCCACGGCAGTGTTCCTGCAGTTCCTCCAGCGATGGTGCTGTGCCCACGCGTGGTTGCACCACGGCTGCGACCGTTTCGCCGAAACGATCGTCGGGCACACCGATGACCACAGCGTCAAACACTGCGGGGTGGCTCTTCAGCGCGTTCTCCACCTCTTCGGGGAAGATCTTCTCGCCGCCGGAGTTGATGCAGACCGAACCTCGACCGAGCAGGGTGATGGTGCCGTCGGCCTCGAGGCGGGCGAAGTCGCCCGGGATTACGTAGCGCTTGCCGTCGGGGGCGGTGACGAACGTTGCGGCCGTCTTCTCGGGGTCCTTGTAGTAGCCGAGCGGTAGGTTGCCGCTGCGCGCCAGGCGACCGATCTGCCCGGTGCCGGGTGCGATGGGATTGAGATCGTCGTCGACCACGATGGTTTCCTTGATGGCCGTCACGGTCGGGCCGCCCTGGATCGGGGTGCCGCGGGTGACCATGCTGATGCCGTTGGCGCCGCCTTCGCTGGACCCGATGGAGTCGGTGATGACGATGTTGGGGAACGTATCGAGGAAGGCGTCCTTGAGCCCCTGGCTGAACAGTGCTGCGGTGGAGGAGATGGCGAACATGCTGCTGGTATCACGAGCATCGGGGTGGGCGGTCATCTCGTCCATCAATGGCCGGGCCATTGCATCGCCGGTGATCATCAACAGGTTGACGCGTTCGGCTTCGATCAGCCGCCACACCTCTGCTGCATCGAACTTGTCCATCAGCACGATGCGGTTGCCCGTGAAGCTGCCGCCCATCACGCTCCACTGCGCTGCACCGTGCATCAGCGGCATCGTCGGCAGGCTGGTCATCGCGAAGGCATTGCCCTTTTCGATGAACTCGCTGGGGTCCTGCATCACATGGCCGCTGCGCAGGTCGATACCGCCGCCGAGTGCCATCAACACGTCCTGGTGCCGCCACACCACGCCCTTGGGCATGCCGGTGGTGCCGCCGGTGTACAGGATGTAGATGTCGTCGTTGCTGCGTGCGCCGAAATCGCGGGCGGGCGGCTGCGCTGCCAGTGCCGCCTCGTAGTCGGGGCCCATCACCAGTACGTGGGTGAGCATGGGTGAATGCGGGCGCACACCCTGAACGCGGTCGACGAACTCGGGGGCCACGACCAGTGCCTTGAGGTCGGCGTTCTGGAAGATGTAGGCCAACTCGTCCTCGACGTAGCGGTAGTTGATGTTCACCCAGACGGCGCGCAGCTTGAACACCGCCCAGAGTGTCTCGACCCATTCGGCACAGTTCAGGGCGTAGATGCCAACGTGGTCACCCGGGCCGATGCCCTGCGCCGCCAGGTGGTGGGCCAGCTGATTGGCGCGCGCGTCCATCTCGGCATAGGTGAGCCGGGTGTCGCCGACAACCAGGTAGTCGCGATCGGGCCAGGCATCGACTGCCTGCTCGAACAGATCTGCCAGATTGAACGTTGTTGCCGCCATCGGGCTAGTTGAGCACATTTCTGACGTGTCGTCAGAAACGTGCTCGACGTGACACGCTGTCACGATGAGCGAGCTTCGATTCGACGGCAGGGTTGCGATCATCACCGGTGCCGGCCGCAACCTCGGCAGGGCCTACGCGCTGCTGCTGGCGTCACGCGGTGCCCTGGTGGTGGTGAACGACATCGGTGTCGGCATCAGCGACACCGACGGCGTGGCTGATGCCCCTTTGACCAACCCCGCCATCGACGTGGTGGCCGAGATCACCGCCGCCGGGGGTGAGGCCGTGGTGGACACACACTCGATCACCGGGCCGGACCTTGATGCTGGCGCTGGCATCGTGCAGACGGCACTCGACACCTACGGGCGCGTCGACATCGTCATCAACAACGCCGGCGTCGTGCGCCAGGCACCCGTACCCGAGCTCAGCGACGAGTTCTGTCGGGCGATGACCGATACACACATGCTCGGAACCATGAACGTGGCCCGGGCCGCATGGCCGCACATGGCAGCGCAGGGCTACGGCCGCATCGTCAATGTGTCCAGCGGGGCTGGGCTCATCGGGTTCCCGGGCATGACCATGTACGGCGGCGTGAAGCTGGGCGTGGTCGGCCTCAGCCGGGCGATGGCCGTCGAGGGCCGGGGCTCGGGCATTCTCGTCAACGTGGTGGCCCCGCAGGCCAGCGTGCGCGGCAGCGACTTCGGTCCGATGAAGTGGACGCCGGCACTGGCCGAGTGGCTGTCGCCCGAACAGATCAGCGGGCTCGTCGCCTTTCTGGCGCACGAGTCGTGCACCACCACGGGCGAACTGTTCAACGTGGGGGGTGGCCTGATTGCGCGTGTCGTGCTGGCTGCGGCCGAGGGCGTGCAGGAACGTCCGATGACCCCCGAGGCCGTCGCTGCGCACTGGGACGAGATCATGAACCAGCCCGTGCGCGAGGCGCCGGCTGGCCGCGCGATCGGCCGCAAGATGATGCAGGGGTATCAGCCCTGAACGAGTGGCTCTGAACTACGCGGCTGGAAGTTCGGACATTGCCTGCAACAGGGTGTTCCACGCAAGGGTGGCGCACTTGATGCGCACCGGGAACTTCACCACACCCTGCAGTGCCTCGAGGTCGCCCAACTTCACCTGGGCAGCGGTGGAAGCGGCGTCGTCATCGATCGAGATCGCATCGGGATCGCCCAGCCCCATCATGGTCTTGAAGCGGTTGACGAGCGCTGTGACGTCATCGAGGCTCTTGCCCTTGATGGCCTGGCTCATCATGCTTGCTGACGACAGGCTGATGCTGCAGCCAGACCCGGCCACCTTGATGTCGCGCACCACGCCATCGGCAACGTCGAGGTAGACCTGAATCTCATCGCCGCACAGCGGGTTGTGCCCCTCGGCGCGAACCGCTGGCGGCGGCAACTCGCCACGGTTGCGAGGAGTGCGGTAGTGATCGAGGATGATCTCGCGATAGAGATCGTCTAAGCCAGGCATATGGACCCTCCCGGTCGTCGTTCAGAACCCGAAGATATCGCTGGCACCGGCAAGAGCGTCGGCCAGTGCATCGACGTCGGATTCGTCGTTGTAGATGTAGAAGCTGGCACGGGCCGTTGCGTTGACGCCCAGTAGGCGCATGAGGGGCTTCGCGCAGTGGTGCCCGGCGCGTACGCACACGTTGCGTTGGTCGAGCACCTGGCTGAGATCGTGCGGGTGGATGTCGCGAAAGGCAAAGCTGAGTGTTGCGCCGCGTAGCTCGATGTTGGTCGGGCCATGGATGGTGATGTCGTCGCCGTAGCGCTCGTTGAGAGTGCGTAGCGCGTACGAGGCGATGTCCATCTCGTGGCGGCGCACGTTGGCCATGCCGAGACACGAGAGATAGTCGATGGCGGCGCCCATGCCGATGGCCTCGATGATGGGCGGTGTGCCGGCTTCGAACTTGGCGGGCAGGGGGGCGGTGGTGAAGCCGTCCAGGCGCACGTCGGCGATCATGTTGCCGCCACCGAGGAATGGTGGCATGGCATCGAGCAACTCGGTGCGGCCCCAGAGCACGCCGATGCCGCTGGGCCCACACAGCTTGTGGCTGCTGAAGGCGAGGAAGTCGGCGCCCCAGGACTGCACATCGGTGACGTTGTGCGGAACGTACTGGCAACCGTCGACAACGGCCAGGGCGCCGGCTGCATGGGCAGCGTCGCAGAGCAGCTTCACCGGGGTGAGGGTGCCCAAGACGTTGCTCATCGCGGTGAAGCTGAAGACCTTGGCGCCATCGAGCAGGGTCGTGAGATCGGTGAGGTCCAGTTGGCCATCGGCGGTGAGCGGTACCCAACGCAGCACGATGCCGCGCTCGGCGACGAGCATGTGCCAGGGCACGATGTTGGCGTGGTGCTCCATGTGGGTGAGCACCACGATGTCGCCGGCCCGCAGGTTGGCCCGACCCCAACTCTGCGCCACCACGTTCAACGACTCGGTGGCGTTCTTGGTGAACACGATCTCGTCGACCGATGGTGCATTGATGAAGCGGGCAATCTTGCGGCGGGCACCCTCGAAGGCATCGGTGGCCTCGGCGGCCAGCCGGTAGGCGCTGCGGTTGATTGGCGCGTACGAGGTCTCCATGAAGGTGGACATCGCGTCGATGACCTGGCGCGGCTTCTGTGCCGTGTTGGCGGAATCGAGGTACACGATGGGGGCGCCGTCGATCAGGCGCTCGAAGATCGGGAAGTCCTTGCGGATCAGTGCGCCGTCGAGGGTCATGTGGTCAGCTCCGGAAGGATTCGTAACCGTCGGCTTCGAGCTTCTCGGCCAACTCCATGCCGCCCGAGGCGACAATGCGGCCGTCGATGAGGATGTGGATGTGGTCGGGCTGCAGCTCGTTGAGGAGACGCTGGTAGTGCGTGATCAGCACGATGCCGAGCGTAGGCCGGTCGACCTTGACCTCGCGAATGCCCTTGGCCACGATGCGCAATGCGTCGATGTCGAGGCCTGAGTCGGTTTCGTCGAGGATGGCGAGTTCGGGCTCGAGGATGGCCATCTGCATGATCTCGTTGCGCTTCTTCTCGCCGCCGCTGAAGCCCTCGTTCAGGTATCGGTCGACGAAGCTGGAATCCATGCCGAGGCGTTTCATCCAATCCATGGTGGCCAGGCGCAGTTCGAGCACCGACAGGTCGATGCCCTTGCGGGCGCTCAGCGCCTGACGGAGGAACTGGATCACCGAGACGCCGGCGATCTCCTGGGGGTACTGGAACCCCAGGAACATGCCGGCCTTGGCGCGCACGTCGGTGGGCCAATCGGTGACATCGTCGCCACGGAACATGATGCGGCCCGAGGTCACCTCGTATTCGGGCGATGCCAACAGCGTGCTGGCCAGCGTGCTCTTGCCGCTGCCGTTGGGGCCCATGATGGCGTGGACCTCGCCCTCTTGGACCGCGAACGAGACGCCGCGCAGAATCGGTGTGTCGCCCTCGACAGGCTTGGCATGCAGGTCGTCGATGCGGAAAAGTTCGCTCACGGCAGCGAGTCTACGCTGGCACCCCGGCGATTAACACTACGCCCATAGTGTAAATAGGCGGATCGGGCTGCGGCACCCTGTCCGGGTTCACGATGGGGTGCAGAGGGCCTTCCAGAGCGCCCGGTAGCTGGGGTATTCGAGGGCGTCGTCCACATAGCCCGCTTCGCGCAGCGCCCGGTGATAGCGGGGCAGGTTGCGGAACGGCACGCCCGAATCCACATGGTGGGCCAGATGCAACCCGATGTTGTACGGCACCATCAAGAACTTGGCGGCCAGGTGCTGGCGCACCGTATGGGTGGTCATCCGGCGGTCCTTCGACGCCATCATCCCGCCGTGCTCGCCGATGCTGCGCAGCCGGTTGATCACCCGCCACGCTGTGAGATGCGCCAGCAACCAGAACAACGGATACAGCCACCACGCGCCCACCACGATGCCGGCCACGAGCAGCACCAGCTGCAGACCCCAGATCTTGTACTGGGTGTGACGCACCAAGGGGTCGGGGGCACGCAGGCTGCGGAGCTGTTGGCGCAACAGTTTCACGCCGGTGCGCCCGGTGGCGTCGCGCATCAGCTTGCGGCGCAGCGACGCGGGGGAGACGGGGTAGTTGGCGTACAGGGCGATATCGGGTTCGTCGGGCCCGAACTCCTCGCGGTGGTGGGCCATGTGCACGCGGCGGTAGCCGTCGGTGGTGGTGAATCCCGGGTAGCCGAGCAGCCAGCGGCCGACCCAGTCGTTGAGCCTGCGGTGCCTGAACAGCAGGCGGTGGGCCGCTTCGTGCATGAGCGATGCGAACTGTGCATGCGTGCGGCCCATCAGCACGAACACGATGGGCCAGGTGAGTAGGCGCCACAAGCCGGGTGTCCAGATGGTGAGCGCAAGCAGTGCGGCCGTCTGTACGTACAGGCTCAACACGCTGATGGCGTTGCGCAGCGAGGGGATGCGGCGCAGCTCGTCACGAAAGCCCGGCTGCGGGCGGCCGTCGGCACGCACGGTCTGTGTGGCGTGGGCCTGCGGCAGGTCGTTGGGGCTCGGGCTCATGCCGCCCAGATGAACGCCGACGTGGTTCATCACCAACCCCGGTCGACCCATTCCTGCAGGTGCGGCCGCTCGTTGCCGATGGTGGTGTCCACCCCGTGGCCGGGCAGCACGATGGTGTGTGCCGGGAAGGTGAACAGCTTGTTGTCGATGGAGTCGATGATGGTCTCGAAGCTGCTGCCCTCGAACTTGGTGTTCCCCGGTCCACCCGGGAACAACGTGTCGCCGGAGAACAGCAACGGGGTGCCCTCTACGTGGAACGAGATGGAACCGGCGGTGTGGCCGGGGTTGTGGATGGCGTGCAGGCGCAGGTTGCCGACCTCGATGATCTCGGCGTCGTCGATGAACACGTCATAGCCGACATCTTTGAGCATGGGGGCGTCAGCCGCGGCAATGGCCACCTCGAGTCCGGCCTCACGCATGGCCGGCACGGCCTGGATGTGGTCCCAATGGCCGTGGGTCTCGAGCACCCGGCGCACGTTGAGCCGCGTGCACAGCTCGAGCAGCTTCTCGTGCTCGTTGGCAGCATCGATCAGCACGGCTTCGCCCGTTTCGCGACAGCGAACCACGAACACGTTGTTGTCGTACGATCCGACGACGAGCCGGTGCACCTCGAGACGACTATCGGCCCAATGCAGAGTGGTCATCGGCAAAGTCTGCCAGCCGCACGCGGTCAGGCGTGGGTCAGGCGTGGGTCAGGCGTGGATCAGGCGTGGGTCAGGCGTGGATCGGGCGTGGGTCAGGCGTGGGTCAGGCGTGCCGACTCCGGTGCGCCCCAGCCCCGATCCTCAACCGATCCGGCAGTAGATCCGTGCCCTGCAGGGCTCACATCTACTGCAGGAACGCTTCGGGGCCGCGCGCCGGCGATCGGATCGGGTCAGGTCAGGTGGAGAGGACCTCGAAGTCCATCGACAGCGCAACGGGGATCTGGGCGGCGTCGAAGGTGACGAAACGGATCGGTCGGGGAAGACGGTCGGCGGCAGCGAGGTGCAGGGCATCGCTGAGCCGCAACGGCTGATCGCGCATCAGCCGACCGGCGCGATCGAGGCACGCCTGATCGACGGGCACGATGGCCAGGCGATCCCAGGTGAGGCGCACGTAGTCCTCGAGATCTTGGCGAAAGACGGGCTCGTCGGTGACCCGGTCGATCAGCGCCAGCGCCTCCACCAGGGTGAGCGCGCTCGTGCACCAGTCGGCATCGTTGGCCATTGCGTCGACCACGTGGGCGCGGGCCGGCGCGTCGATGTGTAACGCCACCAGGGCGCTGGCGTCGATGTAGAGCGTCACCCGCGGACCTCGTTCACTCGCGGACCTCGTTCACCCGCGGACCTCGTTCACCCGCGGACCTCGTTCACCCGCGGACCTCGCGCAATAGCCGATCGAGCCGGAGGCTGCCCCACACGGTGATTGTCCCGCGAGCGGATGCCTCGGTGGCAGACGCGGCTCGTCGGGGAGCGATGAGCAGGCCCTGCGCAACCAGTTCGTCGAGCGTGCGCTCGGCGCCGTGACTGGTGAGTGGGCCGACCTGGGCAACGGGTCGCCCGCCCACGGTGATGACGGTGGTCTGGCCGGCCTCGGCGCGTCGTACCACGGCTGCCGCGCTGGCCCGGAGGTCGCGGATACCAACTTTCTCCATCTGCGCAGTGTACGCATGTGTACACCCTCGGGTTTGCATCGTCGGGGCATGAACGCGAGCATGTCGTCCATGAACTTTGCATTCACCGAAGAACAAGAAGAACTCCGCAAGACAGTCCGCAGCTTTCTCGAGAGCAAGTCGGCCGAGACCGCTGTGCGCGAGCAGATGGACACCGAGTCCGGTTTCGATCCGGCCGTGTGGAGCCAGATGGGCGAGCAGATGGGCCTGCAGGGCCTGCACATCCCCGAGGCCTACGGCGGCAGTGGCTACGGCTACGTCGAGCTCGGCATCGTGCTCGAGGAGATGGGCCGCTCGCTGTTGTGCGCACCGTTCTTCAGCACCGTCGTGCTCGCCGCCAACACCCTCATCCACAGTGGCGACGAAGCTGCCAAGCAGGCCTACCTGCCCGGCATCGCCAGCGGCGAGACCATCGCCACGCTGGCCTTCACCGAGCCCAGCGGCAAGTGGGACGAGGCTGGCATCACCATGCAGGCATCGGGCAGCGGCGACAGCTACACCCTCACCGGCACGAAGATGTTCGTGATCGATGGCCACACGGCCAACCTCATCCTGGTTGCGGCTCGCACCGCTGGTGGCGTCAGCCTGTTCGCCGTCGACGGCGGCGCAGCCGGTCTCACCCGCACGGCGCTGTCCACCATGGATCAGACCCGCAAGCAGGCCAAGCTCGAGTTCGCCAACACGCCGGCGAAGCTCATCGGCGCCGAGGGCAAGGGCTGGGACGTGCTCAGCACGGTCCTCGACCTCGCAGCCGTCGGCCTGGCCGCCGAGCAGGTCGGTGGCGCCCAGAAGGTGCTCGACATGGCAGTGGACTACGCCAAGGTGCGCGTGCAGTTCGGCCGCCCCATCGGCTCGTTCCAGGCCATCAAGCACAAGTGCGCCGACATGCTGCTCGAGGTCGAATCCGCCAAGTCCGCTGCCTACTACGGCATGTGGTGCGCCTCGGAGATGAACGACGAGCTCGCCTCGGTGGCCTCGTTGGCCAAGGCCTACTGCTCGGAGGCGTACTTCCACGCCACCGCCGAGAACATCCAGATCCACGGTGGCATCGGCTTCACCTGGGAGCACCCGGCGCACCTGTACTTCAAGCGTGCCAAGTCGAGCGAACTGCTCTTCGGTGATCCCACGTACCACCGCGAGCTGCTCGCACAGCGCATCGGTATCTGATCCGAACGCACTGAAGCACTCCGCCGCTGGGCGGGAATCGTCTCCGATCGTGAGCCGGTTCCCGCCCAGTGGCGCGTGCGGGACCAGACACCGGAGCCGTTGGTAGGCTCGCTGCAGTGCCCACCATCACCTTGGTCCTCGTCATCCTTGCTGCGCTGTTCACCTTCGTGCTCGCAGCTGTCGTGGTGGGCCGCGAGGCGCACCGACTCGATGCCCTGGCTCCACGTGTGGTCTATGTCGAGGAGCAGGCGGTTGCGTTCGTGGCCGAACGCCTGCCCGCCGAGACCCAGGCCCGACTCACGCTCGATGAGCTCGCCCAACTGCTCACGTTCCACCTGCGTTGGCTCAACACCAAGGGCCTGCAGCCCGACCACGTGATCGATCGCCGGCAGGACATCAGCACCACCGTGGTGGTGGAGGGTGACGATGTGACCGCCTATCTCATCGGTGAGGCCGAGCGCAACGGTGTGGAGGTCCTCGACGACATCGATGTGGTCCATGTGGTCGATGCCCACCAGCAGTACTTCGACGCGATCGGTGCCGTGGGCCCGCTCGCAGGCGAAATCGACGGCTGAGCCGCACGGCGAGTAGGTTTGCCCCCATGGAGCGGCCCACCCGGTTTGAGCACACCCAGTTTCTCGGTGACAAGCGCACCCAGTTGGTCTACGACGTCGATGCGTGGACCGATGCTGCGGTCATCGACGAGATCGTTGCAGCAGAAACAGGATTGTGCTTCGGTCCCGACACCTTGGTCGAGGCCCGCAACCGCGGGTACACGCTGGCCACACCGGGCGCCCGTCGCAGGTTCCGCAAACCGCGTGCCTGAGCACACGTGAACGGCACGTTCCAGTCCGGCGGCCAGGCGCTGGCGCGCTACCTCGCGAAGCCTGCCGGACGCAGCGAGCCGTTGCCCGGGTTGATCCTGTGCCACGGGTTCCCCACCGGGCCGATCGACGCCCGACATTCGGCGGGCACGTTCCCCGAATTGATCGATCGTGCGGCCAACGAACTGGGGTGGGCGGCGATGACCTTCACCTTCCGCGGCTGCGGTGGCAGCGAGGGTGACTTCTCGTTACAGGGTTGGGTCGACGACCTCCGTGCCGCGATCGACCACCTCATCGCCGAGTCCGAACCGTCGGGTATCTGGCTGGTGGGCGCCAACACCGGTGGTTCGGTGGCCATCTGCGTGGCAGCCGACGACCCGCGCGTGCGGGGCGCCGCTCTGTTGGCGCCGCGTGCCGACTTCGACGACTGGGCGGCCCAACCGCGCCGGCTGCTCGAACACGCCCGCGATGTCGGGGCCGTTCGTACCCCTGGATTTCCGAGGGACTTCGATGAGTGGAGCCGCGAGTTCCGTCGGTTTCGGCCAGCCGAGGCGGCCCGTCGGTTTGCGCCGCGCCCGCTGCTGGTGATGCACGGCGACGATGACGAGAGCGTGCCTGTGGCGGATGCACGCATGTTGGCCGAGGCCCACGGCAGCGCCGAGATGCGCCTCATCACGGGCGCCGGGCACCGGTTGCGTCACGATCCGCGGGCGGTGGCAATTCTGCTCGGTTGGCTCGATCGCCAACGCATCACCGACGCGCTCTGACCGTCCGGGGAGCACGGCCACATCTGTACGCTGCTGTACAAGGGTGTACATTGTGGGGCGTGTCGACAACGATGAGCGTGAGTGAAGCGAGGGCAGCGCTGTCCGAGATCCTCGAGCGCGTCATCGGCGGCGAGGAGGTCACCCTGACGCGGCACGGTGTGGCCGTCGCAGTGATCGTGCGCCCCGATGTGCTGAAAGTGCGGCGCGCCGAGGGTGTGTTCGAGGCCGCCGCCAGCGTGCATGATGTCCTCGAGCAGGGGCGGCGGGGCCCACTGGGGAGCCAGCCGACCATCAGCCGCAAGCGGGCCGAGGTGTTGGTCGCCGATGTCCGCACCTCGCGCCTTGGCTCCTGACCGGTTCGACTGTGGACGCTTTTGACGCCGATGTGTTGATCTACGCAGCCGTTCGTGGGCATCCTCTGGGACGGCGCGTCCGAGCCCTGTTCCCCGTGGGGTCGGTCGCTGATGGCGGCCGGATCGCAGGAATCGGCTCGGTGCTGCTGTTACCAGAGCTCCTCTCCAAACCCATGCGCGATCACAACGTCGACGAGATGGCGGCGCTCGGAGCGCTGCTCGCTCGGCTCGACCTTCGCCCCGTAGATGCCGCAACCGCCGAGTTGGCCACCGCACTCGCCGCCGCCCATGGCCTCCGTGCGGTGGACGCTGTGCACCTGGCCACGGCCGTCGGCGCGGGAGCAGATCGTTTCATCACCAACAACACACGAGACTTTCCCCAGTCGATCGTGGAGATCAGTGTCACCTACCCGTCGGATCTGGTTGACCCCGGTCCTGCCTGACGACCGACAACGCTCCGTCTCAGCTGTTCGTGCCGGCGCGATAGGTGTCGGTGTTGAAGTTGGGCTCGAGCCCGGTGGCGTATGCGAACAACGCAGCATCGTCGGTGATGCGCTGCCGGGGAAGGTGACGGCGTGCCAGCAGGGCCGACGGCAGGCCCCACAGCGCGCGGGCGATGGCGCTGATGCGCTGCGCCCGGTACGGGCCCTTGATGATGCCCTTGGCGTGCACCACAAGACGCGAGCACCAGACCCGCACCGCCGCAGCTGCGGGGAAGTTCTTCGACGCGCACAGCAAAAGATTGCGTTGCACCAGCTCGTACCGGGTGGGTTCGCCCAACAGCCGCGTGGATGCGGCATGTTGGTGGAACACAACAGCATCGGTGACGGCAATGGTGCGCAGCCCCATGCGTCGGGCGCGCAACGCCCAATCGATGTCCTCGTAGTACAGCCGGTAGCGCTCGTCGAGCGGGCCCACGGCGGTGGAGTCGAAGGCATCGCTGCGGAACACTGCTGCCCCGAAGCAGGGGCCGAGCACGTCGGCGCCGTTGGCCACCTGGGCCGCCCAGGGCTGACCGATGAAGGCGTTGAAGGCCTCGGCATTGGGGCGCACAACGACGCCGATGCTGTCGATGAGATCGGGTTGGTCGGCCAGCATGACTCGCGGCGCCACGGCGATGACCGACGCATCGTCGCCGAGTGCGTCCACGCAACGGGCGATAGTCGATGGCTCGACGGTTGCGTCGTCGTTCAGGAGGCAGATGAGATCGCTGCGGCGGCGATGACCGAGCCCGATGTTGACACCTGCGGCGAACCCGCCGTTGCGTGCCGCGGTGATGACGCGCACACGCTGATGGCCGAGCCATGGGGCGCAGGCGGCGCCAGCGTCGGGTGAGGCATTGTCGACCAGCACCACGAACATGTCGACGCCCACGGAATCAAGCAACGACTGCACGCAGGCTCGTACGGTCGCAGCACCGGAGCCGTGCACGACGACCACCGTCGTGACGGCGGGCGATGTCACGTTGCGAAACCGTTGGGATGGGTGGAGTGCCAGCGCCAGGCGGTCCGGATGATGTCGTCGAGGCTGTGCACGGGAGACCACGCCAGGGTCCGTCGCACCAGCTCCGCGTCGGCGAACACGCTGATGGGATCGCCCTCGCGTCGGGGTGACATGACAGCAGGCACCGTGCGCCCGCTCACTCGTTCGGTGGCCCGGACGACCTCGAGCACGCTGCTGCCCACGCCCGTTCCGACGTTGAGTGCCGTGGAGGTGCCACCTCCTGCAAGGTAATCGAGCGAGAGCACGTGAGCGTTCGCAAGGTCCTCGACATGGATGTAGTCGCGGATGGCTGTGCCATCGGGCGTCGGGTAGTCGGTGCCGAACACCTCAACCGCTGGTGCGAGCCCGAGGGCGGCCTTCATCACCACGGGAATCAGGTTGGCGCTGTGTGTCCAGTCCTCGCCAATTGCGTTGTCGAGGCTGGCCCCTGCTGCGTTGAAATAGCGAAGGCTGACCGTGCGCAGTCCCGAGGTCGCGCCGTACCAGTGCAGGATGCGTTCGGTCATGGCCTTGGTCTCGGCATACACGCTTTCGGGTCCGATCGGCGCCGATTCGTTGACCGGTACGGTGGCCGGCGTGCCGTACACCGAGCACGACGACGAGAACACGAACTGTGAGACGCCGGCGCCCAGCACCGCATCGATGAGTCGAGCTGAGCCTTCCACGTTGTTGCGCCAGTACTTGGCTGGGCTGCGCATGGATTCGCCGAC
>WLMZ01000007.1 GCA_009726095.1 Actinomycetota bacterium
TCTCGGGAGAGACCATCGATTACGGGCCGTGTGCGTTCATGGACCGCTACAACCCCACCACCGTGTTCAGCTCGATCGACCACGGCGGCCGCTACGCATACGGCAACCAACCGGGTATCGCCCAATGGAACCTGGCCCGCCTGGCAGAGACCATGCTGGCGTTGTTCGCAGCGAACACCGACGATGCCGTACCGCTGGTAACCGAGGTGCTGCAGTCGTTCACCGACCGTTTCGCCGAGCACTGGACCACCGGCATGCACGCCAAGCTCGGGCTGTTGGGGTCACCGGCCGATGCAACACTGCTCGATGACCTGCTTGCCTTGTTGCAGATGCAAGCAATCGACTACACCACGTTCTTTCGCTCGCTGGCCCATGTGGTGCGCGGCGATGCCGGGCCGACTCGCGGCCTGTTCGCCGAGCCGCAGGCGTTCGACGCCTGGTCCCAACGATGGGCGACTGCCCGTGCCGCTGATGCGCGTGACGCCGCCACGATTGCCGACGCGATGGACCGTGTCAACCCGCTCTACATCCCACGCAATCACCTGGTGGAGGCTGCGCTCGTGGCTGCCAGCAACGGAGACGTCGTCCCCTTCGACCGGCTGGTCGAGGTGCTTGCCCGCCCGTTCGACGAACGCCCCGGTCTGCATGCTTACGCATCGCCGGCTCCCGCCGAGGGCGCCCCGTACCGAACGTTCTGCGGCACCTGAGCGTTTCGACGCTGCGTCGCAACGATGGCTTCAGGCCACGGGGGTGAACGAGTCGTTCCCCCGGAACGAGCCCTTGCCGCTGTTGGGCAACTCGATGAACGTGCGCCCGGGTGTCAACAGAATGGGCGCTCCGGCGGCATCGTTGAGCGCAAATGGTTCGAGCCGGTCGTTACGTGTCCAGGTGCCAAGGATCAGCCGGCCACCGGTGAAGACGAGCGCCGGGTTCGATCCCGTGGTGATTCCATCCGGCGAACGATTGTCGGTATGGCTGGGGTCGTAGTCGAGCCAGACGATGACCACATTGTCGGTGGACACTTGGTTGCCGTCGCTGAGCATGTGCGGATGGCGGTCCTGCGCCCTCAGGTACGTTCCAGAGGCCGTGTCGTAGCGCCACTGCACGAAGACCTGTTGGATCTGCAGATCGAAGCCCGTCATCGGGTCGCCCGCAACCGAGGCCTGCCCGACGGGGCGGTAGTGGAACTGCTGCGCTGGTGCGGTGCGGTCCGGACCCGCGTTGGAGCGGAGCAGTGCCGTGTTGGCGTGCGTCTTGTGCGGGCGACTGCGGTTGGGGTCGAGTTCCCATCCGGGACCCTGACCCTCGGTGACCAACAACAGATCTGATGAACGCAGCAGCGCAAGGTTGCCCGGGTTGCCGCCAGAACACGCGAACACCGCACGGTTGAACTCGCCGACCAGATTGACGTCCTGCTCGCGGCACGATCGGATCGGCCCGACGAAGTCGAGGTCGCGGCTGTGCCAGATCGTTGCGAAGCGGGTGGGCCCTGCGCCCCACGCCTCGAAGATGATGTCGGGGTCGTTGAGGCCGGTCTGCGGGCGGGCGCCGGGATCGTTGCTGACCTTGACCACGAGCGCCGCCCTGGACAGCAGCGCCGGATCGGCCAGGGCCCGGCCGGTCAAGGGTTCCACTGGCACCGGTGCCGCCGCAACGGTGGTGGGGGCGGGTGTGGTCGTCGATGCCGCGCTCGTTGTCGGCGCCGAACTGCCCACCGCGGTGTCGGCAACCGTGCCGGCCGGCTTCTTCGCCGAGGAGCTGCACGCACCCAGCAGCGCAGCGCCCCCCGCAAGAGCCAGCAGTCGCCGACGCGACACCGCCTGCTGCGGTGCGGAGGTGTCAGCAGCCTCCAGCGGGTTCGTTGGTCCGGGACGGTTCATCGTGGTCATTGGGCTACTCGGCGCTCGCTCGTGCTCATCGGCGGGGCATCGACACCCGCCCATGACGGCCCGGGGGATGGGCCTCGTGTAAACCGTAGCGCAGGTACCCGAGCGGGCGCCGGTCGCCCACGGCGGTGCCCGGTGGTTGCTCAGCCCGCCGGGAGGAGTTGCGTCAACTCGACAAGACGGCTGTCCTGCAGCGCTGCCGTACGCACCTTGGTGATCTCGCGGTAGGCGGGATCGTCGAGTTTGTCGATGAAATGTTGACGGCTGGGGTACCGGACCAGAATCGCCACGTCCCATTCCTCGTCGCCGATGATCGTGCGATGTGCCGGCCCCATCCAGATCGGCTCGCTGCCGTACCGGACGTCGTCGGCATGGTTCAGCTCGCCGTAGCGCTGGAAGGCCTGTCGACCGGTGAGGCCGTCGACACCGCACCCCTCGAGGGCCCACTCGCGGAACCGGAGCAGGTTGAGCATCACGATGGGTTGATCGGGGTCGGCCCCGCGCATTGCGGCCAGGGCGGCTTCGTTCGGTTCGATGTGCGACATCTGTCCAGTATTGCCAGACGTCGGCCGGGGAGCGGGGTCAGGCGAATGCGTGGGCCCGCGTCGAACGGGTGGAGGGGCTCAGCTGTTGAGACGGTTGGTGAGCTGTGCGGCGATGTCGGCCGGCACGAAGTTGTTCTCGGTGGTGGTGTCGGCTTCGACCAGTTCGACCAGGCGTTGGGCCACCTCGGCCGGGTCGAGCTGTGCGCCGGTGATCATCTGGCCGATCATCTTGAACACCGGTGCGACCGGTGCGTTCAGTGAGGCATCGCCGAACCACTCCCACATCGAATCAGCCATCCGGTCGTTGAACCCCGTCTGATAGGGGCCGGGGTTGATCAAGGTCACGTCGATTCCGAGCGGGGCAAGCTCGGCACGCATGGCCTTGCCCATCGCCTCGAGCGCATGCTTGGTCATGGCATACGGGCCGAACGTGGGGCCGGCCATGACGCCTGCGATGGACGACATGATGATGACTCGGCCACTGCCCTTGGCGACCATGCCCTTCAGTACCTGCTGGGTCACGGCGAGCGTTCCGAACACGTTCACGTCGAAGAGCCGCCGGACCCGATCGATGGGCACGTCGGCCATTGGGCCGGTCTGGCCGGCGCCGGCATTGTTGATCAACACGTCGATGTCCCACGCCGCAACCTTGTTGACGTCGTCGGTGGTGATGTCGACGCGCTCGACGGTGAGCTGCGGGGCCTCGCTGCGCAATGCCTGGGCCTGCGCGTCGGTCTCGGTGGTCGCGATGACATGGTGCCCTCGTGCCGCTAACGCAATGCTGGCCTGCTTGCCGAATCCCGATCCGGCCCCGGTGATCATCACTGTCTTCGTCATGCAGGTCACGGTAGACGACGCTGTTGGACGGTGTGCAGTCCGCCGCGCCGACGGCTCAGCCCATCGTGATGGCGGGCCGCGTCACTGCGCGCGCAGCCCTGCTTGAAACTGTCCCTCGCGCATTGCCGCCCGGGTTGCCGCCGATGGGCTGTCCAGTCGTTCCAGGGTGACGCCGACGATGCCCGCCGAACATTCGAACTGGTGTGGGTAGGGGCCGACGGGCGACCCGGTATCGATGCCCACGTCGAAGGTCTCGCCGCTCATCGAGTACACGAGCGGCACGGTCCGGGCGATCCGGCCGGTGGCCACCGTGGTGTCGTCGACAACGACCGCAATGTTGCCGCCGGCGCCGATGCCGCCGTCGTAGGCGAACTCCACCACCACCGTGTGTGTGCCGGGGCCGAGCGGTGACGGGTCGGCCACCGATGAGTGCTCGTGACCGAACCAGTTGTAGTGGTACGTGGCACGGGTGTCGGTGTCGAGATACAGCGACCAGCCAGCCATGTTGCCGCCCTGACAGGCGATCACCCCGTGCGCGCCGCCATCGGGCACGATGATCTGGGCAGTGATGCGCCACGAGCAGTTCTTCAGGTTCAACACCGACGACTCGGGCATGCGCGTGTGCGCGGTGGTGTAGGTCATCGAGTCGATGCCATCGAGCGCGTGCGGTACGGAGAACTCGTCGTGGCGTGGCGACCCGGCGTCGCGTAACGGGTACACCCCATGGGCCATCGCCTCGCGGTGGAACACGTCCTGTAGCTCGGCGAGCTTGTCGGGGTGCGTTGCCGCCAGATCGTGAGCCTGGGAGAAGTCGGTGGTGATGTCGTACAGCTCCCACTGTTCCTGAGGTCCGTCGAAATCGAGGCCCTGCAAGCGGATCCATGGGAGGCGGCCGTGGAAGCACGATGCCATCCACCCCTCGTGGTAGATCGCCCGGTTGCCGAGGATCTCGAAGTACTGCGTGGTGCGGTGGCTGGCCTCGTCGGGATGATCGAAGGTGTATGTCATCGAGGTGCCGTGAGTGGGCATCTGTGCGATGCCGTTCACCGTTGACGGCGCGGAAATACCGGCGATCTCGTAGATGGTCGGAGCGATGTCGACCACATGGTGGAACTGTTCACGGAGCCCACCGGCATCGGTGATGCGGGCCGGCCACGAGATGGCCATTGCGTTGCGCGTGCCGCCGAAGTGCGAGGCGACCTGCTTCATCCACTGGAAGGGTGAATCGAGCGCCCACGCCCAGCCGACGTTGAAGTGGTTCTCGCAGCGGTCGGTGCCGAAGTCGTCAATGTGGTCGAGCAACCATTCGGGGTCCTCGGGTACGCCGTTCTGGAACGACGGTGCGCTCCATGCACCATGCACGGTTCCCTCGGCCGACGCACCGTTGTCGCCGGTGATGTAGATGACCACCGTGTCGTCGCCCAGGCCCAGCGCATCGATGGCGTCGATGACACGCTTGATCTGTGCGTCGGTGTGTTCGAGGAAGCCGGCGAACACCTCCATCAACCGCGCCGCCACCGGCCGGTACCGCTCGGGGTAATCGTCCCATGCCGGGATCTGCTCGGGGCGTTCGGTGAGCGCAGTGCCCGGTGGGATGATGCCGAGTGCGAGTTGGCGCTCGTAGACCTGTTGGCGCAGCTCGTCCCAACCGCAGTCGAAGGCGCCGCGGTACCTGTTGCTCCACTCGGGATCGACGTGATGTGGGGCGTGGACCGCAGGGGTGGAGAAATAGCAGAAGAACGGACGGTTCGGCTGGGACGCCTTCTGGCGTTGGATCCAGGTGATGGCCTGATCGGCGAGGTCCTCGGTGAGGTGGTAGTCGGGCCGGCCGAGATGTGGCGAGACCGGCGTGGTCTGGTCGTAGACGGGCGGTTCCCACTGCGAGGATTCGGCACCGATGATGCCGTAGAAGCGATCGAAGCCCATCCCGGTGGGCCAGCGGTCGAACGGCCCGGCGGGACCCTGCTCCCACGATGGGGTCAGGTGCCACTTGCCGAAACAGGCGGTGCTGTACCCCGACATGCGCAGCACCTGGGCCACGGTTGCCGCCTCAGGCGGGATGGCGCTGTCGTAACCGGGGAACGAGTTGGCGATCTCTGTGATGCCACCCATGTGCACGGAATGGTGATTGCGCCCGGTGAGCATTGCTGCCCGCGTGGGGGAACACAGCGCCGTGGTGTGGAACTGGTTGTAGCGCAAACCGCGTGCTGCGACGGCGTCGAGGCCGGGGGTGTGCACCGGTCCGGCGAAGGTGCCGAACGAACCGAACCCGACATCGTCGAGTAGCACCAGCAAGATGTTCGGGGCGCCATCTACGGCCGTTGATGGGACGAGCCGAGATGGCGTGGAGTCGCCGATCAGGCGTTCGGCGGATCCGGCGAAGGGCGGTGTCGGCTTGGGCAGGCTCATGCCCGGGCCTGCGAACCGGGTGCGCGCAGGCCGGCGACATCGAAGCTGTCGAGCGCCGCAACGAGCGCACGCGTGTCGCCGCTGACCTGTAGGTCGCCAGCTGCGAGTGCGTCGCTCAGCGTGGTGCTGCTCGTGACGACATCGGCCCATGCGGCCCGGGTGCACGACACCGTGATGTCGGCGCCGTGTCCGTCGGTGGGGCAGGCGATGCAGTTGCGGAGATGCAACCCGCACGTGGTGCCGTCGTCGAAGCTCCACGCCACATGGGTGTTGATACCGATCGCGCGTGTGGGTTTGAGCAGCACACGCAACAGGTACACCGCATCGGTTGGTGCGGCTGCGGCGAGCTGTCGTTTGTTCAGGCGATGGATGTAGAACCGCGACCGGTCCTCGGAACCGTCCAGGCCGCGGGCACGGGCGAGGCACCAGTTGCGAATGTTGGCTGCGGGCGTGCGCTGTGCGATCAGGCGCAGCGCGCCGGCCAGTAACGCCCGGTCGCCGTCGGTGGCGCCGTCGCTGCGCACGAGCCAGCTGGCCAACTCCACCGCCCAACGAAGGTCGTCGCCGGCGACCGCTGCCGATGCCTGCGCGTACACGTTGTCGCGACCACCGAACCCGGCGATGAGGCGATTGCAGCGCTCGCCCGGCTCGACCGGAAACAGGTTGGCTTCGTCGCCGTCGAACCACCCGAACAGCCCGGTCTGGATCTGGCGGGTGTGGTGCTCGGCGACGCCGTAGAACTCAGACGTCAGGTAATCGTTGTCGAAGAACTCGGGCAGGGTGACCAGGTGGGCCAACTCTCGGCTGGTTGCGCCCATGTTGATGTGGCGCACCGTCTGGTCCCACAGGTACTGGATCGAATCGCGATACCTGGTCACGCGGGCGGTGATGTCGGCCGCACCGGAGATGACCGGACCGTGGGCGGCCACGAGGTGGTCGGCGCCAAGCGACAACAGGTGATCGAGGCCGCGCAGCAGCACGCGCGGGTCGCGGTATTCCTCGCCGCGGATCGCGAAGATGTTGAACAGCGTTGGCCAGACCAGGTTGTTGACGCACACGCCGAGCGACGGGAACCAGTAGGTGACCGAGTCGTCCGCATCGGATGGGGCGTGGGTGACCTCGATGGTGAGGCCGGCGACGGTGATGACCGTGTCGCCGGAGAACGTGTTCGTGGCGGGAATATGGCCGTAGCGGAACGGTGCGTGCGCCGGGTTGCGGTAGAAGTGCCCCAGGCCCACGTTGACCAGGGCATCGGGGCCCTCGGTGGGCAGGCTGGTGGCGAACTGTTCGGCCAGACCGCGTCCGTAGGCCGGAGCGATCTCGGCGCCAGCGCGGGCGCGGTTGACGGCAACCCGTTCGTGCGCCCAGATGGGCAACGGCTCGAGATGGGCCCCGTCGAGCACGGCCGCCGTGCCCGACACATAGTGGAAATGCGTGTAGAGCACGGCGGCGATGGGTCGGTCGGTATGCCGGCGTAGTTCGTTCAACGCCTCGGTCATCTCCTCGATCGATTCGCCGGTGTCGATGGCGATGATGCCCTCGGGTGCCTCGATGAAGGTCTGGTTCGACAACCCGTTGCCGGTGAGCGACCACACCCCGGGCCTGACGGTGGCGAACGTGCGGGCCAGCAGCTGTGAATGGCTCACATGGTCGCGATGCGCCCGTGCACCATTGGGTGCCGTGACGGTGTCTGCGCCGTTCGGGGAGAAGCTGTGGGAACGCCCGGTGGTCATGAGGACAGAGAGTAGATGCTCGCTGACAGCCGGTGTGCGCCCGCCGGTTGATGCCGGGGTGCTCAGACCGGCGGAGTGTCCTCGGGTTCGATGGGGGCCTCGTAGTTGCTGCGTCGGCCGCGTTGCATCGAGCGACCGCGCGAGAACTGCTTCTTCGAATCGGCGGCCGACCAGTCGCCCCGCCCAGCGCTGCGTGCGTCGTTGCGGAGTTCTTCGATCTCGTGCCCGTCGGCCCCCGAGAGTTCGAGCAGGTCGGCGCAGTTCTGCAGCAGCAGCGACGCCCTGTCGAGGTCACCGCTCTCGGCGGCCTCGCGGGCCTCGCGTCGGCTGCGTGCCGCTTCGAGCACCAACACCTCCTCGGTCACACCCGGGTCTGCTGCGGGGTCGATGGCATTGCCGTCGCCTGCGGCAACCACGATCGGCACCGTGAGGGTGTGCAGTGTCACCGGCCCCAGGGTCGACGCCCAGCGAATGGTGACCGTGGCGACATTGATCGGACCTTCGGCCGGTGTGGGCCGCAGGTGGAACGACGCGATCAGGCGACGTGTCTCACCGCCGAAGGCATCGCCGAGCGCCACCTGCAGGCTGTCGTTGGGCAGCGCCGTGATGGGGAAGTCGTTGAGCACGTTCACGACGGCAACCGAGGCCGTGGGTGTGATCTCGACCGAGACGTTCTGCGCCACGACCGATGCAAGGCCCGCGAACTCGTCGGTGAACACCTGCGCCGCCTGGTCCTTCCCGGCGCACCAGTAATCGTTGCCCATGCCGGCATCGGCGAGCGCGGCGAGGAGCTTCTCGTCGTAGCCGTCGTCGAACCCGATGCACGATGTGGTGATGCCCTGCTTGCGGCCGCTGCTGATCAACGGCACCAACTCGCCGGGGTCGGTGATGCCGACGTTGGCATGACCGTCGGTGAGCAGCACGATGCGCCGCAGCGCATCGGGCCGTGGTGCGCCAAGGAGCATCTCGAGCCCCTTCAGCCAACCACCCGACAGGTTCGTGGAGCCGCCCGCACAGATGGCCCGCACGGTCCGCCCCGCAGTGACGGCATCGTGCCGGGCGAGAGGGAGCACGAGCTTGACGTCGTCGTCGAAGGCGACCACGCCGATGCGGTCGTCAGGCCCGGCCAATCGCAGCAACTGTGCCGTCGCGGCGGTGACAGCGGACAGCGGTCCGCCCGACATCGAGCCCGATCGGTCGAGCACCACGACCACGTCGAGCGGGGGCCGCTCAACCGGTGGGGCGACGGGAGCAGCGAGCTCGATCAACACGTTGACGACCTCGCCAACGCGGACAGCGACGACGGTGCGATCGAATCTGAGGGAGGGGATCATGTGCGGCTCCTTGGTGCGGGTGGGGGCAGACATGCCCCGCTGAGTACAGAAACGCACGACTGGCTCGGCCGCGTGACATCACCGGGCTGCGGCCCGTCCATCACGACGTGCTGCGCCCTTGGGGTGAAGACTGGCCGGGTGGCGAAACTCCTCCCCGCAGACTTCGATCTCAACGGTCTCGAACACTCCGAACGGCGCGTGTGCGCCGCGTTCGTCGATGGCCTTGACGACTCGTGGTCGGTCGTTCCCAACGTGCCGATCTATGTCGATCGCGAGGACCGCGAGATCGACATCGTGCTGGTCTCGCCCACCCATGGCGTGATCGCGGTAGAGGTGAAGGGTGGCGTCATCGCGGTGAACGGCGGCACCTGGGTGCAGAACGGCGTTGCGTTGCGCAAGACCCCCATGGCCCAGGTCGTCGCCGCCAAGCACTGCCTCGTCAAACGGATGCGTCGCATCGGCATCGAGCTCAACGGCCTGTTCATGTGCCATGTCGTGGCGTTGCCCGATGTCGGCTCGGTCCCGGTCAACGGTCTGGGGCCCGACGCCCCGAACGAGATCATCTTCGCCAAGCCGCAGCTCGCCGGACCCGCAGCGGCGATCGCCCGGCTGCAGCACGAGAACGGCCCGATCCCGCTCGAACGCCTCGCGCGTTTCCTCAGCGCCCTGCGACCCGACATCGTTCTCGATGGGGGCGAGGGCGACACGATGCAAACGACGGCGCGCCACCTCGATCACGCCACCTTCATCCATTTGGCCGCCGTGCGCGAGCTCGACGTGAACCGCCGGGTGCTCGTCACCGGTGGCGCGGGAACCGGTAAGACCTGGCTCGCCGTCGATTGGGCGCGACGGGCCGTTGCCCGCGGCGAACGCACGCTGGTGGTGTGCTTCAACAAACCCATCGCCGAACAGCTGCAACGTTCGCTCGATGGCACCTCGGCGATGGTCGGCACATATCACGACATCGCCGTGCGCCTGCTCGAACCACAGGGTTTCCGTGTGGGCGCCAGCCCCACTGCTGAGTATTGGGAGCATGTACCCACCGAGGCGTTGGCGTTCCACGCCGACAAGGTGGGCACGCCCTTCGACACGATCATCATCGATGAGGGCCAGGACATTCGCCCGCATTGGATGGAATCGCTGGAGCTACTGCTCGACCCGGCCGGAGCCCGTCGGTTGCTGGTCACCGCAGATCCGGCGCAGGCCATCTACGTGAAGCCGTGGCGGCCGCCGAACGGCATGATCGAAATGCCGCTGGTACACAACCTGCGCAACTCGCGTTCCATCGCCGACCTGGTGCGTCGTCTCGGTGGGCCCGAACCGATGCCGAACGCACCCGGGCGCATGCCTGTGTCGCACATCACCGCGGGCGGGCGCAAAGAAGTGCGCAAGCGCGTGCGCGACACCATCGCCAGGCTCACCGAGGCTCACGGCGTGCCGCTGTGCCAGATAGCGGTGCTCACCATGCACGCGTCTGTTCGTGACGATCTGATCGCTGATCCACCCGATGGCTACCAACTCGTGCGTTGGGAGGATCGCTGCGAAGAAGGTGTGCTGTGTGAAACCGTGCACCGCGCCAAGGGGCTCGAACGTACCGCCGTGATTCTGGTCGACGCATCGGGCGAACCCGACCGCACCCTGTTGTACGTCGGCGCCAGCCGTGCCGTGTCCTCGCTGACCCTGATCGGCTCGCCCGGCCTCGCCCATGTGGCTGGCATGCCCGAAGGGGTGCACTCGGGCATGTAGCCGTGGTCACGCGCAGGGCCTCTGCGTGCGTTCAGTCATAGGTGCAACGAACGCCAACTCCGGCGTCGCCTGTGGAGGTCAGATGGTCCAATCCGAGAGCGAATACTTCCTGTCGTCAAACGTGTGCGCTATGGACGAACTCGAGAGCCAGGCGATGGATGCGAGCTATGTGACCTCGTTCGTCGAGTACGTGTACGGGTCCCTGTGCAGCGCCGATATCGTCGGCAACTACGTCGAGGTCCTCATCGAGCAGGTCGATTGCATGGGTGATTTCGGCGCCACGAAGGCAGAGCTCGCCCGATACCGCAAGATGATCGATCGGGCGGCCGTGCTGGTCGATCGAATCGAGGCGGAAGCCGTTGAGGCGGCAGCGCTGGTGCCGTTGCTCCTGCGAGCCGCCGTGTTCGAGGGAGGGTTGGACGTGATGAGCGGGCAGTGGAAGGCAGCGGCCCGCTACGCGCAACGGATCACGGTGCTGTGGGAACGACTGGTTCGATTGGCGACCCCGTGTGCCCGGCGCAGCGTGGCGCTGGTCCTCGGTCTCCCCTCGGCCGAGGAACAGCGCGTGGTCTATGACCGCGCCTCCATCTTGCTCTTGGCGAGCCGGGCTGGAATCGTTCGCAGCGACGTGCTGACGGTGACATCGCTGGAGGCGACGGTCACGGCGTTGGCCGGCGCCACGTTCCATGTGATCGCCCAGCAGCCGGCAGTGCTGACCGTGCATCCGGTCGATCGCCCACAGAGCATCGTGAAGTTCATCGCGATCGGTGAGGGTCGTTGGGCGATCGAGTCTGAGGGAACCTCTCGCTCCGCCATGGAGATGGGCTTGAGTCAGATCCCCGAGATGGTCCTGAAGACGTTGCACGACGTGTGCGGTGTGTCTGCGGGTGACCGGCTGCTGGTGACGACCGACGGGCTGGCGCGTCAGCCCCGCGCCCGGGGCTGACGCTCCAGCGTCGGTGCTCATTCGATCAGGCGTTGACGACCAGGGTGTTGGACACCTTGTCCCACAGGTTCTGATTGCGCTTGTCCCAGAACGGCATGAACAACAGAATGCCGAGGGTGATCGGGAATGCGATGCTGGCAACCAGTCCTGCTACGAGTCCGCGCACCCAGAACATCTTGCCCATGCTTACGGGCAGCAAGGTGTTGGCATCGACGACGCGCTGGTTCAGGAGCTTCTTCGCCGGGGTCTGCCCGGTGCCCGCCGTCATCGACGCCCAGATGATCCATCCGATGCCCAGGGTGAAGGTCATGAGGAGCCCTTCGAGCAGGTGCGCTCCGAGCCGGGCCCACGGACTGACCATGTTCGCGTTGTTGACACCGGTCTGGATGACGGCGGCCGCAGGCGGCGGTGGAGGCGGTGGTGGGGGAAGATTGGTCATGGGGTGCCCTTCGGTTGGTTCTGAAGTTGATACGACGTTCGTTGCGTCCCAAGCTGGAACGACGCACACCATACGGGCTGTGCGCTTGCTGACAGTCGATGCTCAGCCGTAGATGCGGCGGTCTGTGGGCGTCACGCGTTGGTGGCGATGACGCCGTTCGAGATGGCTCGGCGGCCGGACTGTTCGACCACGTCGAAGTGCAGGGTCGAACCATCGAAGCCGAGCAGCCGGATTTCGATGGTGGAGCCCAACGCAACCATCGCGCCGAGTTGGCCGGAGATCCTGCGCACGGCACCCAACGGAACGCCGGCGAGGTCAGTGGCGATGGAGACCGCCCGGGCAAGCGTTGCGGTGCCGTGCAGGATCGGTGCGGCGAGCCCGGCGGCTCGGGCGGCGACAACGTCGGTGTGGATTGGGTTCCAGATCCGTGCACATTCGCTGTAGACGTGGGCGTCGATCGGGCGCACGAACGACTGCCTGGTGGCGAGCGGTTCGGGGGCGGTTGTCCCGTCGGCCGGCACGGGCATGTCGGGCAGTGCGGGCCAGCCGATGTCGGTGCTGGTCGGAGCACCTTCGAGCTGCACCCCGAGGAACAGCGATGAGAACCGCGTCTGCCAGACGGCCTGGCCCGTAGCGTCGGTGGCAACGAACAGGGTGTCCTGCGTGGCGCCGGCGGTGCGGCGGCCGACCGAGGTGATGGCGGCGCTGATCGTCAGCGTCTCGCCGACTCGGATGGGCCGGTGCAGGATCAGGTCGTGGCCGACATGAATGCCCTGACGCGCCTCGCCAACCGTCATACCCGTGGGCAGGGTGCGGTTTGCCGTGAGGAGCTGCCACTCGGGCGCAACGGGGAACAGTGGATGCACCAGCAATTCGGCGTCGGTGGCAAACAGCTCGTCTCGTTCATCGGGCACGCCCGCTGCATACGCCATGACCCAGCGCTCGTCGAACGAGGTGGTGATGGGATCCATCTGATGCCCGATGGCTGACTCGTGCAGTGGCATGCGGTCCCTCCGGAACGGTATTGTACGCTGTACAAGATAGCGCACGACCACGTGGGAAGGGGACACAACATGGTGGCACCGACGAGCATCCGCCCGACGCCGACACATCCGTTCACTGGTCGCGATGTGTCATGGTTGCTCGCCGCGCAGACGACCGCGCGAGCAGCGCATCCGTTCCTGGTGTGGGAGCCGTTCGAAGGGGCATTTGCCTCATGGACGTATCAACAGTTCGCCGCCGACGTGTCCCGCGTGGCTGCGGGTCTGGCGGCGCACGGTGTGGGCCGCGGCGACTCGGTGGTCATCCACCTCGGCAACTGTCCAGAGTTCCTCATGACGTGGTTCGCCTGTTCGCACCTGGGTGCGGTGGCCGTCACCACCAATACCCGCTCCACCGCCAGCGAGATGGCGTACTACATCGAGCACTGCGGTGCAGCGGTGGTCGTCACCCAGCCGGCACTCGCCGCGACGATCGCTACGTCGGGTGTGGACCTGCGCGTGCTGGTGTGCACCGAGACTGATCTTGGTGCAGCACCCGACCCGGCGAACATGCCAAATGATGCGGTGCTGTTCGCCTCGCTGCTCGACAACGCTGGAGACGGAGCGGCCGCGCGCAGCGACGCGCTCGCCCCGAACAGCGTGCAGTACACATCGGGAACCACCGCCCGGCCCAAGGGCGTGGTGTGGACGCACGCCAACGCGCTGTGGGGCGCCAAGACCGGGGCGACCCTGCTGGAACTGGGACCCGATGACGTCACGCTGATCTTCCTGCCGTTCTTCCACACCAACGCGCTGTCGTATTCGATGCTCAGCACGCTGTGGTCAGGTGGCACCATCGTGCTGCAACCGCGCTTCTCGGCGAGCCGCTACTGGGACGCTGTCGTTCGCAATGGATGCACGTGGACATCGTCGATCCCGTTCATGATCTGGGCGCTCATCGAGCAGCCGATGCCAGCAGCGCACCGCCTTCGCTTCTGGGGCCTCGGTGCATCCGAGGTGGGCGTGGTGCGCAAGACCTGGGGCATCCCCACGCTCGGCTGGTTCGGCATGACCGAGACGATCACGTTGTGCATCATGGCCGAGATCGGCAAGCCCAACCGACCGATGGCAATGGGTGTGCCAGTGGGTGGTTACGAGATCAAGGTCGTCGACGACGCCGGGGCACCGGTGGCCGCCGGCGAAAGCGGTTGGCTGAAGATCCGGGGCATTCCCGGTGTGTCGTTGTTCCTCGAATACCTCGGCAACCCCGAAGCCACCGCAGCGGCGTTCGACGACGATGGCTGGTTCGACACGGGCGATCTGGTGACCCCGTTCGACGACGGACACATCCGCTTCGACAACCGCGGCAAGGACATGCTGCGCGTCGGAGCCGAGAACGTGTCAGCCGCAGAGGTCGAGCGGGTCATCGCCGGTGTGATGGGCGTGAAGGAGTCGGCCGTGGTGGGTCGCAAGGATCGCATGCTCGACGAGGTACCCGTTGTCTTCGTGATTCCCTTCGGCCCGGTGGACGGCCTGGCCGAACGGGTCATCGAAGCGTGTCGTGCCCAACTCGCCGAGTTCAAGGTGCCCCGCGACGTGATCATCGTCGATGAGTTCCCCCGGGTCACCTTGGAAAAGGTCGACAAGAAGCTGCTCCGTCAACGCCTGGCCGAACAATGAGCCAGTCCCGCCCAGATGTCACCAATCCAGATGTCACCAACCCAGATCTAGCCAAACCAGATGTCCCGAGCCAGGAGAACGCCGTGTATCCCGATCCCCAGTCAGTCTCTGCCAACCTGTTCGAGCGTGGCCGCACGGTGATGCCGGGCGGAAACAGCCGAGTCGGTGTGATGTTCGAGCCGTACCCGCTGTACGCAGTGCGCGGCGACGGTTGTCGGGTCACCGACGTCGACGGCGTGCAACGCATCGACTTCATCAACAACTGGTCGTCGCTGATCCACGGCCACGGCAACGCGAAGGTGCTTGCCGCCATCGCCGAGCAGGCCCAGCGCCTCCTCGCCGTCGGCATGCCCACCGAGGTGGAGATCGAACTCGCCGAACTGCTGGTGGGCCGGGTGCCCGGGATTGAGCAGATCCGCTTCTCCAACTCCGGCTCTGAGGGTGTGCTGATGGCACTGCGCGCGGCCAAGGCCTACACCGGGCGCGACAAGGTGGCCAAGGCCGAGGGCGCTTATCACGGCAACGTCGACTCCATCGAGATCAGCGTGGCACCATCACCGAAGTTGTGGGGAGACGCCGCTGAGCCGGCATCGGTGCCCGCCACCGAGGGTCTCACCGACGCCGTCGTGCACGACACCGTGGTGCTGCCGTACAACGACGTAGCCGCCAGCCGAGCGCTGATCGAGCGTCACGCCCACGAACTCGCTGCGGTCATCATCGATCCCGTGGTGTCGCGTATGGGCTTCGTGCAGGCGACCCCTCAGTATCTGGAGATGCTGCGCGAGGTCACGGCGCAACACGGCATCGTGCTGGTCTTCGACGAGGTGTTCTCGTTCCGCATGGGCTACCACGGGGCGCAGGGGGTAGTGGGCATCACGCCCGACCTCACCGCCCTCGGCAAGATCATCGGTGGTGGTCTGCCCGTTGGTGCCACCGGAGGATCGGCCGAGATCATGGCCGTGTTCGACCAGACCAAGCCGCCGCTGCGGGTGGAGCACGGTGGCACCTACAATGCCAACCCGATGACCATGGCAGCGGGCCTTGCGTGTATGGAACAGATGACGCCGGCAGCGTTCGATCGGCTCAACGCGCTGGGTGATCGTGCACGTGACGGCCTGCGCGCCGCGCTGCACGACACTGGTCTGCCCGGCGCCGTGCACGGATGCGCCTCGATGGTTGCCCTGATCTTCAACGACACCCCGTTCAGCAACTACCGCGAGTTGCCGCTCCGCCGGCGCGAGGCCGAGATGATCTACGGCCTGCACCGCCACCTGTTGAACCATGGCGTGCAGATCATTCCTCACGGGATGATGCTGTTGTCCACGGCGATGACCGAGGACGACATCGACTTCATGCTCGATCGCGTGCGCGACGGCATGCGCCTGATCGCCGCCGGCCAGGGTGCTGGATGACACCGACCGGGCGTCGGGTGCGGGTCGGCGTCACCGGTTACGCACACGAGGTGAACGCGCTCGCTGACCCCATCACCCTCGGCCATGGGCTGGAGGCGTCGCAGCTGGAGGGTGGGCTGGCCGCGTCGTGGGAGGCGGGAGCACTGCTGACGCGCCTTCACGAGCTCGGCGATGTGGAGATCGTCGAGCTGCCCATGTGGGAGTTCGGCGCCAGTGGACCGCTCGATGGCGATGACTTCCGTACGGTGGTGGCGCAGGTCGTCGCAGCCATACGCGTTGCGGGCTCGTTGGATGGCGTGGTCGTTCTCGGCCATGGCGCTGGTTCCAGCACCGATGACCGCGATACCGACGGCACGTTCCTGAACGCCGTGCGCAGTGTGATCGGCGCCGAGGTGCCGCTGGTGGTCGTGCTCGACTTCCACGCCAACATGTCCGCAGCCATGGCCGATGCGTGCGATGTCATCGTGGGGTACCGCACCAACCCGCACGTCGATATCCAGGACCGTCTGGTCGAGGCGGCCGAGCACATGCACCGCATGCTCGACGGCGAGCGCACGTGCATTGCCTGGTGCTCGCTGCCGATGTTGCTGCCCCAGATCGCCCAGCTCACGGCCCCCGACGAACCGCTCGGACAGGTCGTGCACCGCGGGCAGGTGTTGGCGGTCGGGCCGATCCGCAACGTGTCGGTGTTCGGCGGCTTCTCGTTGGGCGACACCGAACACTGCGGCACGTCCGTGGTGGTCACTGCGCTGCGCGGCGATGAACCGGCAGCGGCGCGTGTGGTCGGCGAACTGTGCACCCAGCTGTGGACTCTACGCGGCCGCTATCGGATGCACGCCACACCGCTCGTCTCTGCCGTGGTCGAGGCCGGGCGGGCGAGTCGGGGCGAGCGGACCCCGGTGATCATGGCCGACGTGGCCGACAACCCCGGCGGCGGCGCGCCGGGCAACAGCACGTTTGTGCTCGACGCACTGCTGAGCGCCGGGGTGGATGGTGTGGTGATGGGTCTGCACTGCGATCCTGATGTGGTGACCGAGGCGTTCGAGGCTGGGATTGACGGCACCATCGATATCGAGTTCAACCACGGGAGCACCCGACCGCTGGCGCGACCGTTGCGTTGCCGGGCGCGTGTGACCGCACTGGTGCAGACCGTCCTGGTGCCGACGCGTGGTGTGTACGCCGGCAGCACCCGCCATCCCGGCAGATCATGCGCGCTCGATCTCGGCGGGATCGCCATCGGCGTGTCGTCGCACCCGGTGCAGTGCGCCGACGACGACACCCTGCGCCATGTCGGGTTGCACCCCGAGACCGCACGGGTCGTGGTGGTGAAGTCGCGTGGTCACTTCCGCGCCGGGTTCGACCATCTGTTCAGCCCCGATCAGATCATCGAGGTCAGCGCCCCGGGCGTGGCCACCGTCGAGCTCGACACCATTGCATGGCAGCACCTGCCTCGCCCGGCGTGGCCGCTCGATCCGATCGAGCAGTGGGAGCCGACCGTCATCGTCCACCGCGGTGGCACCCGATGACCGTGCACGTCATCGCCACCGGCGGCACCATCGCGTCGCACTTCGACGGTGTTGAATGGACCAACATCGCCGGCGCGCAACTCGTCAGCGAGGCCGGGCCGCACGGTTGTGACGTGACCGTTGATGATGTCGCCACCGGACCCAGCTCGAACCTCACCGTGCACGACATGGTGCGCATCGTCGAGCGCATCCAGCGAGCGCTCGCCGACGGCGCCGACGGTGTGGTCATCACCCACGGGACTGACACCATGGAGCTGACGGCATTCGTGGCGGCGCTGTTGCTGGGCGTTGACGGCGCACGCCCACCGGTGGTGTTCACGGGTTCCATGCGGGTGCATTCGCACGCTCAGCCCGATGGGCCACAGAACATTCGCGATGCCATCGCCACAGCGTCGGATCGTTCGGCCGTGGGACGCGAGGTGATGGTCTGCCTCGAGGGTGTGTTGCACGCCGCCGACGTGGTGACGAAGGTAAACGCGAACTCGGTCGACGCCTTCACGTCGGCGCCGTTCGGGCCCATCGGATCGGTCGTCGATGGGCACCCCGGGTTCCGGGATCCTGCCATCGAACGCCCGAAAGCAACGGCGCTGGCCGACGACGTGCCGCTGCTGACCAGTTACCCCGGTATCGGCGGCGCAGAGTTCGCCCGCCTCGCCGAGGGTCGGCGGGGCATTGTGCTGGAGGCATTCGGTGACCTCAATGTGCCCCAGCAACTGTGGGGCCCGATCCACGCGGCAGGTGCAGCCGGCACGTTGGTGGTGCTTGCATCGCGGCCCTTCACAGGCACCCGTGTGGAGGACGGCCTGACCATGCTCGGCGCTGTCGGCGCGGGTGGGCTCAGCGCGCAAAAGGCGCGTCTGGCCGTCATGGCCGCGCTCGGCACCTGCGCGGACCGCGCCGCGGCCACACTGTTCCTGCATCAGTTCTCGCTCAGCTATGACGCCCATGATCGGAGCACCGCACCATGAACGAAACCGCAACGCACAGCAACGACGACAGCGCTGCCGTCGTCGGCGAGATCGGCCGGGTCTTGCAGGCCGCCGTCGACGCCGAGGCCGCGGTCGAGGGTGCAGCGTGCATTCTGCGCGTCGAGCTGCCGTCACGCGGCCTGGTCTGGCGCCATGTCGCCGGCGGGCTGAGCAGAGGCGGTGAGCCGGCGCTGGTGTCCACACCGTTCCGCATCGCCAGCATCACCAAGCCGTTCACCGCAGCCGTGGTGGTGCAGCTGGTCGGCGAGGGTCGTCTGGCCCTCGATGACCTGATGACCCAGCACCTTCCGGCCGAGTACGCCGATCTCGTGCCCCGGCTGCATGTGCTCGATGGCGTCTCCCACGGCGAGCGCATCACCATCCGCCAACTGCTCACCCATGCCAGTGGCCTGTACGACTATGCGATGTCGCCCAGTTTCGGCGCCGCCATCTTCGCTGATCCCGGCCACGTGTGGACCCCCCGCGAGATGCTCGAAGGCGCCATCGCGTGGGGCGCGCCGCACTTCCCCCCGGGTGAGGGGTACGGCTACGCATACAGCGACACCGGGTACGTGCTGCTGGGCGTCATCATCGAAGCGCTCGACGGCCGGCCGCTGCATCAGGCGTACCGTCGCCGCATCCTCGACCCGCTCGGTCTTGACGCCACCTATCTCGAGGGCTTCGAGCCGCACCGGGGCAGCGCTATTGCCCATGTCCACGAGGGCGCATTCGATGCCGCCGCCATACACGGCTCGGCCGATTGGGCCGGTGGCGGGCTGGTCTCCGATGTCGATGACCTGGCCGCCTTTGCGCAGGCGCTGGTGGCCGGCAGGGTGGTGCAACCACCGCTGATCGACGAGATGCTCGACTACCGGTTCCGCACCCTCGACCCCGAGCTGCACTCGCCCGGATACCTCGGCTACGGGCTCGGCGTGGACGCACGCGACAGCGAAGGCTTGGTGCTGCGCGGCCACCGCGGCCACTGGGGCGTGCTGATGCACTGCCACCCGGCCAGTGGGCTGACCATCACCGGCACCATCAACCAGGCGGACCGTCGCCCCGATGCACTGATGCGCAGCGCCACCGTTGCCATCTGCGCCAGCGGCCTGATCGACAACGGAGCCGTGTCGTGAGCGGCTCAACCCGCCAACACCGGGTCGAGCACGGGCTCACCGCTGCACTGCAGATCGCCGGTCGCGCGGTCGATCGGTTCTCGATGCCCGAGCGCATGGCGCGCTACAGCGTGCCGGGCGTGGCCGTGGCCGTGGTCGACGACGGTGAAGTGGCGTGGGCGGCCGGCTACGGCCAGGTGATGGCCGGCGGCAGCGCCGTGCAGGCCGACACGTTGTTCCAGGCAGCATCGATCAGCAAGGCCGTGGCAGCGGTGGCGGTCCTCGCGTTGGTCGAGCGCGGCGTGGTCGGGCTCGATGACGATGTCAACCGGCACCTGCGCAGCTGGCGCCTGCCCGACAGCCCGTTCACCGCCGATCAGCCGGTCACGCTGCGCCACCTGCTCAGCCACACTGCTGGCACCACCGTGCCCGGCTTCCCCGGTTACCCGGCTGGCGCTGCACTGCCCTCGGTCGTCGAGGTGCTCTCCGGCACGGGCGGGGCCAACACCCCTGCCGTCGAATCGTTCGCCGTTCCCGGCACCGTGGGGCAGTACTCCGGCGGCGGCACCACCATCGTGCAGCAACTGATCTGCGACGTGACCGGGCGCGACTTCGGCGAGCTGATGCAGGACCTCGTGCTGCGACCATTCGGCATGCTCGACAGCGCCTATGAGCGGTCGATCGCCCCGCACCGTGCGGGCCGTGCCGCCCACGCCCACGATCCGTCGGGTGTCGCACTGGACGGTGGGCACCATGACTACCCCGAACTGCAGGCCGCCGGGTTGTGGACCACCGCCACCGATCTGGCCCGCTGGGTCATCGGGGTGCAGCAGGTCCTGCGCGGCGAACGTACCGGCCCGATCTCCCAGGCGACGGCGATGCTGATGATCACCCCGGTGCCGCCGGGTGGGTTCGGTCTCGGCCCGGAGCTTGCCGGGGCGGGTCCGCTGCGACGGTTCCTGCACAGTGGTCGCAACGAGGGCTTCTGCAGCCACGTCGACGGGCTCGTGGAACTGCCCACCGGCGCGGCGATCCTGACCAACGGCGATGGCGGTACCACCCTGTGCGGAGAGTTCCGCCGTGCCGTCGCTGCCGAGTACGGCTGGGGAGAGATCGGTGCGCCGCCCATCGAGCTGGCCGATGTGGATCCCGGCGTGCTGGGCTCGTACACCGGCCGGTATGTCGGCCCGTTCGACCGACCGCTGAAGTTGGACTTTGCCGACGGCGAACTGTTCAGCCCGGCCCCATACGGTCGTCGACGAATGCTGCCACTGTCGGACACCACCTTTCTCGACGAGGAGACAGGCGCCACGCTGCGGGTCGAACAGCACGACGGTCGCGTCAATCGCATTGCCGTGCTCGTCGACGGGTTCGAGTTGATGGCGTTCACGCCTACAGAGGAGTCACCATGACCACGTTCGTCGATCAGGCATGGGCAGCAGCCCTACCCACGTTGATGGAGTACATCTCCATTCCCGCACGCTCGCCCATGTTCGACACCGAATGGGAAGCCAACGGTCATCTCATGCGTGCGGCGCAACTGCTCGAGGAATGGGCGCGCGCCCAGGCAGTACCCGGGATGACCGTTGAGCTGATCGCACCCGTCGGGCTGACGCCGGTGCTGTTCATCGAAATCGCAGCGACCCGCCCCGATCTGGCCGACCGCACCGTGCTGCTGTACGGGCACATGGACAAGCAGCCCGAGATGGAGCCATGGTCGGCCGGGCTCGGGCCGTGGAAGCCGGTGCTCGCCGGCGATCGGCTGTATGGCCGCGGCGGAGCCGACGACGGTTACTCGGTGTTCGCTGCGCTGATTGCCATTGCATCCATCCACGAATCCGGTGGCCACCACTCACGCCTCGTGTTGCTGATCGAAGCCAGCGAGGAGAGCTCGAGCGTGCACCTCTCCACACATCTCGAACACTTGCTGCCGCGCATCGGCAATGCCGAACTGGTCGTCACGCTCGACTCGTTCTGCGAGAGCTACGACCGCCTGTGGACCACGACATCGACCCGTGGTGTCTGCGGCGGCGTCTTGGACATCGAGGTGTGTGCCGACGATCCCCACAGCGGTCGTGCCAGTGGCGTGCTGCCATCGTCGTTCCGTATCCTGCGCCAACTGCTCGATCGCATCGAGGACGTGCATACCGGCGAGGTGCTGCTGCCCAGCGCCAACGTGGTCATCCCGCAGCACCGCATCGATGAGGCTGCGGTGGCAGCCGACGCGTTCCCGCCGTTGTCCACGACGTTTCGCCCATTGCCCGGTGTGCAGCCGATGGCACCCGATGCCAAGGGTGAACTACTGAACGAGAGCTGGCGTCCCGCGCTCGAGGTCATCGGTATCGATGGCATCCCTCGCGTGGCCGATGCCGGCAACGTGTTCCGTTCGCGCCTGTCGGTGAAGCTGTCGCTGCGCCTGCCGCCGACCGCCGATGTGGACGCGGTCGGTGACGAACTGCAGGCGGTGCTCGAGGCTGACCCACCGTTCGGGGCATCGGTGCGCATGACCAGCGGAGCGCGCGGGCCGGGTTGGGAGGCACCGGAGTTCGCGCCGTGGCTCTCGGCTGCAACCGACGCTGCCAGTCGGCGTCACTTCGGCACGCCCGTTGCGTCGTGCGGAGTCGGTGGCACCATCCCGTTCATGGGCATGCTCGGAGCGCCGTTGCCCGATGCACAGTTCCTGCTGGTCGGCGTGCTCGGTCCCGAATCGAACGCGCATGGGCCCGACGAGTTCCTGCACCTACCCACCGTGCGCCGCGTCACTGCGGTGGTGGCCGACATCCTGCAGGCCCAGACCGAGTCTCCGAGGCGGGCATGACACCTGCGGGGCGGGCATGACCACGGCACACGCGGCGGCGGCGGCGGCGGACGACGCGCGCATTGCAGCAGCATCGGCAGGGGTGACGATTGATCTCATCGAGACGCCGGCCGAGATCGGCGTACTGCGCGCCACGATGGAGTCGGTCTGGGGGCCCGAGGTCGTACCGCCTGCCAACGTGCTGCGCGGCATGGCGCTCGGTGGCGCCTGCCTGCTGATCGCCCGACGCAACGACGAGCCCATCGGTTTTGCGCTCGGCTGGGTCGGTTGGCACGACGGGCTCCACCTGCATTCGCACCAGGTTGGCGTGCGCTCCGACGGACGCAGCTCCGGTATCGGCATGGCGCTGAAGCTCGCGCAACGCGCGCAATGTCTTCAGCACGGGATCACCGAGATGCGTTGGACCTTCGACCCGCTGATAGCAACCAACGCCACGTTCAATCTCGTGCACCTCGGGGCACGCGTCGTCGATTTCCTGCCGGCCTGCTACGGCGTGCGCCGCGATGCCTTCAACACGGGCGATGTCACCGACCGGGTGGAGGTGTCGTGGCGACTCGACGCGCCCGTTGGCGGATTCTGGGTCGAGCCCGATGACAGGACGGCTATCAGCGTGCCCCCCGCCTATCACCAACTTCGTGTTGACGACGTCGGCGCCGCCGACAGGTATCGACGCGATGTCGGGTCAGCGCTTACAGCGGCGACGACCACCGGTGCCAGGGTGGTCGGGCTCTGTCGGCTCGACTCGGGTGTCGGCTACGTGGTCGATCGCGGTGCCGGTACCGGAGCAGAGCGATGAGGTTGCAGAGCGTTGAGTTGGTTCGGGTGGCGATGCCGCTCGTGCGCCCGTTCCGCACCTCGTTCGGCGTGCAGGAAGCCCGCGATGTCCTGTTGGTGCATGTGATCACCGACGTCGGTGAGGGCTGGGGTGAGTGCGCTGCGCATGCCGAGCCTTTCTACAACGAAGAGTTCACCGAGTCGGCGCTGCTCGTGCTGCAGCGCTGGCTCGTGCCGGCTGTTGCATCGATGACCGACCTGCGTGGCGCCGATGTGGGCGCCGCCATGCAGCAGGTGAAGGGCTACCGCGCGGCGAAGGCCGGTCTTGAGATGGCGGTCCTCGACGCCGAACTCCGTGCCGCCGGCGTGTCGTTGGCGACGTATCTCGGGGGAACGCGCGAGGCCATCGATGTCGGTGTGTCGGTCGGTATCACGCCGACCATCGACCAGCTCGTCGAGCAGGTGGCCGGATATGTGGCCGATGGGTATCAGCGGGTGAAGTTGAAGATCATGTCCGGCTGGGACGTGCTGCCACTGCGCGCCGTGCGCGCTGCGTTCCCGCACCTTGCACTGCAGGTCGATGCCAATGCCGGCTACCGGGCTGATGCAATGGACATGCTGGCGTCGCTCGACGAGTTCGGGCTGCTGATGATCGAGCAGCCGTTCGCGCCCGAGGAGTTGGCGTTGCATGCGCAGTTGGCAACGCGATGCGCCACTGCACTGTGCCTCGACGAATCGATCCTGTCTGTGGTGCACACCGCGATGGCGCTCGACATGGGGGCGTGTTCCATCGTCAACATCAAGGTCGGCCGCGTCGGTGGGCTGTTGGAGGCGCGTCGGATCCACGACCTGTGCCATGCCCGCACTGTGCCGGTGTGGTGTGGCGGGATGCTGGAGACCGGCGTCGGCCGCGCCGCCAACGTGGCGTTGGCCTCGCTGCCCGGTTTCGTGTACCCAGCTGACATCTCGGCCAGCGAGCGGTATTGGCGTCGCGATATCACCGAATCGTTCGTGCTGCGTGGGTCCACCCTCGCAGTTCCAGCGGGCGCCGGCCTTGGGGTCACCGTCGATGACGAGGTGCTCGCCGAGCTCGGCGCGCGTCGTATGGCTGTGGACCTGCGGGAATAGTCCACTAGTACGCTGTACAAGGCGTTGTACGGTGTGCAATACTTTCCCAAGGTACGAGCAGGGGGTTGTCATGCGGAGCCGGACACACAGTTTCAGCAGTCGTTTCATTTCAGGGGTCGCAGTTCTTGGCCTTGCACTGTCGGCGTGCGGCGGGAACGATCCCAACAGCGCTTCCACGACGCCGGCAACGCAGAAGCCCACAGGCACCGTTGACACCACGGGCGCCACCACGGCGCCAACAACCACCGGCACCGACGCTCCGGTCGAACCGGTGAAGGGTGGCTCGATCACCATCGGCCTCGACGCCGAATCCACCGGCTTCAACCCGGCCGTCGACACCTGGGCCGACAGCGGCCACAACGTGGCCCGGGCGATCTTCGACACCCTGGCCACCTACGCGGCCGACGGCAGCGTGGTGCCGTACCTCGCCGAGTCGATCACCGCCAATACCGATGCCACCGTGTGGACCATCAAGGTGCGATCCGGCGTTGTCTTCCACGATGGCACGAAGCTCGACGCAGCGGCCGTGCAGGCCAACTTCCAGGCGGCCCTCGACAGCTCGGTGTTCAAGTCGACCGTGAAGTTGGTGCAGTCGATGCAGATCGTCGACGATCTGACGTTGGCCATCACGATGAGCGCTCCATGGGGATCGTTCCCCAACACGCTCGTCGGTGGCTTCACCGGCCAGGTCGGGTACATGGCCTCACCGAAGATGTTGGCCGATCCAGAAGGTGGCCGTCACCCGGTGGGCACTGGCCCGTTCGTGTTCTCGGAATGGACTCCTGACGATCACCTGACCGTCACCCGCAACGACAACTACTGGCAGCATCCCGCCTACCTTGATTCGGTGACCTTCCGGCCACTCGGCGATTCGACCGTGCGCAAGGGCGCGTTCGATGCCGGTGATACGCAGGTGTACTACACGGCGTCGGCCAGCGAGGTCGCCGGGTACAAAGCGGCTGCCGACAAGGGCGACATGCATGTCACGATGGCTCCGCCCGCTTCGCCCGAGGTGGTGCTGCTCAACACCAAGAAGGCGCCACTCGACGACATCCGCGTCCGCAAGGCGCTGGCGTTGTCGATCGACATCGATCGGGTCATCACCTTCCTCGACGGCGTGGGCGTGAAGCAGGCAATCCACGGGCCGTGGGCTGATGACTCCTTCTGGTACGTCGACACCAAGTACCCCACCTACGACCTCGTCGAGGCCAAGAAGTTGGTCGCCGAGTACGAAGCGGAGAAGGGCCCCATCTCGTTCGATTACTCCGGTAACCAGGATCCCTTCATCGTCACCTACATGCAGCTGTTCCAGTCGATGTGGAAGGATGCGGGCATTGACGTGAACATCGTGTCCAAGGCGCAGGGCGACAACATCGCATCGGTCTTCGGCGGCAGCTATCAGGTCACCGGTTGGGGTGGCATCGGCGGCGACGATCCCGACAACGACTACGGCTACCTGCACTCGGGTGGGGTCAACATCACCGGGTTCACCAGCCCCGAGATCGACGCAGCGATGGATGCCGGTCGGGCGCTGTCCGACCCGGCTGCCCGCAAGGCCGAATACGCCAAGGTGCAGCAGATCCTCACCGACAACATGCCGTTCCTGTGGCTCTACACAAACCAGTTCGGCGTGATCACCCCGACAAAGGTGCACGGTATCGACACGTTCGTGCTGCCTGATGGAACGCCCGGCCGTCCGCTGACGTCGGCTCGTTTCTTCCTCAACAACGTCTGGGTCGAGTCATAGTCCGTCGGGGCTGACCCAACAACTCACCATGGCAAGGATGTTCCTGCTCCGGATATTCCGACTGGTCGGGATCCTGCTTGCCGTGTCGTTCGCGACCTTCTCGATGGTCAGCCTGTTGCCGGGCGACACCGTCGATTCGGTGCTCGGCGCCAACGCTTCGCAGGCGGATCGGCTCCAGGCCCGGCACGATCTGCACCTCGATCAGGCGCTGCCGATTCGTTACGGGCACTGGCTGGCCGACGCGGTGCAGGGCGATCTCGGTCGTTCGTATCGCACCCGCCAGCCGGTGGTGGAGGCGCTCGGGCAGCGCGTCGGGGTCACCTTGGAGTTGGTGTTGCTGTCGCAGTTCCTCGCCCTGGCGCTGGCGGTACCGATGGCGGTGCTGTCGGCGATCCGTCCCGGATCGTGGTTCGACCGGCTGTTCAACGGGGCACAGTTGGCGATGCTGGCCACGCCGGGGTTCCTGGTGGCGCTTGCCCTGTTCACCGTGTTCTCGGTGAAACTGGGGTGGTTCGCCACGGCGGGTTTCGTACCGTTCAGTGACAGTCCGTTCGGCAACGTGAAGTCATTGCTGCTGCCATCGATCGCGCTCGCGCTCGAACAGGTGGCGATGTACTCGCGCGTGCTCCGCGCCGATCTCATCACCACGCTCGACGAGAACTACATCTGGACGGCACGCGCCAAGGGGCTCACCAACTCACAGATCGTGCGCCGCCACGCACTGCGTCCGTCGTCGCTCGGCCTCGTCACGCTGGCTGGCGTCACGATGGGGCGCATGATCGGCGGCACCGTGCTGGTGGAGTACATCTTCGCCCTGCCCGGGCTCGGTCGGTTCACCATCGACGCCATCAACAACCGTGACTTCATCGCCCTCCAGGGCGCCGTGGTGGTGCTGACGGTGGGCTTCGTCGTGGTGAACATGTTCGTCGATGTGCTCCACCGCGTGCTCGACCCCAGGATCCGGATCGCATGAACCACGGAGCCACAGCGCGTCATGCCGCCGACTCCACGCCCATCATCGAGGGGGTCGAACGACGTCGGTTCGGCGTCGCCGTCTGGAGTTCGATCATCTGGATCGGACTCGTCTCGCTGGCGGCGGTACTTGCCGGCGTGCTGCCGCTCTACGACCCGTCCGATACGCGAGCTGGCATCCCGCTGTCGGTGCCCACATCACGGAACTGGCTCGGCACCGACGAGCTCGGCCGCGACCTGCTCTCTCGGACCATCTATGGCGCACGCGTCTCGCTGGTGGTGGGCCTGTCGGCCGTGCTGCTCTCCACGGTGGTGGGCGGCATGCTCGGGCTGATGGCCGGCTTCTACCGCAAGCGGTTCGAGTCGATCACGCTGTTCTTCGCCGATGTGCTGCTGGCCTTCCCGTCGCTGCTCCTCGCCGTGTCGATCGTGGCGTTCAGCAATTCCCGCGGCGTGGCAACCGTGGTGATGGCCATTGCCCTGCTGTACCTGGGCCCCACCGTGCGGATCGTGCGCGCGCTCACGCTCAGCACGGCGAACCGTGAGTTCGTCACCGCTGCCGAGGCGCTGGGGGCAACCCCGCGCCGGATCATCTTTCGCGAGCTCATGCCCAACGTCATGCCGGCGCTGCTGTCGATGGCAATGGTCGCCGTGGCGGGCGCGATGATCGCCGAGGGTGGCCTTGCGTATCTCAACTTGTCCGTTGCTCCGCCCAGCCCCACGTGGGGTGCGATGATGGCGGCCGGCAAGGCCAAGGTCGACAGGAGCCTGTATCCGGTGCTGGTACCGGCAGGGGCCATGTTCCTCACCGTGTTGGCCATCACACTGATCGGTGATTACATCCAAGGACACCAACAGCGGGGCGGGGGAGCGATATGAGTACGTCTCGACAAGGACGCAAACGCGGTGTCCGCGCCGAGGTGCCCATCACCCAGGAAGCCATTATCGATGCGGCCTTCCGCCTGATCGACGAGCGCGGCGGCGATGCGTTCAGCATGCGCGCGGTGGCCGCCGATCTCGGTGTGTTCCCGGCAACGCTGTATTGGCATGTCGGTGATCGGGCGCGCCTGCTCGGGTTGGTCGAGGCGAGCTGGGCGTCGGCGGTGCAGATCCCGGAAGAGATCGCCGACTGGCGCGAGTGGTGCCACGAACTGGCGAGGCGCTACCGGGCCCGAGCCCATCAGCACCCCAATGTGGCCCGGTTGGTCATTGTCGAACGGGCCCGCAACATTGCTTCGCTGGTCCTGCCCGATGCCGTGGTGGGGCGTCTGGCCGAGCTGGGCCTAGGCGACGATCTGGTGCACGCCTACAACTCGCTGGTCGGGGCAGTGCAGGGGTTTGTGGTGCTCGAACTTGCGCTCATCCCCGACCCGGAGGCCGCCTCGATGCTGGAAGCCGAGGCCGAACTTCGTTCGCTCGACCCGGCCAGCTTCCCCAACATCACCCGGCACTTCGATGCGCTTGCCGACCGGGCCTTGTCGGTGCGCTGGACCGATGGCGCCAAGGCCCCGCTCGACGCCTCGTTCGAGTTCCTGATCGACCTACTGCTCGATGGTCTCGATGCCCGGTTGCGCGCGTCTGCCCCGAACAAGACCCCGGCGAAGTCAGCGAAGACCCCAGCGAAGAAGACAGCCCCAGCGAAGAAGGCAGCGAAGACAGCGTCCGCCTAGCCCGGGCTGGGTCAGTCGGTGCGCACGGCTCGCATGATCTGGTTGGCACCCTCGAACACACGCAGTTCCGTCGCCCGCCCGTCGTCACCGAATGTCACCGTGGTCTCATAGGGGCCGGCCTGGTTGAACAGCACGCCATCGGCATCGCAGAATGTTTCCTGGACACCGAAGCGCAGGCCGGGGATCTCGCTGTACAGGCGACCATTGTCGGCCCACACGTTGATCACTGGCAGCTCGATGCCACTGACGATGCGGTACGACCCGGCAAGGTTGCTCATCTCGACGGCGCTCATTGTTCTCAGCACCTTTGGCTCGGGCATGTAGTCGGGCCAGTCGTACACGTCGGCCATACCGTTGAGCACCTCCTTCCACAGGAACAGCCCCGAGGTGGCGTTGGTCAACACGACACCGCCATCGCCGCTGTCGAGGAAGCAGTTCGTTTCGCTCTGGTACCCGTCGTTGCTGCCGCCGTGGTTGATGTAGCGGCTCGGCCCGTCGCCGAGCACGCGAATGCCCAGCCCGAAGACGCCCTTGTCGTGGCGGGTCATCATCTGTACGGCCAACGAACGGCCCAGAATGGCGCCCGCCTCGCCGTGATACGCCGCCCGGCATGCCAGCAGGAACGCTGCGTAGTCGCGGGCGGTGCTGAACAACCCGCCGGCCGCCTTCTCGCTGGAGATCATCCAGCCCCCTGCCTGCTCGCGCCCGTCATCACCGTGGCCCGAGGCGACGTTGTCGTGCAGGCGCCCGGGGAGCGGTTGGGTGTACGTGGTGCGCGACATGCCCAGTGGGGTGAAGATCATCTCGTCGGCCACGCTGTCGAACGAGCGCTGCAGCACGTCCTCCACCACCAGTTGCGCGATCACGTAGCCGCCGCCCGAGTAGCGATCGGTGCCGTCGTAGTGTTTGTCGACGATCACTGGCGGCTGGTCGGATGGCGGGCGGCCCTCGAGCAGATCCAGCTCGGTGGCAACCGGGCGGCCATCGCGCGGTACGACGCCGAAGCCGTTCACGGTGAGCCCGGCGGAGTGGCTCAGAATGTGTCGCAGGGTCACGGGTGTCGCCGTGCTGAACTCGTTCGATGGTACCTGCCACCGGCGCAGGTAGGTGTTGACATCCGCATCGAGGTCGAGCAGCCCGCGCTCGACCTGTTGCAGCACGACCATCGCGGCCACGGGCTTACTGCACGACGCAACCATGAACACGGTGTCGGCGTCGCAGGCGGCGGCACCGTTGACAACACGCCGCCCGTATCCCGCTGCCCAATCGATACGACCACTGCGCATCGCCGCGATGGCAACCCCGGGGCACACGTAGTGGGCGAGACGTTCGTCGACGGTCCATCGCAACGGCTGACCGACGATGCGCATGATCGGCAGCAGGCCGATCGCCACCGCATGCTGACGGTCTGTGGCAGTGTTCGAATCTGGATTCATTCCGGGACCTCCCGCGGCTCGTCTCTGCGCTACTATTGCACACTGTACAAGAGGACCATGGCGGGGATCAGCTCAGCCTTCCCCCGACGTTGGTACCTCGACCGAAACCGATACCTCCCCATAACCACTCCGGAGACACGATGACCCTCGACCTCGATTCCATCCGGGCCCAGTTCCCAGCTCTCTCGCTGACCCACGATGGCCGCCCACGGGTCTACTTCGACAATCCGGCCGGCACCCAGGTGCCCCAGCAGGTGTTGACGCGCACAACCGATGCGATGGTGCAGTGCAACGCGAACATGTCGGGCAATTTCCGAACCTCACGCGAGGCAACCGAGCTCTCGTATCAGGCCCATGTCGCAATGGCCGACTTCTACAACGCGGCCTCCGAGCGCGAGGTCGTCTTCGGCGCCAACATGACCACCCTCACGTTCATGATGACCCGCGTGCTCGGGCCGTTGTTCAATCCGGGCGACGAGATCATCTGCACGCACATGGAACACGACGGCAACAACACGCCGTGGCGCATCATGGCGGCCGAACGCGGCCTTGTGGTGAAGACCCTGCCGTTCAATCGGGAGACCTACGAGTTCGATCTCGACGAACTCGACTCGTTGATCACCGAACGCACCCGTTTCGCAGCGCTCAACTACAGCAGCAACATCCTCGGCACCATCAACGACGTGAAGGAGATGTGTCGTCGCCTGCGGGCCGTTGGAGCGCTCACCTACATCGATGCTGTGCAGTTCGCTCCCCATGGAGCCATCGACGTCCAGGACCTCGGCTGCGACTTCCTGGTGGCGTCCGCCTACAAGTTCTACGGGCCGCATCAGGGCGTGCTGTGGGGCCGCGAGGATCTGCTGTCAGCACTGAAGGCCTACAAGCTGAGCGTCGTGGCCGATCAGACGCCGGGCAAATTCGAGACCGGCACCCAATCACTCGAAGGGCAGGCGGGTGTCATCGGCGCCACCGAGTACCTGCAGTGGATCGGCACCACGATGGCCGTTGCGCACCAGCCGTCAACGGCCGGACTACGTCAGCGGACCCGCGAGATCCACGGTGCGATGGGCGCCATGGTGGACTACGAGCACCAGCTCAGCGGACGGCTCATTGCCGGGCTCCAGAGCATTCCGGGGGTGCAGGTCCGGGGCATCACCGACCCCTCTTCGATGAAACGTCGAGTTCCCACCGTGTCCATCACGGCTCCAGGCCTGGTGCCCGCCGATCTCGCGACCTTCCTCGACACCCACGGCGTGTACGTGTGGAATGGCCACTCGTATGCGCTCCCCGTCATCGAATGGCTGGGCCTGCAGGATCAGGGTGGTGTGGTGCGTATCGGACCCACGCACTACAACACCATCGGCGAAGTCGACACGGTGCTGCAGCTCGTGCAGGACTTCATGGCCCGCAGATGACCGCGGTCGACAACACCGCTGGGGTCATCGCCGAGTGGCACCTGCACCATGTCGTGATGCGCATCGAACTGGACGACGCGCGGGTGGTGATCGACACCGAGTCGCATCTGCGCCGGGTCCCCGGCACCGGTGAGACGCTGCCCGAGCACGCGGTCACGTTGCACGGCAGCGCGTTGGAGCTACTCGCAATGGAACTCGATGGTCGCGTTGTCGACCTGATGGCGGTGGAACACGTCGAGCAGGGCATCCGCATCCACCTCGGAGCAGGCGACGAGCACGTGCTCCGGTATCGGGTCGCTGCTGCGACGGGAGGAGCGAACGATGAGGGCTTCACCCGCCGGCCGGACCTGCTCAGCACGAACTGCGAACCCGAGGGGTTCCGCAGGATCACCTACTTCATCGACAGGCCCGGGAACCGCGCAACCTACGACGTCACCCTGATCGGTGATCCGGTGCGTTATCCCACCATGCTCTGCAACGGCGATCTCGTCGAGACCGGTGTGCTCGAGGACGGCCGTCACTGGTCCCGGTTCGTCGATCCGGTGTCGAAGCCCTCGTACCTGTTCGCCGTGGTGGCCGGTGTGCTGCAGACAGTGTCCGCACCGTACACAACGCGTTCGGGTCGGGCCATCGAGCTTCGTATCGCTGCGCCACCCGACCAGATCGCCGGTGCCGACTTCGCGCTGCGCACGATGGCTCAGGTGATGGCCTTCGACGAGGCCCACGGCGGTGTCGAGCACGATCTCGACGTGCTTACCTTCGTAGCCATTCCCGGCTATCCCGACGCCACCGAATACCACGGTCTGATGTTCTTCGACTCGCCGATACTGGTGGTGGACACTCGCGGGTTCGTCGATGACGATCTGTTGGGCATCATCGCCAATGTGGCCCACGAATATGGGCATCACACGCGCGGCAACCGTGTCACCGTGCGCAGCTGGGGCCAGCTCGCGCTCAAGGAAGGGCTCACCGTGCTGACCGCGCAGAACGATGTGCGCGCCCACCTGTTCGGGCCCGTGGCCCGGGTGCTCGACGTGCTCGATCTGCGCCGCCTGCAGTTTCCCGAGGAACTCACCATCGGTGCGCCGGTGGTGCGTGGCGAAGTGAAGGACCCGCATCAGCTCTACACCCGCACCACGTACCTGAAAGGTGCCGAGGTGTTCAGTATGATCCGCGTCGTGCTCGGTGCTGCACTGTGGCAGCGGGTGTTCGACGAGTTCGTGCGCCGTCACGACCTTGGTGCCGCCGGCGTCGACGACTTTATTTCCGTTGCAACAGAGCTCGCTCCGCAACACGCCGACGCCATCGCGGGCATCGCGCGATGGTTCACGCTGGCCGGTCGGCCATCAGTGGAGATCACCGTCAGGCCCGCCGACGACGGGACCACAACGATCGATGTCCACCGCACCGATTCGCTCGTCGATGACCCACCGGTCTCGATGCCGGTGCTCCTCGGCTTCCACACAGCCGCTGGCGAGCCCACCTTGGCCGATGTGGCGGGCAGCCCGGCTTCGACGCACATCATGGTTGTCTCGGGACGGCAGCAGAGCCTGACGGTGCAATCGTCGCAGCCGATCGTGGTGTCAGCGCTACGCGGCTACTCGTCACCCGTCGATCTGACGATGACGTTACCCGCCGATCATCTCGTCGGGTTGATGGTCAACGACTCCGATGCGTTCACCCGGTGGTGGGCATCGGAGGAGCTGATGATCCGGGCGATCGATGCCTACCGTGGTGGACGCGATGCCGATGCCCGCGAGGTGGTCAGCGTGCTCGGCGACGGGCTGCGTGCGGTGATCAGCCGCGATCAGGACCCGGCGCTGGTGGCTCAACTGTTGGCATTGCCCGACGAGTTCATGCTCGGTGATCGCGAACCCCATATCGATCTCGATGGTGTGAGCCGCGGGCTCGGTCTGCTCCGATCGGAACTGGGTGCGGCGCTACACGACCCACTGCTCGGTCTGCTTGCGCGGTTTGCCGACGACCCGTCCGGCACGTCACCCGCCGACATCGCGGCGCGCATGCTGGTGGAACCAACGCTGTCCCCGTTGCTCGCCACGGGCAGCGACGATGCGCTGCGCGCTGGCTACCAGGAATTGAGCTCGCCCAACGCCACCCGCGCGGTCCGGGCACTCACCCAGTTGGCCCATCTCGATACGGTTCCGCTGGGCGAGATGCTCGACAGCACCTACGCGCGCTGGCAACACGCGCCCAAGTTGGTCGATCGATGGCTACGCGCCCAGTCGGGTTCGCGCCGAGCCGACACCATCGAACGGGTGCGGCAACTCGCAGCCGGACCGTTGTATGACCGCACAGATCGCGGCCGGGTGATGGCTCTCTGGTTCCCCTTCGCCACCCGCAACCGCAGCGTGTTCCATGACGCGTCCGGTGCCGGGTACCGCATGTTCGTCGACGAGGTCACTGTGTTGATGCCGATCAATGCAGGCCTGGTGATTCGCCTGGTTGGCGACCTGATGCAGTTCCAGCGTTTCGATGATCACCGTCGCGACCTGATGCGCGCCGAGTTGTCGCGTATGGGCGACGCTCCCGGTATGCCCGACTTCGCCGTGGGGATCGTGCGCCGCCTGCTGTCGACGTAGCCTCACGTCGTCATTGCCGAGGATTCAAGAGCAACCGGTGGCACACGCCACGATGATGTCCGGCCACGGTGAGCCGCTGTGGATCTCCGCGGCAATCGCCGCCGCAGGGGTCGGGGTGAGCGTGATGACGGCGAGTCCGTCATCGATACCGAGGTCGCCCATCTTCACCCAGGCCTCCTTTCGGGTCCAGCATGTGAAGAAGGCAGTATGGATGTCGGCCTGCGCGTCGACCCATTCGAGTTCAGCCGGCGACAGCACCAACGCTGCCATGTCTCGGTCCCATGACTCGGGGGCCACCCGCTCGATGTCAACCCCGACCTCGCCGTTCGACAGCGCAATGACCGCGAGCCCCGCAGTGTGGGCCACGCTGAACCGAAGCCCGGTGCTGGCCCACCGTTGAGCGAGGACGGGCTTACCGCGGCCGACGACATCGAAACGCACATCTTCGGAGGCAACACCCAGGCGCTGTCCGAGCAACTGGCGCAACGCGCAGCGGGTGTGCACGAAGGTCCAACGGTCGCCTGCAGAACGAAAGCGCTGCGCCCGTTGTTGCTCATCGTCGGACAGGATTGCCCACGCGTGTGTCGTCGGTTCGGCATCGAGGGCGAGGGCGAAGACGTCGCAGCCGTCGGCGGCTGCGAAACCTGCAAGTGCCGCCGGCAGCCGTGGGGCGACGGCCCACGCCATGTCGGCCGTCATATCCGACCCGCCATGAAACGCTGCACGCCGTCGGCGACTGCCGCCACGCGTGGTTCCTTGAGCAACGATTCGGTACCGGTGTGCCTTCCCTCGACGACCACCGTGGTAGGGGCTGTCCCGATGAGTTGCTCCCAGCTCGTCGCAACGCTTGAGTGGAGTTCGTCGGTGCGGTCGGTTGCGGCGAGCACGAGCAGCGTTCGCACGGGTGTGGGAAGCGGAGTCGGCTTGTACAGCGGAACGATCGCATAGTGATGTTCGAGATTCATCGCTGATGCCATGGCTTCTGGGGTAGTTCGGCCGAGCCGGCGATACAGGTGGAAGCGCATGAGCCTCCACCTGCGCCCACCGACAGCCTGGATCCGGAACCGGAGGCTCCGCACGCCGCGCTCGGCGATGCCCCTGCCGAGCTCGATGACGCTCTTGCTGGCACCCGCCGTGGAACGTGTGGCGGTGACGATGTTGTGCCAGTTGACGCTCTTGTCCGTCGGTAGCGAGGGGTCGATCAGGATGAGCCCCTCGACCGGATGCCCGGCAAGGAGGAGCCGCCGCGCCATTTCGTACGCGACCGCTCCGCCCGAGGAGTAACCGCCGACGAGCACCGGTGCCGAGCCGGACCTGGTGGCGATCGCTGCGACGTATCGGACGGCCATCTCCTCGACCGAGCGGTCCCACCGCTGCTGACCATCGAGGCCCTTGGCCGTGATGCCGATCAGTGCCCGACCCTCGGGGAGGTGCGCCCCGAGGTGTACGTAGTCGAACACGTGCCCGCCACCCGGATGTACCAGATACAGCGGCGGCTCTGAGCCGGTGCGTAGCGTCACGAACAGATCCCTCGGCCCGCTCACGGTGGCAGGGTTGCGATGGCGATCCACCTCGGCGCACAGCTGGCGCAGGGTCTGATGCTCGAAGATCACGGACAACGCCAGATCGATGCCCAGTTCCTTGCGGATGGCAGTGAGCAGCCGGACCGCCAGCATCGAGTGCCCACCGAGATCGAAGAAGGACACATCGGGGTCGCCAGCGCCGTCGCCGAGCCTGCGTGCCCAGATGTCGACCACGACACCCGACAACTGGGCATGCGCAGCAGTCGTGGTGGCCTTCGCCGGCTGCATCGTTGCCCCCAGAGCAGCGCGGTCGAGCTTGCCGTTCGCAGTGAGTGGGAGGCGTTCGACTACGACGATGTTCGAGGGAATCATGTTGGCGCTGAGCCGGTCCCCGAGCTGTCGACGGACTTCGCGTTCGCTGATGCCGCGTGCTTCGACGAAGGCGGTCAGCGTCGTACCGTCAGGACCCCGGTCGGCCTCGACGACGGCAGCGCTGATGGCGGGGAGTGCCATCAGCGCAGCTTCAACTTCTTCGGGCTGGATACGGAAACCGCGAACCTTCACCTGTCGATCGACGCGCCCGACGAACTCGATCCGACCATCCGCAACACGGCGAACGAGATCGCCCGTGCGATACAGACGCGCCCCTGGGCCTGGTCGTAGGTGATCGGTGACGAAGCGTCGAGCGGTGAGTTCGTCGTCGCCGAGGTACCCGATGGCCAGCCCGTCACCACCGAGATACAACTCGCCGGCAACTCCGAGCGGCACCAGATGGCCATCAGGGCCGAGTACGTGAGCGGTGGTGTTGGCGATGGGGAGGCCGATTGGAATGGTGCTCGCGTCATCGGCGACCTGCAGGACGCGATGCCACAGCGCGAACGTGGTGCACTCGGTTGGGCCGTACATGTGCAGCAACTGTCCGCCGGTTCGAGTCGCCAGGACCCGGCGTGTCGCCGATGGGTCGCTCGCCTCGCCCCCGAACAGAATTGTGTGGACCGGGGCCAGTGCATCGGGTTGTTCGCGAGCGATGAGGTTGAACAGCGCTGTTGTCAAGAACATCGCCGTGACGCCGTGTGTACGAACGGCTGCGGCCAATCGGTGCGGAGAAGCGACCTGATCGGGACCGAGCACCACCAGGGTGGCCCCGTTGGTGAGCGCCCCCCAGACCTCCCAGGTTGCAGCGTCGAAGGCGGGGTTCGATGCAAATGCAACCACATCGTCGCGCCCGAGCTGTAGGTAGTCGGCTCCCTGCACCAGGCGCACGATGGCGCGGTGCGGCACAACCACACCCTTGGGTTTGCCGGTGGAGCCCGACGTGTACATCACTGCTGCGGGCTTGTCGGCGCCATGACCCCTTGGAAGGGGATTCTTGTGCGGTGGCCGTTCCGGCAGCGCTTCGATCGAGAGCTGAGTGTCGTCGTCCGCGGAGCGACGGATGGCCGCTGTAGCGCCCGAGTCGGCCAGCACGAGCGCATATCGATGGGCGGGCTGAGAAGGCTCGATGGGAATGTAGGCGGCGCCGAGACGGAGGCAGGCGAGCATGGCGACCACGAGATCGAATGACCGGTCGAGCAACAGCAGCACACCATCGCCGGGTTGTACGCCGGCGTCGATCAGCCGGGCCTGAAGCGCCAGTGTGCGCTCGTCGAGCTCGGAATAGGTGTACCGGGCCGTGCCGTCGATCACCGCAAGGCGCCTGGGATCGGCGGTGATGCGGTCGCGTACGAGACCATCGACGGTTGAACCATCCGGGATTGGCCGGGAGGTGTCGTTGAGCTGATCACGGAGCCACTGTTCGGTGACGGGCTCGACAGATGACAGCGAGGTGATACTTGCCCCGGTGTTGCGTGTCATCTGCTCGAGGATGTTCGCGATCATTGCGACCCAGCCGTGTACCGCGCCCTGATCGTGGCCCGAGCGGTACTCCACCGACACCATGAGGTCGCGGGCGATACGAGCGGTGATGGCGAGGTCACACTTTGCGCTGGTTGGGGTGGCGATGTCATCACGATCGAACATCACTGGGTCGAGTCCGGGGAACGCAACGGGGGTGCCCTCGTTCTCGGCGGTGTCGAACACGTTGGCGATGATGTCCAGCAGCGGCGAGGTGAACGCCTGCCGGTGGGCGTGGGTTGCGGCCACGATCGTGCTGAACGGAGTGCGGCGGTGCTCCATGGCATGGGCCATCTCGCCGAAGATTCGCCTGACCGTGCTCTGCACGTCGTCGTCGGGGTTCGAGCGGAACCGAAACGGCAGGGTGTTGATCATCGGCCCGACCAGATCGGTATCGACGCCGAACGAACGGATGGTTGCGGGAAGCCCGAGCACGTAATCGTTCGAGGCCATGATGCGTCCGATGGCGATGCCGATGGATGTGAACACCAACGCCACCGGGGTGACCCGCAGGGCAGCCGCCGCGATGCGCAATCTGTCGACCACCTCTGCTGGCACGACGACGCGCATGAAGGCGACATCGGTCTGGCTCGAGGCAGTGTCGCCAGCTTGCGGCAGCTGCGCAGGTTCGGGGAGTCCTTCGAGTTGTTCGACCCAAAAGCGAAGGTCTGCATCGAGACCGGTGTCGCCGCCGGCGGCCTGTGCCCGCTCCCACACGGCATGGTCGGCGAACTGGAACTCGCAGGCCGGCAGCGGTGGGCCACTACCAACAGCATGGCTGTAGGCCGCAGCCAGATCGCGCAACAGGATTTGGGCTGACTCTGCGTCGCACGCGATGTGATGCAACACGAGCACCAGCCGATGCTCTGCATCAGCGATACGCATCAGCGCGGCCCGGATGGGCCACTCCTCGGCCAGCGCGAAGGGTTGGCGCAGTGCGATCTGGAGATCGTTGGCGACGCTGGCGGTCGCAGAGCGCATGTCGTGGGTGGCGAGGGGGATGGGCGCCGCAGAATCGATGATCTGATACGGCGAACCATCGTCGTATGTTCGGTACCGGGTGCGCAGGATCTCATGTCGGCTCACCAGGCGGGTCAGCGCTGAACCGAGCGCAGCAGCGTCGAGTTGCCCAGCGAGACGCAGCGACAGGCGAATCTGATATGCGTCTGCGTCGTCGAGCTGATGGAGCAACCAAAACGCTTCCTGGGCGTACGACAATGGTGCCTGCGTCAGCCAGAGGCGCATCGGCCGACCCGAAGGGACGGCCACCAGTTGGGGCTGCGGCTGGGCAACGCTGTCGACGCGTGGCCGGTATTCGGAACGCAACCGGGTCCGGTCGGGTTTGCCACCCGGTGTTCGGGCCAGCTCGTCGTGCACGACCACGTCGGTGGGAAGCAGGTGCGGTGGCAGCACCAGACCGAGTGCGGCACGGATCTGGCGAGTGCTGCTCGGCGTTCCCTCGCGGACCAGGAGGTGGGCCACCAGGATCGGGTCGTCACCGGGACCGGTGGGGGTGGCGACGACCACGGCCTCACGAACGCCAGGCAGCCCGAGCAGCGCTGCCTCGATCTCTGCCGGCTCGATCCGGAATCCGCGGATCTTCACCTGATCATCGACTCGCCCGTGGAACTCGAGCACGCCGTCGGGACGCTCGCACACCATGTCGCCTGTGCGGTACCACCGCCGTCCGTCGATCTCGGCGAAGCCCTCGGCGGTCAGGTCGGGAGCGCCCAGGTAGCCGCGGGCCAGCTGCGCGCCCGAGAGCAGCAGCTCGCCACGCTCACCATGAGCAACGGCTGCATCGTTGCCATCGACAACTCGAATGACGACCCCGGCAAGTGGCTTGCCGATGGGTGTTGGTGCGCCATCGCGGAGATTGTGCAGCGCCAGATCGGAGGTGGTGGCGACGACCGTGAACTCGGTGGGCCCGTACCCGTTGGTGAGCTGGATCCCGGGGCGCACAATCCGGTGCCAGCGGCGGATGACGGCGGGGTCGATGGCCTGCCCGCCGACGATGACGTGGTGGATTGACTCCGGCAGCTGAAGGCCCGACTCCTCGAGATCGCGTACAAGGGCATGCCAGAAGCTGGTGGGCAGATCCAGCACCGTGATGCCGTGGCGCTCGACGAAGGCTGCCAGCTGCTCGGCCCCGACGAACACGTCCTCCTCACGCCCGATCACCAGGGTGGCGCCAGCAGCGAGGGTGACGAAGATCTCCTCCACCGAGGTGTCGAAGGCAATGTTGTGGGCCTGGAGCACTCGGTCGCCCGGCCTGATGCCGTACCGTTCGACGGCGGCATTCACGAAGGCGTCGAGTGCGCCGTGGGAGATGGCCACGCCCTTGGGCCGGCCGGTTGATCCCGACGTGTGCATCACGTAGGCGACCACATCGTCGGCCACGTCGACGCGCGGATCGGCCGCCGCAAAGGTCGTTCCGGCTTCATCGGTGCGGACCACAACGATGTCGTTCGTAGCGAACATGCATGCCCGATCGGCCACGATGGCGACCGGTTGCGTGTCTGCCAACAGGAGTTCGATACGGGCAGGTGGCGCATCCAACGAAAGGGGGACATACCCGGCCCCGATGCGGTGGATGGCCAACAGCGTGGCCACGAGGTCGGCGCCGCGGCCCATCAAGACGCCGACGAGTGAGCCGGGTGCGACGTCTGCGGCGCGAAGGGCGTTGGCGAGCGCATTGGTCCGTGCGTCGAGCGTGGCGTACTCCACGATCTGGTCTCCATCGACCACGGCGGGTCGGGTCGGAGCAACTGCTGAGTGAGCGCTGATCCGATGATGCACGTGCATCGGTGCGTGCCGCGCGAGGTCATGCGCGACTGCGACGATCGGTCGATCGGGGTCGTCCAGCGCAAGGTCGACGAACCGCGCGAAGTCGGTCAGCATCGTCTCGGCGCGGTGATGGTCGAGCAACTCGGCGTCGTAGCGCAACACCATCGTCAGGTCGCGATGATCCGAGACGAAGCAGCGCAACTCCAGCGTCTCTCGAAACTGTTCGAGCAGATCGGGTGCCCATCGCCACCGCAGCCCGTGGCGGTCGCCCTCGTCGCGTTCGCGCCAACCGAGCAGGTTCGTACCCACCTCGAACGGCCGGGCTCGACCGCGATCCCAGTCGAACGAAAGATCCGCCCGAATCTGATGAAAGGTCACGTGGCGGTGCCGCCCGGCACCGGTGACGGTGGTGGACGTCGCGCGAATTGCGTCGGCAACGGTGGCGTGCTGCGCCAGACGGATGCGCAGCGGCAGCAGCGACACGAACATGCCGGTCATCGAGGCAGCATCGGGGACCTCGCGCACTGTCGATGGCGTAGTCAGCGGCACTTCGGTGACATCGGGGACGAGCCCTGCGAGATATGCGGCCCACAGCGCGGTGAGCACGCGAAAGGTGCTCGCGCCGTACTCTGCGACGGCTGCCTCGATGCATGCGCGGGTCGTGGGTCGGATCCGCAGGCGCACCAGCTGGCCGTCGGTGTCAGCTGCGGTCCCACGCGGTCGATCGGTCGGCAGGTCGAGCGCCTGCACCGGGGGTGCCAGGATCTGGCGCCAGTAGGCAAGCTCTGCACCGAGCACCCCGTCGGCGAGCAGTTGCTGCTCGTGGTCGACGACCTCCTGCGCCCCGGAACGAATGGGCGCCAGTGCTGGTGTCTGGCCCGTGATCAATGCTTCGTATGCCGTGCGGAGCTCGTCGATCAGGATGTCGTTGGATCGGCCGTCGACAACGACGTGTTGTGCGACGAGCGCGAACAGGTATTGCTCTGGAGCCAGCCGCACGAGCACGGGCCGGATCAGCGGCCAGTGTTCGATATCGCGGGCTGCGGCATCGATCAGGAACTGGTGCAGTTCTGTCATATCGAGGGAGCGGTCGTCGCGATGCACGACGTGGATGGGCAGATGGGCATGCGCTGCGATGACCTGTTCGCGGGCCTCGGCATCGAACCATGCCCGCAACACCGAATGACGCTGGACCACGAAATCGAAGGCTGACTGCAGCACCTCGAGATCGAGCGGGCCGAGGAGCACACGCATCGGTCCGATCACCGACGACGAGAGCGCCGGATCGATGTCGTGGAGGTCCAGATACGGCAGCTGTGTCCTCGATGCGGGAACCCGTTGCTCACCGCCGCTGACAGAGTGCGCGGCAGGTGCTGGCGGCAGCATCTCGTGGAGCGGCGTCAGAGGCTGGGTTCTGCCGGTAATGGATTCGCTGATCACCTGTGCGATGGCTGCGGGCGTATCGGCGGAGAACACGGTCCGCAGCGGTAGCGCCACCGCAAACTCGGTCTTGATCCGATGGATCAGGCGCAACGCCATCAACGAGTGGCCACCGATGTCGAAGAAGTTGGTGTCCGCGTCCACTGCGTGCTCGGGGAACAGCGCTTTCCAGATCCGCACGACGGCCGCCTCGATGCCATCTGATGCCACGTGGTCCACCCGTGCCGGCGCGGTTGAGCGCTGCTGCAGCGCAGACCCGTCGAGCTTGCCGTTGGCGCTCAGCGGCAGGCGCTGGACGAACACGATCTGGCGGGGGACGGCTCCGGCTGGCACCAGTTCGCCCAGGGCTGCGCGAACCTCCGTGGCGGTGAGACCAGCGATAGCTGGCACGATCGCCGCGAGCAGCCCATTGCGGCCATCGGACTCCTCGACGGTCACCACGCCCGCAGCGGCAATCCCGGGGAGGCGACGTAGGCGGGCGGCGACATCGGCCGGGTCGACCCTGGCGCCGTTCACCGCCACCACGTCGTCCAATCGACCCCGCACCACCACGGTGCCGTCGGCGAGATAGTTGCCCCAATCGCCCGTGCGGAAGCGCACCTCGCCGGCTGCTGGGCCGACGGTGGCCCGGTCCGCCCAAGCCGCACGGTCGTTGCCATATCCCGCTGTGCCGTGCACCGTTCGGACGACGATCTCGCCGTGCTGGCCGGGACCGAGTTGCTGCCCGGAGGCGTTGACCACCAGTAACTGGCTGCCCGGTATCGGGTAGCCGACCGACAGCGTTCCGGGATCGGTCACATCGGGGACGATGTGGAACGAGCGGATCATGCACGTCTCGGTTGGGCCGTACAGGTTCACCACGCCACCGGGCGGCGAGACCCGGTCGCGCCAGCGCTGCACCGTGGAGCCGAGGAGTTGCTCGCCAGAGAAGAACGACCATCGCAGCGAGGTTGGCGGCGCCGCAGTAGCAGGCGTCGACGTCCACAATTCGGCCAGTGATGGCGTGAGGTGCACGACGGTCACCCGTTGTGCTGCAAGCCATGTCAACACGTCGTCGGCCTGGAGATCGGCGGGTGGGACGACCAGACACCCGCCCGCCGCCCACGGTAGGAACACGTTGCGCAAGATGACGTCGAATCCGATGGATGTGAGCATCGGCACCCGGTCGGTGCTGCCGATCCCGAACTCGGCACGCTGCCAATCGATGAACTGGCACAGGCTGCCGTGCAGGCCGACGACACTGCGCGCCACGCCAGATGAACCCGAGGTGAAGAACACGTAGGCACGATCATCGGGCTCGGGAAACGCCCGGTCTGCATCGCCAATGGGAGCGGCGCCCTGATCGGGTGAGATGCGGCCGTACGCATCGAGCAGGACGGTTGACGTCAGGAACGGGCGCGGTTCACCGATGGAGATCGAGAAGGTGGCGTTGGTGGCATCGATGCGTTCGCAACAGGCAGCTTCTGGCAGGTCGACGGGCAGCGGCACCATGACCAGTCCGGCCATCAGAGTGGCGAGCATCGCGATGGCCACGCCTGCGGACCGCTCGCCGGAGATGGCCACTGCAGCGCCAGGCGTGGCACCCGCCTCGATGAGCTCCCGTGCGATCGCTACCGCCCGGGAATGCAGCTGCCGATAGGTGATGGCGCCGTCGGGGGACTCGATGGCAATGTCATCTGGGCACGCTCGTGCCCGTTCGAGGAAACGGTCGATCACGGTGGCATCCCACTGTCTGATCAGCGGCGCTTCGGGGTCGGGCAGGTGCCGAAACCCTTGTCCGGCCGGATCAGTGGGGCCCTGCTGCATCACGACCCAAGGGTAGCCACTGGCCGGCCGCCCATTTCCAACCTGGACAGCCGGCTCGTCCACCATCAGCTCTCCGAGCTGGTGCTGGCCTCCTCATGGTCATGATGTGCGCGCCACATCTGGGCGTAGCGGCCGCCCACCTTCAGCAATGTGTCGTGGTCACCCTGTTCGACCACCCGCCCGTCTGCCATGACCACGATGCGGTCAGCGCCGCGGGCCGTTGGCAGCCGGTGGGCCACGAGCACGGTGGTGCGCGATCTGGAGACGGCCGACATCGCCGCGCGTACCTTGGCCTCGGCATCGAGATCGAGGTTCGCCGTGGCTTCGTCGAGTAACAGGATCGCCGGGTCGACCAGCTCGGCGCGGGCGAGCGCAATCAGCTGACGTTGGCCGGCGGACAGCGAACGCCCACGCTCGCTCAACTGGGTGAGATAGCCGTCGGACAGCGACGCGATGAAGGGGTGAGCGCCTACTGCCCGGGCCGCGGATTCGACCTCGGAATCGGTGGCATCGGGCCGGCCATAGGCGATGTTGTCGCGCAGTGAACCGCTGAACAGGAAGGGTTCCTGCGGCACCACGCCCAACTGCTGGCGGTAGGCGGTGAGATCGACCGCACGCAGGTCGATGCCATCCACCGTGACAGATCCCGACGTGGGGTCGTGAAAGCGGGCGAGGAGCTTGACCACGGATGACTTACCGGCGCCGGTTTCTCCGACCAGCGCCACCGACTCTCCGGGGCGGACCACCAGGTCGAGGCCGCGCAATGCCTCGGCATCTGAACCCGCATAGGTGAGGTGGACATTGCGAAGTTCGATCAGGCCGCGGAGCCGACCCACGGGCGCCGGGTGCTCAGGCGGCGGTGTCGACGAAGGCGTGGTCAGCAACTCGGTGATCTTTGCGGTGCTGGCGCTGGCTTGCTGCCACGTGTCGAACACCTGTGACAACTGCTGGATGGGGGAGAAGAACAAGTTGAGGTAGAGCAGGAAGGCAATCACCACCGCCGGGGTGGCGCGGCCGTGGCTGACCAGTGCTGCACCCGCAGCGAGCACGGCGATGCCTCCGAGATCGGACAACAATCCGATGCTGGGAAAGTAGATGGACAGCAGCCGCTGGGCCTTCAGCCGAGCAACAAGGTAGGTGCTGCTTGCCGTGCGGAAGGCCCCGGTATTGCGGCCCTGCCGTCCGTACGCCTGGGTCACACGGACCCCGGACAGGTTCTCCTGCAGGTTGGCGTTGACGTTTGCGATGGCGTCGCGCGCCGACCGGTACGCAAGCGACGACCAGTGCTGGTACCACCATGTGGCCCCGATCAACAGCGGCAGGACCGATGCTGCGGCAAGCGCCAGCAACGGCGAGAGCAGGACCAGGAACACAGCAACCCCGACGCATGTGGCCAGACCCACGACAGCGGTGACGAGTCCGCTCTGGATCAACTGCGAGAGGGCGTCGACATCGGTCGTCATGCGGGTCATGATGCGACCGTCGAGCTCGCGGTCGTAGTAGTCGAGCGAGAGTCGTTGTAGGTGGCTGAAGATCCGGATGCGCAGCACCAGCAACATCCGCTCGGCGGTGCGGCCGGTCACGACCGAGCCGGCCCAGGTGACCATCCAGTCGAGCCCCGTGACGACGGCGAACGCGATCGAGGTGGCCCACAGCACGCCCGTCTCGCGTGGCGTGACGCCGCGCTCGATCGCATGGCGAACCAGTACCGGGCCCAACACGGTGAGGAACGCATCCGTTGCCACCAGCGCCAGTCCAAAGCCGAGCCAGCGCCGCCACGGCCGTACGAAGCGCAGGACACGGAACGGCTCGGGTGGCTCGGCTGCCGCTGCGACAACGTCGATGCGGGGATCGTCGTTGGCCGGTGGCAGCCGGTCGACTGCGGCGAGCAGCTCGGGCGTGGCGGCGAGGTTGGCCCCGAAGTTGCCTCCGCCCGGTGCTCCTGTGGCGGGCCGAGACCCACGGAGATCGAACTGGGCAACGACGGATCCCGTGCGGGCGTGTTCGGGCCATGCGGCGGGCGTGGTGCGTCCTGCGGGCAGTACCTCGTCGTCGGTCAGTTCTCCCGCTTCGTCGCCGAGCAACGCACGGTATCGGGCGCTGCGGGTCAGCAATTCGGCATGGGTGCCCTCGTCGATGACATGCCCGCCATCGAGCACCACGACGCGGTCCGCAAGGCGAACGGTGGAGGCGCGATGGGCAACCAGGATGGTGGTCCGTCCGCGCATCACCGACCGGAGCGCAGCGTGGATTGCCTCCTCGGTGGTGGTGTCGACAGCAGAAGTGGCGTCATCGAGGACGAGGATGCGTGGATCGCTGACGATGGCGCGTGCTAGCGCGATACGTTGGCGCTGTCCACCCGACAGGGTGAGGCCACGCTCACCGACGATGGTGGCAAAGCCCTGTGGGAGGGCTTCGATGAACCCTTCGGCCCCGGCGATGCGCGCTGCGGTGCGTACCTGATCATCGGAAGCATCGGGACGCCCGTAGGCGATGTTGTCGCGTACGGAGTCCGAGAACAGAAACGCTTCCTCGAACACCACGCCAACGGTGGAGCGCAACGAGGTGAGCGTGACCTCGCGTACATCGGTGCCGTCGATCCGGATGGCACCTTCACCGACGTCATAGAACCGGGGCAGGAGGGCAGTGACGGTGGACTTGCCCGAGCCGCTTGCGCCGACCAGCGCGACGACCTCGCCGGGCTGCACGTGGAGATGAAATCCATGCACCACCGGTTCGGTGCGGGTGTAGCCGAAGCTGACGTTGTCGAACACGACATCGCCCCGCACGTTCTGCAAGTCGAGCGCATCGGGCCGATCGGTGATGTCGGCATTCACATCGAGGATCTCCAGCACCCGGGTGGCCCCGGCGCGGGCCTGCTGCAGGGCCGCAACGATGATGGCCATCATGCGGATGGGGGCCACCAACTGCACCAGATAGGTGGAGAACGCCAAGAAGGTGCCCAGGCTGACATGCCCGCGCATGGCCAACCAGCCGCCCAGGGCCAACACTGCAACCTGCGCGAACGCCGGCACCGCTGCGAGCGCAGAGGTGGCGCGAGCCTGCAGTCTGACCAGGCGCACCCGGGATCGGTACAACCCGGTGGCCGCAGCGGCGAGCCGTTGGATCTCGCGGTCCTCGGCGCCGAAGCCCTTCACGATCCGAACCCCGGTGACCGCTTCGTCCACCACACCCGCCACCTCGCCGGCGCGTTGCTGCGCCTCCCAGGTGGCAGGGAACACCGTGGCCCGGAGCTGTAACGCAATCATTGCCATCAACGGCAGCGCGATCACCATCACCAACGTCAGCATGGGCGAGAGCACGAGCATCACGGTCAGCGACAACACCAACAGCACGATGTTGCCGAGCATGATGGGCAGGAAGGCCAACAGTTGTTGGATCAACCCGAGATCGCTCGATGCGCGCGAGACCAGTTGTCCGGTGCGCAGCCGGTCGTGCCCGGCGAAGTCGAGACGCATCAACCTGTCGAAGATCGCGGTCCGAAGCCCGTGCTGGACGGCCAGGCTGACACGGCCACCGAACCAGCGCCGCACGAACGCCAGGCCGAAGGTGAGCAGTGACAACACCAGGAGGAGGATGAGCCAAGGTGCAACAGAACGGTGGTGGTGCACGATCGCCCCATCGACCAGCACCTTCTGCACGATCGGCCCGATCCCGTTGGCGGCCTGACCGATCATGGCGGCGCCAAGGGCCACGATGACATCGCGTTTGTGTACGGCAAGGAAGGGCCAGAGCCGACGGATCCAGCCGCCCGAGGGTGCTGGTTCGATGCGTTGTTCTGTGTTGTGATCTCGCCGCGAGGAACTCGGTCCGGTCGGTTGGTCAGTCACCGCTGGTCTCATCGACGACACGCGCCTCGGCCTGTTGCTGGTACTTCGTCACCGACGACGATCCCATCATCAACTCTGCGGCCACTGCAGCGAGCAGCCCTGGCACGATGAACGACGGTCGGCCGGTGGTCTCGGCGACGAACATCACGGCGGCCAGTGGCACGCGATACCCGGCACCCAGAAACGCCGCCACGCCGATCACGATGAACAGCGTGAGATCACCGTGGATCACCAGACCGCTGATCACCGAGCCGGTGAGGGCTCCGCCCACGACCAATGGGATGAACAGGCCGCCGGCGCCACCGCCGGCAACTGCTGCAGAGGTGGCGAGGCATCGCAGGCCAAGAATGGCGAGCAAGATCCAGATCGACCGCCCGGGATTTGATGCCCATGTAACGACTTGGTACCCGGCGCCAAGGAGCAACGACTCACCGGTCAGGATCCGGCCGAGCGCGAACATCGCGGCCAGCGAACCGCCCGCGATCAACGTGGTCAGTAGGGGCCTGGGCCCGGCTGCGAGTTGCTTCGCATAGCGCAGCATGCGCGCGAAGGTACGTGCCCCGATGCCGGCCACGATGCCGACGGCGATCGCGCCGAGCAGTTCGCGGATGGCATAGGCCGGCGTTCCGTCAACGGGGAACAACGCCGATGTGCCGTTGATCGAGACGAACGTGAGGTAACCGGTGGCGCTGGCCACGAGCGCGGGGAGCAGCATGCGCCGGGCGAGGTCGTTCTGGTAGGGGACCTCGAGCGCAAACACCGCCCCCGTTGCAGGCGCCTTGAAGATTGCGGCGACTGCGGCGGCCGCTCCGGCCACCATCAACACTCGCCGATCTGCTATGCCGAACAAGCGGGGCGCGCGGCGTTGCAGTTTCAACCCAAACGTGGCGCCCGCGTACAGGCTCGGACCCTCGAGACCCATCGGTGCACCCGTGCCCACCGAAGCAATGGCGGCGACCATGCGGGCCACGAACGGCCGCCAAGGGAGATCGTGCTGGGGATCGTGAAATGCGTGGAGATACTCGTCGGCCGTCGCCGCTGAGGCCCCTCGCCCGATATAGCGTCGCGCTGCGAGTGCGCCGAGGAGCCCGAGCCCGGGAAGCGGAGCGAGCAGCCAGGGGCGCAATCGCACGACGTGTTCGAAGATCTGGCGTACGACAAGCCAGTCGAGCAGGGCCACGAACAGCCCGGTGGCAACGCCGGTGCCGGCAGCGACCAACACGACCTGATGCTGCCGGCTCATCAGGTGACGCAGTTCGGTGCGGCGGTTGGCGGAGACCAGACGGTGCAGGTTCACGGCCGCCCCGCAGCCCGCGCCTGTTGGGGGATCTCGCCGGCGGGATGGGTGCAGGTGGACATTGCCGTCACCGTGGATGAGCGCACGTTCAGGGAGACACAGTCAATGACACGGCTGCCTCCGGCGGCGACGAGTGCGTCTGTGACGTCGTCGCTGTTGGCCACGCTGGAGCCTGGGGCCGTTCGTTCAAGAGACAATGGTTGCACGCTACACGGGTGGAACGAGTGCGCTGCTGCCGAACCATTCGCGACGGCTGCTCACCCGGGGCACCAATGCAGGTCGCCTAGGCTTTGCCTCCATGTACCTGCGTCATCCCGAGCCGTTCGAGGGCCGCTGGCGGGCTCGCTGGATCTGGCACGAGCGTCCGCGGATCGCAGCCGAAACAGCCACTCGCCCGGTGCTGGCGCGTCCGATCGACACGGTTGCGTTGCTGCGGCGATCGTTCGAGTTGCGATCCGTTCCGTCGTCGGTGCCCAGTCGGATATGGGTCGATGGCCGCTACGTGCTGAGCGTCAACGGCGTCGAGGTTGCTCGTGGCCCGGTTCGGTCCGATCCGCGCAGTGCGCACTACGACGTCGTCGATCTCGCTCCTCATCTGCAGGTGGGCAGCAACGTGCTGGCGATCACCGCGCGCCACTTCGGTACGGCCACCTCGTGGTGGATGCCGGCCCCGCCGAGCTACACCCTGGGGGCCGGCGCCGTCGTCTTCGAGGCATCGATCGGCGACGACTGGATCATCAGTGATCGTTCGTGGCGATGTCATCGGGGCGCAGCCTGGTCGCCGGTGTCCATGCCCGGCGATGTCGCCTGCCTGCCGCTGGAGTCCTTCGATGCGCGTGAGCACCCGTGGGGGTGGGACCTGTCGTCGTTCGATGATGCTGGCTGGCGTGCGGCCGTCGAGATCGAGCCGTTCAATACGGGCGCCCACGGTGATCCGCACCCGCCCAGTGAGCCCTTCGGCATGTTGCGGCCGCCGGTGCGCACGGCGTTTCCGGGCGGTGCCGTGCATGCCGCTCGGTTGACGGGTCGTCATGCGTTGATCGGCAGTGACCCCGTTGATGATCCCGTGAAGCAGGTGCTCGGCGACGAGCTGTCGTTGCGCATGCCGGACGGCGACGACCCATCAGGTATCGCGCTGTACTCGTTCGATCTCGGGTGTATCGCTGCGGGCACGCTGCAACTCGACGTCCGCGGCGCTGCCGCTGGCACCATCATCGACATTGCTGCTGCCGAGCACCTCGACGCTGCCGGGCACCTGGTCATGTTGGGTCAGCATGCCGGCGTCCGCTATGTCTGCTCGGGCCAGGCGCACGCTCAGTTCGAATCGCTGGACATCATCGGCACCCGCCATCTGCATGCGGCCGTGCGTTCTCCCTCGGGCGAAACCGACCCAGCGTTGGCGTTGTCCATCCGGGACCGCCATCGTCCGCGGCCTGACGGCGCAGCATTCACATGTTCGGATCCCGTGCTGGAGCACATCCACCGGGTTGGCCTGCGAACGGTCGATCTGTGCGCGCTCGATGCCTATGTCGATTGCCCGACGCGCGAGCAACGCGCCTGGACGGGCGACTCCGTGGTGCACCAGATGGTCGATCTGGTCACGAACCCCGATTGGGCGATGGCCCGCTGGCACCCCCAGCTCGCAGCAGCACCACGGACAGACGGCATGTTGGCGATGGCCCCGGCGTCGGACTTCGCTGCCGATGACCGCATGTTCGTTCCCGACTGGTCGCTGCACTGGGTGCGATCCGTTCACAACCTGTACCGCTACACCGCAGACCGCGAGCTCGTTGCCGAACTGCTCCCTGTGGCCGAGCGCACGTTGCGTTGGTTCGAGTCATACCTGCAGCCCGATGGCCTGTTGCACCAGGTGTCGGGGTGGGTGCTGATCGATTGGTCCAGCGTCTACTCCAACGGTTGTTCCTCCACGCTGAACGCGTTGTGGGCGCGGGCGCTCGAAGACCTTGCGGAGATGGCGGCATGGTTGGGCAACGAGGGCACTGCGGCGTGGGCCCTACAGCGCCGAGCCGCTGTCGCTGCGGGCTTCGATGCCTTCTGGGACGAACAGCGGGGCGTGTACATCGACCACATCGTGGGTGGCATACCCCAACGGGCAGCGGCCCAGCACGGCGGTGCTGCAGCGCTGGCGGCGGGTCTGGTGCCAGCGCACCGTGTTGCGCGTGTCGTCGACGCGTTGACGGACAGCCAGCGTTTGCTTCGTCATTCCTGGGTGATGGACTCGGTCACGGTCGATGGTGGATCCACTGGTTTCGTCCACCTCACGATGGGATACCCGCCACCCACGTGGGACGTCGAGCAACAGATGGTCGAGGCCGAACCCTTCTTTCGATACGTACTGCACGACGGCCTGGCTCGGGCCGGTCGCGCCGATCTCATCGCCGGGTTATGCCGCGACTGGAACGTCTTCCTCGAAGCCGGCGAGACCACCTGGCCGGAGTGCTGGGTGGGTGGAACCCGATGCCATGGATGGTCGTCGACGCCCACCCGTGACCTCATCGTGCACACCCTCGGTATCACCCCCGCCGAGCCGGGCTACGCCTCCGTTCGAGTGGTTCCTGCACTCGGTGGGCTCGAGTGGGCGCGCGCTACGGTGCCCACCCCGTACGGCCCGATCACCGTCGAGGCTCATGCCGACGGCACCGTGCAGATCGACAGTCCAGTGCCGGTGATCCGCACCTAGCGGTGTGGTGTGTCGCTCGTCCGGTCAGCGGCTGGGCCAGCTGGATTTCGACTGCGGCCCGGTTGGATGCGACCCGCTACAATCTTTTGTCATATGAACAGACACAAGATGACCGGCTCGTGGAGGGATCACGTCGGCAAGGTCGTGGGAGTGCTCGTCGTCGCCAGCCTGGCCGTCGTCGTCGTCGCCGGCTGCACCTCGCCCAATGAAGCCGAGGATTCGATCGGCACACAGGTCGTCGGCACGGTGGCCGATACCACCACACTCGTTTCGGAGCCGATGGCCACCGAACCCCCCGCCACGGTGACGGCAGCCACCGAGCAGACAACGGCGCTCTATCCCGACGGTCTACGCAACAAGCGCTATTGCGAGCTGGTGATCGTGAAGAAGCCGTCGACCGACTTCATTGCCGAGGTGTGGAACACGACGGGCTTCAGTGACTGCCCACAGGCCGACTGGGATGCCATCGATGCCGCCACGACAGCGGCCGCCGAGGGTGGCCTGGTCGTGTTGAAGAATGGGCCGAGATACTGGACCCTCGACACGGTCACCACGGCCATCCGCGACACGGCGGCCCGCAAGACCTTTGGCAGCCTCGAGATGTTCCTCGGTACCACCCTGCAGTTCGGCACCTCGTTCCCCGCCCAGAGCGCCTATGTCATCCGGTCGGTGCCACGCGTGACGGTGTTCCACTATCGGTCCGGCTCCTCGGTGTTCGAGATCACCGACGCTGCCGGGCATGTGTACGTCATGCAGTCATATGCGCTCATCAAGGACGCAACGCTGACCATCGACAACCTGGCGTCGATCGGGCCGAAGCTCGCCCTGCCCGAGGGCTGGTCCTACGCCAGTCGTACCTTGACAGCAGACCTCGATGTGCCCGCCGTCGACGGTGTTGCCACGGTGATCCAGGACGACCTGCAAAACACCTATCAACTCGAGACGAACTGACGCACGACATCTCGCCTGCAACGGGTCGGAGCGCTCAGCCGATGTAGCGGTACTGCGTGGTGGCATCGAGGTCGACGGCACGGATCTGCGCGCTGGCGGTAGCGAACAGCCTGCGCAGCGAACGGGTACGAGGACGCCTGATGCCGTGTTGCTTCGTTCCGGCCTGCGTGATGGCCAGTCGAGAGAACGCGTCGACGGTTGAGACCACCGCGAGCGCAGTGAGACCGCGCTTGTTGTCGAGATAGAGCGTCTGGTCGAAGATGATCGAAGGGGTGAGCCCAACGGCGATCGCACACGCGGAGACGATGCCCAGTAGCGCCGCGGACTCGATCGAGGTGATGACGACCACTTTGTTGGACCGCCACCCAACCCTGCCGAATATCACACGAACTAAACTATGACCACCCTCGGTACGTGTCAATGTTCAGCAACCATGTTGCAACGGACATGAGTTCGTGATGGTGGTCGACTCCGCAGTGCTGCGCGCAGGAATCACAGGTGGAACTTGGATCCGTACCGTTGACGCTGCGACACTCGACGTGTCGCGCCTGCAGGCGCCCACAACCGAAGGACGACGTCATGGCCCGCGATATCGCAGCAGACCCCCGCTTGGACCCACGGATCAAGGCGATCCTGTCGATGATGCCAACGATCAGCGCGAGCGACGTGAACAGCCGCGAGGAGCTACTCGACGACGCGCGTAGCGAGGCACAGGTCCAGACGATGGCGATGTACGCCGCAGCGATGGACATGTGCGACGTGGAATCGATCGCCCCCTCGGCCGGCTTGCGTATCCACACCGAGCGCGTCACCTCGCAGCCCGATGGCAACCAGATCAACATCCAGTTCATCCGCCCCGACACCGACGAGACGCTTGCCTGCGTCTATTACATCCATGGCGGCGGCATGCAGTCATTGTCGTGTTTCGATGGTAACTATCGCGCCTGGGGCAAGATCCTCGCCAGCTACGGCGTCGCCGTGGCCATGGTCGATTTCCGCAACGCGCTCATGCCGTCGTCAGTGCCCGAGGTTGCGCCATTCCCTGCCGGGCTGAACGATTGTGTTTCCGGCCTGAAGTGGGTGCATGCCAACGCTGCTGCGCTGAACATCGACACCAACCGCGTCATCGTCGCCGGCGAGAGCGGCGGCGGCAACCTCACGCTCGCCGTGGGACTGCAGCTGAAGCTGGACGGCGACCTCTCGCTGATCACGGGCCTGTACGCGCTGTGTCCCTATATCGCCGGTGAGTGGCCACTGGCCTCGAACCCGTCGTCCACCGAGAACAACGGCATCCTGCTCGATCTGCACAGCAACCGCGGCGCGATGGCCTACGGCATCGAGGCGTTCAACGACCGAAACCCGCTCGCATGGCCGGGCATGGCCACTGATGATGACGTGCGCGGTCTGCCGCCCACGGTGATCAATGTGAACGAATGCGATCCGCTGCGCGACGAGGGAATCGCCTTCTATCGTTTGCTGATCGCCAACGGTGTGAATGCCCGCTGCCGACAGATGATGGGCACCATGCACGGCACCGAGATCTTCCCGATTGCGTGCCCCGACATCAGCCACGACACCGCACGCGACATCACGGCGTTCGCCCGAGGGCCTCAGCGCTGAGACCGACGCGCTCGGGTACTGGGGCGCGGTCCCGCACCGACGACGCCTACGAGCGGATGTCCTTGCGCTGGAACCACAGGACCGCCGCCGTGCCGAACACCACGAAGTAGGCGAACTGCACCACGATGCCTGCGACCATGTCAGCTGAATACGTGTTCTGCGTGAACATGGTCTCCCACGCGCCGAGGTAGTGGGTGGGGAACGCGTAACGGGCAACGCCCAGCTGGCTGATGCTGTCGAGGATCTCCGACACGATGTACACGCCGACGGTCGCGCCGATCGCACTGGCAGCGGTGTCAGTGAGCGTGGAGAACAGGGTGCCGATGGCGAGTAGTGCGCTGAAGCCGAACGCAACGTATGCGGTGGCGACGACGACACGCAGCAGGAGGGCGCCGGTGCTGAGCTCGAAGCCGCCCGCAACGCCGCCGATCCCGGGCACCGTTGCGCTGTGCACACCGAACAAGATGACGCCAGCGACCAGCGCTGCCAGCGTGACCAGGATGGTGGCCGCCCAGATGAGGACGCCCGAGACGAAGGCCTTGGCGACCAGCAGCCGCCCGCGAGGGACAGGGCGCATCAGCAGGTAGCGCAGGTTGCCCCAGCTGGAATCACTGGCCACAGCATCGCCGGCAAAAGTGCCGGCGATCACGATGAGCAGGAACCCGCTCGTTGCGCTGAGAACAGCGGCGGGTACGAGCAGGCCGCTCTGCGACGCCAGACGGAACAGACCGTCGCCCCGGTCGCCCCGGTCGGGGCGGTCGCCGCGGGCGTTGATGGCAACCACGATGAGGGTGGGGAGCCCGATGAGCAGCAGGGCGATGATCGCCGTACGGGTGCGCCGCGCCGCCTTGATGAACTCGGTGCGGATCAGGGCGATCATGACGACACCGCCGATCCCTGGTGCTGACGTTGGGCATCGTCGGCGTCGCCGGCGGCAAGCAGATCGAGGAAGGCATCCTCGAGCCCCTGGGTGGGCATGATCGTCTGCAGATGAACACCAGCGGCGATCAGCGCAGCCGACACGTCGGATCGTCGGCCGTCGCACATCTCCATCACCAGCCCATCGCCCTGGGTCTGCACTGCCGTCACCTGGGGGAGCGTGCTCAACAGCTGTAACGCCCGCTGGCGCTCGTTGGCATCGACCTCGACATAGATCGACTTGGTCGCGCCGATCAATTCGCTCACGGTGCCGCTGGTGATCAGCCGGCCGTGGTTCATGACCAACACATGGCTGCAGGTCTGCTCGACCTCGCTGAGGTGATGGCTGGACAACAACACGGTCGCGCCGTGGCTGGTGAGCCGGCCGATGAGTTCGCGGATCTCGCGGATCTCACCGGGGTCGAGACCGTTGGTCGGCTCGTCGAGCACGAGCAGTTCGGGCCTGCCCAACAGCAGCCGGGCGAACCCGAGGCGCTGTTTCATGCCCTGTGAATACGTCTTCACTGTACGGTGGACAGCATCACCGAGGCCTGCGATGGCCAATGCCCCATCGAGGTCGGCGTCGCGCATGTGCGCCCCGCCGGCCTCCCACCACAGGCGCAGGTTGCGCATGCCCGACAGGTGTGGCACGAACGCTGCCTGCTCCACCATCGCCCCGACGTGCAACAGCTCACTACAGCTGGGCGTGACCGTGCTGCCGAACAGTCGCGTGGACCCCCGGCTTGGTCGTTCGAGGCCCATCAGGACACGCAACGTTGTTGTCTTCCCTGCGCCGTTGGGCCCCAACAGGCCGTACACCTGACCTCGCTCGATGCTGAAGCTGAGGTCCTCGACGGCACTCACATCACCGAAGGTCTTCCACAGACCCTCGACCTCGACGACCATCTCAGCCACGTTCGCCCACTTTCGCCACGCCCGCGCTGGCCAGAACGGCCGTCGCAACGGTCACGGACCGCGTTCGAACACTAGATGCTGCGACGCGCTGGTGCTGGTCAGGCGCCACGAGGGTTGGTCCGTCTGGTGCGACTCTGCTTATCATGGTGAATTCTTCAGTGACGTAGGAAGCGGGAAGCCATGTCAGTCGCCACCACCACCACCAACACCACCGTGCTCGCCGGCCGGCTGTGGGCTCCTCCGAGCGAGCGCACCCAGGCGGTTGTTCGCACTGCAGCGTTGGTGCTGGGCTTCGCACTGCTCACCGCCGCACTTGCTCAGTTCAGGATCCATCTCGGCTTCACCCCGGTGCCGATCACCGGCCAGACATTGGGCGTACTGCTTGCGGGCGGCGCGCTCGGCTGGCGGCTGGGAGCTGCATCGCAACTGGTGTATTTCCTGCTCGGCCTCATCGGCCTGCCGTTCTACGCGGGCGGCAAGGGCGGCTGGACCAACGGCACCGGCGGCACCTTCGGCTACTTCATCGGCTTCATTGTTGCCGCAGCGCTCATCGGCTATCTGGCCGAGCGTCGCCAAGACCGCAACGTGCTCAGCTGCTGGGCGGCCATGGCCTTTGGTTCGGTCATCGTCTACGTCTGCGGCGCCGGCTGGTTGGCGCTCAAGTACAACTACCCCATCGCAACTGGCGATGTGAACCCCGAGATAATCGGCGATCAGAACGCCATCTCATCCGGTGTCACACCATTCTTGATCGGAGATTTCGTCAAGCTGGTCCTGGCCGGTGCGATGCTGCCGGCCGCCTGGGCCATTGCCGACCGCAGCGCTCCTCCTACCGAATAGTGCAACCGACGCCCGGTGGGGCGTACGGCGTGGCCGGGAGGGCGTAGATTGCTGGTATGCCACGCAGCAACTCGGGTGAGATGGAACTTGCACAGATGTTCGCCGAGGTGTCTCGCACACTTCTGGACCAGCGCGATGTGCAGTCGACGCTGAACCGCATCGTGCAACTCGCCCAGGCAAACCTGAAGAACGCTGAATCCGTCGGCGTGACCATCATCAAAGGCCGCAAGATCGAATCGCCCGCCTCGAGCGGCGAACTGGCCCTGCTGGTGGATCGGTTGCAGGAGCTGACTGATCAGGGGCCGTGCCTCGATGCGCTCCGCAACCATGAGGTCGTGCTGATCAGCGACCTGGAGTCGGATACGCGGTGGCCAGAGTTTGCCAGACGAGCCCACAACGAGGCCGGCGTCAGCAGCATCATGTCCCTGCGGCTCTTCGTCCACGAGGACACCATTGGATCGTTGAATGTGTATTCCACGCAGCGTGATGCCTTCGACGACAAGGGCCTGGCGCTCGGCGCCATCTTTGCCACGCATGCCGCCGTGGCGATCGCACGGTCGCGTCGTGAGGCGAACCTGGAACTGAAAGCTGACAGCCGCGACCTCATCGGGCGGGCGAAGGGCATTCTGATGGCTCAGCGCCATGTCACCGACGAACAGGCATTCGCGCTGCTGCGCGAAGCGTCGCAACGGTTGAACGTGAAGCTGGTGAAGATCGCCGATGACGTGACGTTCACCGGAGACCTGCCGAGGCCGGTTGCCTGAACAACATGCAGAAATGCCGGCGCACGATCAACGTGCACCGGCATTTCTCGGTTGGTATTTCGTTTGTGCCGCTGGTGAGCGGCCCTGGATCTCAGGTCACGATCAACTGACGGTGGTGCTCGGAGGTGTCGTGGTGGTCGTGGTGGTCGTGGGCGGGACCGGCAGTTCCTTGATCGTGAAGTCGCTGTGTCGCAGTGGCACGACGCAGTCATTCCCGGCTCCAAAGTTGCCGCCAGTGATCTCGCCGATGTTGGTGACGCTGGGCATCACGCCGCCAGAAATCGTGCAGGTTGCGTAGCTGTACGGGGTCTGGCCGTCGAGCACGCCCGCTGTCGGGGTCATGCCGGTGTAGGGGCCGCACAGCGTGGTGAAGAACAACATGTCACCGTTGCCATCGGGACGACCGTTCTGGTTGGAGTCGGCCAGTAGGACAAGGGCAATGCCGGACATTGGATCCTTGGCTGCACGGCCGAGTGCAGACTTCAGGCTTGCGGCCCCGTTGAGGCTTGCCAGCGGTGCACCGTTCAAAAATGCGCAATCACTCTGCGCGATGGGATTGTTCGGGTAATACGCCGTATCCATGGAGCGATAGGTGAGAATGCCCACCCAGCATGTTGGAGTCGATTGTGGGTTCTGCGTCGGTGCGTTTGGTCCGCAGCTGGTCGGTACGGATCCACCAATGGCCAGGCTGGGCATGCCCGGTTGGAGGAAGCCGTCGAAGGACAGTTTGACGCCACGCGGCCATGCCGTGTTGGTGCCGCGATCCTGCAGGCTGCCGCCGAGTTGATACATGTTGAAGTCCATGCCACTGCAATTTGAGTGAGGCAACTTGCAGACAGACTTTGTGTCGATCCTGATCTCGGCCTTGGCCCTTGGTTGAATCGGAGACGAGTAGTCGCCGTGGCCCTTGAGTTCGGCTGGAACCAGGCCGCAACCGGCAGCCAGCAAACCGAGGCCGAGCACTGCAGCAAGCAGTCGTCGTGGAGTATTGAACATACGTGGTCCTGACGTAGATGGGCAAACACAATAAATTACCACGAATTGCCCACGCGATGGTCTCTCTCGGTGCCGCTGCCGACAGTGCGGCCGATGCATCGGCCCGAACCCCGGTGTGGGGGCAGTGACGTTCGGCCCTTGCGGCATCGACGGCGGTGGTTCACTCTGACGGTGTGCGGGCCGTGCCGGTGCCGGGTCCGCACGCTGACCGCTGAGGTGACGCATGTTGTTCTCGAATCGTGTCGATGCGGGCCGGCGGCTGGCGCAGCGTTTGCACCGTTTCCGGGGTCAGGACGTGGTCGTGCTCGGCCTTCCGCGTGGTGGTGTGCTGGTGGCGTTCGAAGTAGCGCTCGAACTCGGTGCGCCGCTGGACGTGATCGTGGTGCGCAAGCTTGGCGTGCCCTTCCAACAAGAGCTGGGAATGGGCGCCATCGGCGAAGGGGGCGTTCGGGTGCTCAACCCCGATGTCGTGCGGATCGCCAACGTGAGCGATGCGGACATTGATGCGGTCGAGCAGCGCGAGCGGGTTGAACTTGTCCGGCGCGCCGACCGCTTCCGGCGCGGGCGGCCCCGGGTGCCGTTGGAGGGACGCGTTGCCTTGATCATCGACGATGGCATCGCCACGGGCTCAACGGCCAAGGCCGCGTGCCGGGTGGCGCGTGCGCTGGGGGCCGGGCGCGTGGTGGTTGCCGTGCCGGTGGCGCCCACCGACTGGACGACACAGCTCGCCGCCGATGCCGACGAGTTGGTCTGCCTCGAGACCCCCGAGAACTTCTTCGCTGTCGGGCAGTGGTATGCGGATTTCTCGCAAACCACCGATGACGAGGTCGTTGGTTGCCTCGAACGTGCAGCGGCCTGCGAGCTTGGCCCATCGGCGCCGGGGCGAGCGAGGGCCGTGTCCGGTGCTGCGATGGACGACCTCATGGGGATCGATCGCGAGGTCTCGGTGCATGCAGGGCCGGTGTGGCTCGCCGGGCAACTGAGCGTGCCCGAGCAGGCCATCGGCGTTGCGGTCTTCGCCCACGGGAGCGGCAGCAGCCGGCTCAGCCCGCGCAACCGGTTCGTGGCTGACGTATTGAACCGGGCAGGCATCGGGACCCTGCTCTTTGATCTTCTCACCCTCGACGAGGAGACGGACCGGCGCAACGTGTTCGACATCGAACTGCTCGCCCAGCGACTCGCCGACGCCACCATCTGGCTGCATGCGCAGCCCCGGGCTCGCCAGCTGCCGTTCGGCTATTTCGGAGCCAGTACCGGCGCGGCGGCTGCGCTCTGGGCGGCCACGCTCGAGGGTATCGACGTTGCGGCCGTCGTGTCCCGTGGCGGCCGACCCGATCTGGCCGGGCCCCGTCTGTCCCGTGTCTCTGTGCCAACGCTGCTCATCGTGGGCAGCGAGGACGACGCCGTGCTCGACCTGAACCGCAGCGCCCAAGCGATGCTGCGGTGCGAGAACCACCTCGCCGTGGTGTCAGGCGCCACGCACCTGTTCGAGGAACCCGGCACCCTCGCCAAGGCGGCAGAGCTGTCTCGAGACTGGTTCCTGCACCACCTGAACGCTGGCGGCACCGGCCCGAAACCGTGATCGGTGCGTGCCAGCACCAGATGCCGAGGTCGCAGTCGATACGCCGCGCTGGTTCCGCACCAGTCGGTCGTCCTACCAGCGGGTGTGGTTGGCCCACCAGGCGCGCAGGCAGACCCAGAGGGTGACGAGCTCGACGAACAGCGATGCCAGACCGAGCGGCTCGCTCCAGTTGCCGATGTCTTCGCTGGCATTGGGCATGCCCACGGTGCGGTTGACCACGAAGCCGAACACGACCAGAGCGGCCAGACCGGCAGCGGCCAGCAGCGCACGCGGGTCGTGCCGTGTTGCGTTGATCTCAGCGAGTGCCAGCGCGGCAGCAATGACGAGGACGTAGCCGATGCCGAGGTAGCGGGCCTCAGACCATTTCCCGGGCAGATCGAGGACATGGATCAATGCGATGCCGAGCAGGCCAACGGTGCTGGCGGCTCGATACACGGCGCTGGTGATCTCACGGTGGATGACGGCGGGCTCGACGACCGAAGGGGCCGCCGATTGGTAGGTATCGGTCAGTGACATCTTCGGAACGCTCTTGGTGTCGCTGGACGTGGGAAAGCTGGACGGGCCTTTCTTACCAAGTTTTAGCACTGACCTTACTTTGCGGGATGTGGTGCCCGTTTCGTGCCGACTGGCGGCGGGCGGATGACCCACCCGGGCTCGTCGGTTTGGCAGACTGCCGTTCGCCAGACCGCCGCATCGATGCCTTGATTGGAAACCTGCCTCCGCATGTACGCACATTCACGCTCACGCTCCGCTCGCCCACCGTTGGGGGTCGCGGTCGCCCTGCTCGGCCTCGCGCTCGTGGCGTGTAGCGGTAACGACACCACGGCCAACGCCCCGACAACGGCGACCACGCCCGGCACCGTTGCGCTGTCGATCGTCACCTCGCCCCCGATCCCCACCACCATGGTGCCGCCCACCACCGAGGCGCCGGCCACCACCACCACCGAGGTCGCCCCGCCGGTGTACCCGCTCACCGGATTACCCGTGACGGACCCGGCCATCGCAGCACGCCCCACGCTGGTGGTCAAGATCGACAACGCGCCGGGTGCCCGCCCGCAAACCGGTTTCAATGAGGCTGACCTCGTGTTCGAGGAGATCGTCAACGATCGGCTCACCCGGTTCGCCATGGTGTTCCAGAGCCAGGACAGCGACCCCGTGGGCCCGATCCGCTCCGGCCGGATCCAGGACATCAACCTGTTCGGGTCGTTCAACCATCCGCTGTTCGCATGGAGCGGCGGCAACAAGACCGTCACGGCGGCCGTCGACGCGAGCGATCTCGTGAACCTCAGCCAACTCCGGGTGCCGGTCTACTTCCGCACCACGGACAAGTCGGTGCCGCACAA